>CAJYQC010000349.1 GCA_913776885.1 uncultured Variovorax sp.
GCTGCTGTGCGTCCTGCTGTTCCTGATGGGCATCGAGATCGGCAAGCTGGTGGCGCCCTCGCCGGTGCCGATGCCCGCCACAGCTGCCCCGGCACAGCAGCAGGCGCTGCCGCAATCCCCCTCCACCGCGCCGGCCCCGGCTCCCGCGGCTCCAGCCCAATGACCCAACCGACCCCAAGCATGTCGAACAACGCACCACACCTCACGGGCATGCACAACGCGCTGCGCCGCCTCGCCCTTCCCACCCTGCTGGCACTCGCCGGCCTTTGCGCCGGCGCCAGCGCGCTCGCCGCGGGCGAACGGCCGGTGGTGCAGGGCACGCTCTCGGCACCTGCCGGGGCTGCCGCCGCGACCGTCGCGACTGCAACGGCCGCAGCGCCAGCGGCAACGCCTGCCCCGGCAGCAGCAGCCTTCGCTGTCGAACCCGCCGCCCCCACGCCGCCCCCCGCGCTCGTGAACGGCCTGGTGCGCGTGGCAGACGGCCGCCTGCTCGCGCCGGACATCGCCCGCATCGTGAACCGCGGCGAGCTGGTGGTGGCCATGCTCAAGGTCGACACGCCGCCCTTCTTCTTCTTCGACGACGGCGGCCAGTGGACCGGCCTGGAGGTGGGCCTGGCCCAGTCGCTGGCCAAGGAGCTGGGCGTGAAGCTGCGCTTCAACCGCGAGGCCGGCACCTTCAACGCGGTGGTCGACCTGCTGGCCAGCGGCCAGGCCGACCTGGCGATCAGCAAGCTCTCGCGCACGCTGGCGCGCTCGCAGACCATCGCCTTCAGCGACGCCTACCTCACGCTGAACCACTCGCTGATCCTCAACCGCGTGAAGTTCGCCCAGCTCGCGCGCGGGCGCCCGCTGCCGGAGGTCATCCGCAACTTCGACGGCAGCATCGGCGTGATCGCCAAGTCGTCGTTCGCCGACTACGCGCGCGCCAACTTCCCGCACGCCAAGGTGCAGGAATTCGCCACCTGGAACGACGTGCTGGTGGCCGTGAACAAGGGCGAGATCGTGAGCGCCTACCGCGACGAGTTCGAGGTCAAGCGCGTGCTCAAGGCCGACCCGACCGTCTCGCTGGTGCTGCGCACCGTCACGCTGAAGGACCTGGAGGACACGCTGGGCATCGGCGTGGCCGTGACCGACACCACGCTGCTGGCCTTCGTCAACCAGTTCCTCGCGCAGCGCGCCGAGAAGCTGGACATCCAGAAGGTGCTCCAGGCACTCGACCGCTGAACGGCACAGCCCGCCCTAATCATCATGAACACCTCCAAGATCTACGCCTTCGTCCTCAACCCCTGGGTCGTGATCATCAGCCTGGGCGCAGGCGTCGCCTTCGGCATGCTCGCGCCGCTGCTGGCCACGCCGCTGGCCTTCGTGGGCGACATCTACGTCGACCTGCTGAAGATGATCACGCTGCCCTTCATGGTCTCGGCCGTGATCTTCAGCCTGCAGCGGCTGTTCCGCGACGGCGGCACCGCCAGCCTGCTGGGCCGGGTGGCGCTCGTGTTTCTCGCGTTCTCGGCCTTCGTGGCCATCGCGGGCGCGGCCACGCTGCTGATCCTGCGCCCCGGCGAGAACCTGCCGAGCAGCACCATGCACACCTTCGGCCAGATCGTGGGCGGCGACCTGAGCGCCAGCGATACGGCCATGAACCTGCGCGGCGTGGACGAGGTCAAGAAGACCGCCAGCTTCGCCGACATGCTGGTGAGTCTGGTGCCGGCCAACATCTTCTCGGCCCTTGCCAACGGCGACACGCTGAAGACGCTGGTGTTCGCGCTGCTCTTCGGCCTGGCCGTGGGGCACGTGCCCACGCGCATCTCCGATGGGCTCACGCAGGCGCTGGAGACCGTCTACCACGCATGCCAGACGCTGATGCGCTGGCTGAGCTTTCCGCTGCCGGTGGTGCTGTTCTGCATGAGCGCGGCGCAGCTCGGCAAGACGGGCATCGAGCCGCTGAAGGCCATGGGCGCCTTCGTGGTCGCCTTCCTCGTCGTGTCGGCGCTGCTGCTGGTGGTGGCGGCGGTCATCATCTGGAAGCGCTCGAACGGCACGCTGGGCCAGACGCTCAACGCGCTGCGCGGCCCGTTCGCGCTGGCGCTGGCCACGCGCAGCAGCGCGACATGCATGCCGATCATGATCGAGAGCCTGGTCACGCGGCTGGGCTTCGCACGCTCGCGCGTGGAGTTGCTGGTGCCGCTGACGGTATCGCTGCTGCGCATCGGGCCGGTCGTGTACTACGTGTGCGCCACGCTCTTCATCGCGCAGATCTACGGCCGCTCGCTCTCGCCGGTGGAGATCGGCATCGTGCTCACATCCTCTGTGCTCGCGGGCTTCGCGTCGGCCGGCATGACGGGGCTGGTGACGGTGTCGCTGATCGGCATGACCTGCGCCTACCTGGGCCTGCCCTTCGAGGCGGCCTTCATCCTGTTCCTGGCGGTGGACCCGGTGTGCGACATGCTGCGCACGCTGGTGCTGGTCATCGGCAACACGGCCGCGGTGGCCGTGGTGTGCCCGCGGCCCTTGAAGATCTGAGGAAGGCGCCTTCATGTCACGCATCGGCGTCCTAGGCGGCATGGGTCCATCGGCAACGGTGGACTTCATGGAGAAGATCATCCAGCTCACGCCCGCCACACGCGACCAGGAGCACCTGCCGGTGATCGTGGCGAACCTGCCGCACGTGCCCGACCGCTCCAGCGCCATCCTGGGCACCGGCCCCGATCCGCTGGCTGCGCTGCTCGCGGGCATCGACGTGCTCAACGACGCCAACGTGGGCGTGATCGCGATCCCCTGCAACTCGTCGCACCACTGGTACGCGCAGATCGCAGCCCACAGCCGCGCGCCGGTGATCCACATCGCGCAGTCGTGCGTGGCTGCGATCGCGACGCAGTCCGACGACCGCCCGGTGCGCGTGGCAGTGCTCGCCACCCGCGGCGCATTGGCCTCGGGCTTCTACCAGCAAGCGCTGCGCGAGCGCGGCATCGACTTCCTCGTGCCCGACGCGGCCACCGGCCAGGACCATGTCGACGCCTGCATCCGCGCCGTGAAGGGTGGCGACGTGCGAGCCGGCGCGACCGCGTTCGCGCATGCGCTGGAGGCGCTGGCCGCGACGGGCGCCACCGCGGTGATCATGGGCTGCACCGAGCTGCCTATCGCTGCACAGGCTGCACAGGCAGCGCAGGCCGCACGCGCCGCCGAGCTCACGCCGCTCACGCTGGTCGACAGCTCGCTGGAGCTGGCCCGCGCCACGGTCGCCTTCGCGCTCGACAAGGGATGGAACAAGCCGGCATGGGTTTCCTGACGCGCATGTCCCACAGCCTGCTCGCCCTGCTGGTTTGCATGGCGGCAGGCGCCGTCGCGGGCGTGTACGTGCCCGCGCTGGGCGAGGTGGCGTACACGGCGGCAAAGGTCTACCTGGCGATCGTCAGCATGGCGGCCATTCCGCTGCTGGTGGTCGCGACCTTCTTCGGCCTGCGCCAGACCATGGGACTGCCCTTTCCGGGACGGCGCATCGCGATGATCGCGGGCCTTGCGCTGCTGCTGGTGGTGAGCTGCGCCGCGACCGGTCTCGCGCTGGGCTGGGTCAACGCGCCGGGCGCGCAGCTGGACGCCGAAGCGCGCGAACACCTCGGCGAACTGGTGCAGAAGGCGGGCGACGGCGGCGACATCGAGATGCGCCTGTACGACCACGGCACGCAGGCCACGTCGATCGAGCGCCCGCGCGCCAGCGTGGTGCCCGACAACTTCTTCCGCGTGCTCGCGGAGGGGCGCTCGCTGGGCATCCTCTCTTGCGCGCTGCTCTTCGGGCTGGCCTTCGCGGCGCTCGCGCGCACGCAGCACGCGGCCCTCAACCACATGTTCGAGGGCATCTACCGCACGCTCGAACTCATCATCGCGCGCGCCAATATCCTGCTGCCGGTGGTGGCCTTCGGCATGTCGGCGCACGTGCTGTCGCAGACCGACGCGGTGACGATCCGCGCGATGAGCGGCTTCCTGCTGCACTTCGTGGTGCTGGTGGCGCTGCTGGGCACCGCGGCCATCGCGGTGATCCACCGGCGCGGCAACCAGCCGCTGGCCGAGGTGCTGCAGCACCTGAAGACGCCGATGCTGGTGAGCCTGATGTCATCGAGCACCACGGCGAGCATCCCGCACACCATCGAGGCGATGAGCGCGCGGCTGGGCTTCAGCCGCGGCATCGTCGAACTCGTGGTGCCCACGGCCTCGGTGTTCCTGCGCGCGGGCTCCGCGCTCTACTACGTGCTGGCGGCGCTGTTCGTCGCCAACCTCTACGACCGCACGCTCGGCGCGGCCGACATCGCCACCATCGGCATCGGCGCGACCATCGCGGCCTTCGCCTCGGCCGGCAACAACAGCATGACCAACGTGGGCTACGCGGGCATCGTGCTGTCGATGCTGCAGCTGCCCATCGAGGCGGCGCTGGCGCTGTTCCTGGCCATCGACCTGATCTGCGAGGGCCCGCGCAACCTGCTGACGCTGCTGGCCACCTGCGCGCTGATCTCCGTGGTGTCGGCCGGGCTGCCTTCGGAGCGCGTGGCTGCGCCGGCCGCCGAGATCAAGCCCGCGCAGCCGCTGCGCTTCGTGTTCGCGCGCGGGCACGTCGCGCTGCTCGCGGGCTGCAGCGTGCTGGCCTCGGTGCTGATCCTGCTGATGGGCATTGCCGTGGGCGTGCGGCAGGCGAAGTCGGCGGTCACGCACGCATCCCCCGCCGCGGCGAACACAGGAATTTCGCGATGAACCGGACGAAGAACCTTCTCAAGCGGATGGCGGCGCTGCTGCTCATCCTGCAGCTGGCCGCATGCGGCAGCCTCTTTCCCAAGGGCACACGGGTGAGCTGGAACGAACTCACGCTCTCCGCCGCGCCCGGCGCCAACCAGAACAGCCCGGTGGCGGTCGACGTGGTGATGGTGCTCGACGACGCGATGCTCGCGCGCGTCACCGAGCTCACGGCCGCCAAGTGGTTCGGCGCGCGCGCCGACCTGCAGAAGACCTTTCCCCAGAGCCTGTCGTACCTCTCATGGGAGCTGGTGCCGGGACAGACGATCCGCGTGCCCGCCAGCGCCATCGGCTCGCCGCGGGTGGCGGCGGTGCTCGTCTTCGCGAACTACACCACGCCCGGTGCGAACCGCATCCGGGTGGAAGACCTCAAGGGCTCGATCGTGGCCCGCTTCGATGCCCAGAGCTTCGACGTGTCGGCCGCGTCTCGCTGAACAACACGGATTCCTTCAAGTGAACCAACAACTTCAAATCAGCCGCGCGGGAGCACGCCATGTCTGACCTGCACCGCGCCGCCCCCATCACCGACCGCGTCGAGTGGCATGAAGGCATGCTGCTGTCGCCGCAGCACTTCCAGCAGTTCTCCGCGCGCATGGACACCCTCGTGGCCTGGCAGACGCTGGCCGCAGCGCCCTTCGCGTGGGGCGTGCGCCGCCTGGTGTTCGACCAGGGCCTGCTGCCGGCCGGCCTGCTGCGCGTGCTGGCGCTCGAAGCCATCCTGCCCGACGGCACCGCGGTGCAGTTCTCGGCCGCCGAGGCCGCGCACGGCGCGCTCGAACTCTCGCTCGCGCCCTATGCCGAGCGGCTGGCCAACGAGCCGCTGGACATCTACCTCACGCTGCCCGTCACCGCGCCCAACCGGCATCGCGCCGCGACCGTGCGCTTCCGCTCGGTGGCCGGCGCGCCGGTGGAAGACGCAGTGTCGGACGCCGAGCCCGCGAACATCCCGCGCATGCTGCCGCGCCTCGCGCTCAGCGCCGGCGCGGTGCCGCCCGGCACGCACGTCCACCTGCGCCTGGGCCAGGTCTTCAAGGACAACGAGGTGGTGAAGCTGGGCGAGGCGCAGCCGCCGCTGCTCGAAGTGGCGCGCGACAACCCGCTGTGGACGGCCGCGTCCGCCCTGCTCGGCCAGCTGCGCGGCAAGGCGGCCTTCGTGGCGAAGCAGACGGCGGTGCCCTCCTCGCGCATCGACGACCGCCTCGCCCACCTGGAGCTGAAGGACCGGCTGCGCAGCCTGCTGTCGGGCCTGCCGCACGCGGAGGCGGTGATGCGCACGCCGCACCTGCATCCGCTGCCGATGTACTGGTCGCTGTGCGCGCTGCTGGCCTCGCTGAGCCTGCTGCGCCCTGGCGGCGTGCCGCCGGTGCCGATGGACTACGACCACGCCGACCCGTCGCGCGTGTTCCAGCCGCTGCTGCTGGCGCTGCGCGACGCGGTGTCGGAAGTGAGCCAGGAGTACCGCGAGCACAAGTTCGACTTCCGCCAGGGCGCCTTCGAGACCACGCTGCAGCCGCAGTGGGTGTCGGGCGCACGCATCGTGGTGGGCCTGCGCGGGCAGTCCGACAAGGACCTGATGGCCTGGATGGACAGCGCCATCGTCGGCTCGCAGTCGGCCTACCCCTCGCTGCGCGAACGGCGCGTGCTGGGCGCGGTGCGCCGCTGCATCGAGTCGGCCGACGAGCTGGGCCTGCGCCCCGGCTCGGGCTACCTGCTCTACGCGATCCAGACCAGCCCGGGGCTGACCGTGCCCAGCGAGCTGCTGGTGATCGCCAACGCCAACGAAGGCGCCACCGTGCAGCCTCCGCAGGAAATCGTGCTGTTCATCAAGGATTGACCTGACCATGGCACGCAACCTCCCCGACCTCGCGGTCGACGACCACATCACGCGGCAGTTCCGCGCCTTCTACGACGAGATCGTGAAGGCACGCGACCGCACCGCCGAATCGCGCGAGAGCGACATCGACACCGTGGCGCAAACGCTGGCGCGCCACCTGGAGAACCTGCTGGAGCTGCAGTCGCTCGAATCGCGCCGCGAGAGCTCGCGCTTCGAGCTGGAGAACGTGGCCGACGCGCGCTACCTCAAGGCCGCGCTGGCCGACGAGATCCTGCTGCACACGCCGTGGATCGGCCGCGAGCGCTGGACGGGCCACCTGCTGGAGTCGTCGCTCTTTCGCACCAACATCGCGGGCGACCTGGTGTTCAGCCGCATCGAGGAGCTGCTGTCGGGGCGCGAGCCCTCCAAGCGCGACATCGCAAGGCTGTACCTCTTCGCGCTGGCGCTGGGCTTCCAGGGCAAGTACCGCGGCGCGGGCGAGGAAGCGCGCCTGCTGGGCTACCGCGAGGAGCTCTTCCAGTTCGTCTACCAGCGGCCGGCCGATTTCTCGGGCCGCGACCGCGTGGTCTCGGAGCGCGCCTACGCGAGCACGCTCTCGCACATCGCGCCGCGCAAGCTGCCCACCCTGAGCCGCTGGACGGTGCTGTTCCTGCTGGGCGTGGCCACGCTGCTGGCGGTGTCGGAACTGCTGTGGCTGTGGCAGTCGTGGCCGGTGCGGCAGGTGCTGCAGCCGGGCGCGGTCGATGCATCGGGGGCACACCTGCGATGAACGACATGCGTCTTCACAGAATTCACCGGGGGGCGTCGCGATGCTGACCGACCAGCTCTTCCTGATTTCCATCGCGGTGCTGACGCTGGTGGTGCTGCTCGTGCTCGGCATGGTGCTGTACTTCGCGGCGCGGCGCTCGCACGCCAAGCCGTCGAGCGACCCGAAGGTCGCGCGCATCCGCTTCGACTCGCTGCGCAGCTCGTTCCGCCAGGCGGTGGAGCTGATCGAGGGCAACATCGCCTCGCGCGCCGACCGCTACGGCATCCCGTGGATCATGCTGCTCAACGAGGGCGACGACCACCGGCAGCTGCCCATCGAGCAGTCGGGCGTGGCGAGCGCTCTGAGCACCGAGTCGGCGTCGGCCGCGGCCACGCAGGGCATCTCGTGGCACTTCTTCGACCGCGGGGTGGTCATCGACATCCAGGGCGCCTACCTGGGTTCGCCCGACGACGACGATGCTTCAGAGAAACCCTGGGACGAGTTCCTGGGCATGTGCCGCGCCTACCGGCCGCAGCGGCCCTTCGACTCGGTGGTCATCACCATCCCGGCCGCGCTGCTGGTGGACGACAGCACCGACGGGCGGCTCGAGCTCTCCAAGCGCGCCAAGCTCGCGCACCGGCGCCTGTGGCTCGCGCAGAACCGCTTCGCGATGCGCTTCGCGGTGTACGTGCTGGTGACGGGCGCGGAGCAGCTCGAAGGCTTCAGCGCCTTCGCGAGCGCCCTGCCGGAGCCGCTGCGCGCGAGCATGCTGGGCTGGTCTTCGCCCTACGACCTCTCGACCACCTACCAGCCGGCATGGGTCGACGAGGCGGTGGGTACCGTGGTGCGCTCGGTGTCGGACGTGTCGGCCGAGCTCTTCGCCACCGGCACGGAGCCGCAGGGCGCCGGCGCGCAGCTGCTGCTGCCCTCGCGCATCGAGGCGCTGCGCGGCCAGCTGCAGCTGTATGTCGACGAGTTGATGCGCCCGAGCGCATACCACGAGCCCTTCTTCTTCCGCGGCATCTACCTCACCGGCGACAGCGGCGAATCGGCGCAGACGGTGGCGGCCATCGACGCCCAGCACGATGCCTACGGCCACAAGGACCTGGAGCCCGTCGGCGGGGACCTGATCGCGCAGCTGATGCGCCAGCCGGCCTTCCTGCGCGATTTGTTCGAGAAGAAGATCTTCCTGGAGTACGGCCTCACGCGGCCCTCGCGCACGCAGACGCTCACGCGCCCGGTGCTGCACCGCGCGCTGCGCTGGACGGCGGTGATCTTCCTGGGCGGCTGGGGCATCGGCCTGATCGTGGCCACCTGGCAGCTGCACCGCCACAACGCGACGCTGGTGCCGGCCCTCGCCCAGCTGCAGAACGACGCGCAGTACCGCATGCGCGCACTGCAGCGCGGCGAGGCCATACCGACCGCCTGGTACCGCAACAAGGCGCTGTCGCTGCTGGCCATGAACGAGCGTCTACGCACCGACGGCACCTACTCCTTCTTCATGCCCGGCTCCTGGCAGCCTTTCGACGACCTGAACGAGCGCGTGATCGAGCGCATCGAACGCGAGTTCGGCGACATCGCGGTGAGCACGCTGCGCCGCGAGCTGATGGCGCGCGTAAGCCAGTTGAGCGGCGTGGAGCAGGACGAAGCCACCGGCGAATTCATCGTGGGCGCGAGCTGCGGCCTTCCGCCGAGCTTCAGGACCATCGGCGACGCGCCGCGCAAGAACGGCCTGCTGGTGGAAGACCAGCCCGAGTTCGGCGCGCTGCAGCGCTACCTGGGCTCGGTCGAGCAGCTCGATGCCGCGCTGCAGGCAGTGGAGCGGCTGCGCCAGCCGGCCACCGGCAATGCGGAAGACCTTCGCGTGGCCGTGCGCTACGCGCTGGGCGCGGAACTGCCGGCCGACCTGAGCCGCAACCTGCGCTACTTCCGCCAGGCGGCCGAAGGCAACGCGCTGGCCATTCCGCTGGCCCCGGTGCAGTCGGCGCTGCGCTGCGCGCTCGACAAGGGCGCGGCGCAGCTCGATGCGCGGCTCTTCGTCAACAACGAACTGCTGGTTTCGGAGCAGTCGCTCGCGCGCCTGCTGCCGTCGCTCGCGAGCACCGGCACCTTCACCCGCACCACGGCCAGCTTCCGCGAAGTGATCGCGGCCATCAAGGACCAGGAAGACCTGATCGCGTCCGGCAAGGGCGGCTGGATGCGCCAGCCGGTGCTGGTGCTGGGCTCTTCCTACGACCGCACCATCGCGCGCATCGAGCAGAACCGGCTGCTGGGGCTGGAATCGGCAGAGGCGGTGAGAAACCGCGCGCAGGATGCATTCCAGAAGTTCCGCGTCGAGTTCAACCTGCGCTTCGGCGGCGCCCAGCCCGGCCTGGTGTGGCAGGACAAGGACGGCCGCTTCGCGCTGGCGCCCGAGCGCATCGCCCTGCGCGACGCCCTCCCCGCCCTGCTGGCGCAGCCCTTCATGGCCCCCGCGCGCGACCGCGAACTGCCCGGCGGCGGCACCCGCACACTGGCCGTGTGGGACCTGCCACGGCTCGACCAGGCGCTGGCCGTGGGCGACATCCGCAAGCGCTACATGAGCGAAGGCATGCAGGCCTTTCCGGCCGCGCTGCGCCCCGGCATCGAGGGTGCGCTCAACGCGCACTTCGCGCAGTTGGTGGTCGACCAGGTGGCAGACGCCGCCAACGGCATGGGCGACGGCGGCCGCTCCATCGACACGCAGGCAGCGGCCTACGAGGCCTCACGCCAGCGCCTCGTGAAGATCCAGGCGCTGCTGTACGAATTGGGCGCAGGCTCGCGCGCCGAAGACCTTCGCGCGATGATCTCGCGCGACGCGATGCAGCGGCTGGAAGCGGTCGACGAAGCCTTCAACCAGTCGGAGCTCTACGCCATGCGCGGGCGCGACTTCCAGTCCTGGCGCGGCGAGCGCGGGCCGATGCTCGTGGCCTTCGGCGTCTCGGACGTGGGCTCCCTCGCAGCCTACCTGGGCCAGCAGTTCAACCGCGTGGAAACGCTGGGCAAGCTGGCCGACAGCTACATCGCCGCGCTCGACAGCGTGGGCGCGGGCTCGGTGCTCGCGCAGCGCTGGCAGGCGATCAACCGCGACCTGGAACGCTACCGGCTGAAGAACCCGAACAGCAGCCTGCTGCTGCTCGAACAGTTCCTGGCCACCACCGGCGCCGAGATCGATCGCGAGACCTGCGGCGCGAAGCTGGCCGGCAAGGCACCGGCCGCGCGCATCGGCGACTACTTCGCCGACCGCCACCAGCAGATCTACAGCGCACTGCTCGCGCGCTGCCAGGAACTGCAGTTCGGCGACCAGCAGGAGCTGTGGGCGCAGTTCGCCACCCGCTTCAACCGCTCACTGGCAGGCCGCCACCCCTTCGGCCCGTCGACGGGACGCGCCTTCGAGCTGGCCGACCCGGCGGACGTGAACGACCTGCTGCGTGCATTCGATCCGCTGTCGCGCGCGCTCAAGGAGAACCGCGGTGCAGACACCGGCGCGCGCAACGCCGGCATACCCGGCGCCGGCGCACGCCGCTTCGCCGAGCAGTTCGCACGCGCACGCGACTTCCTGCAGCCGCTCTTCCCCACCGAGGAAGGCGCCGCGACCGGCTACGACCTGAGCGTGGACTTCCGCGCGAACACCATGGCCGAGATCGAGGGCAACAAGATCATCGACTGGTCCTTCGAAGTGGGCGACCAGGTGCTCCGGCTGCGCGACGCACCGCGCACGCTGCGCTGGGAATACGGCATGCCGGTGGCGCTGGTGCTGCGCATCGCGAAGGACTCACCCCTGGTCGCGCGCGCCGACCCGCAGCAGCATGCGCTCATCACCGACGGCCAGACCGTGAGCTTCCGCTTCGCCGACCCATGGGCGCTGTTCACGCTGGCGCAGCGGCAGCGCGAAGGCGATCCGGCGCAGCGGCCCGATGGCCGCTCGCAGCTGCTGAAGTTCGAGTTTCCGCTGGTGGCCCAATCGGCCGGCGACGCTGCCCAGGCGCCCGACGGAGGACGAGCGCGCGTGTTCCTGCGCGTCGCCGCAAGCCCCGCCGGCAAGAAGAACGCCCTGATCTGGCCCACCGCGTTTCCCACGCGCGCTCCCGAATGGAACATGCCCTGATGGCCGCCCTGCTGTCCCCCTTGAACGCCGACGCCTACGAAGTCAACGGCGGCTTCGCGCCCGACCTCGCGACCTTTCTCTCGCCGCTGGAGGGCCCCGAAGGCCCGGCCGGCCCACCGCTGCGCTACGACCCGGTGTGCGCCCGCATCCGCGAGGCGCGCACCGAAGAAGACGCCAGCCTGCCGATGGGCGAATGGACCCGTCCGCTCAAGAAGGCCGACTGGCGCACCACCGAGATGCTGTGCACCGAGGTCCTGCAGCGTCGCAGCAAGGACCTGCAGATGGCCGCCTGGCTCACGGAGGCCTGTGTGCACCGCCATTCGATCGACGGGCTGACCGCAGGCGCGCGGCTGCTGGAAGGGCTGGCGCGCGAGTTCTGGGAAGACGTGCACCCGCTCATCGGCGATGACGGCGACGCCGACATGCGCACCGCCACCTTCGTGTGGGTCAACGACACCATCGCGCACGTGCTGCTGGTGCGCGTGCCGCTGCTCGACTGGCCGGATTTCTCGCCGCCCTTCCTCACGCTGGCGGACTGGCAGCGCGCGCTGACCAGCGAATACGGCACGGGCGCGGCCGGCGCTGCGGGCAACGCCAAGGCCAAGGCGAAGGAAGTGGCCGAGGAACCGAGCGCGCAGACGGTGTCGCGCCAGGACATCCTCGAGCGCGCCGCGCGCGACCTGCATGCGCTCGCCGAACTCGACGACCGGGTCGCCGTGGCCGCCGACGCATGGCGCAGCCTGGAAGCCCTGCTCGACGAACGGCTGGGCGTGGACGCGCCCAGCCTGTCGAAGGTGACGGAGATGCTCGCGCGCATGCGGCAGGCGCTGCGCAGCCTGCTGCAGGGGCGCGATCCGCGCGACGAAGAGAAACCGGCCCAGCCGGCCATGGCCGGCTGGATGACGACCGCCGAACCGCTGCCTGCCGAAACCCCGATGCACGACAACGACATGAGCGACGCTCCTCTCGCCCCCTTGACTCCCCCGCCCTCCGAGGCACCATCGCAGCCGCCGGCCGGCGGCCGCATCGGCAGCCGCGCGGAAGCCTATCGGCTGCTCGAACTGGCCGCCGCCTACCTGATGCGCGAGGAGCCGCACAGCCCGACGCCCTATCTGGTGAACCGCGCCGTGGCCTGGGGCCGCATGCCGCTGCCGCAGCTGATGCAGGAAGTGCTGCGGGAGGACGGGGATCTGAATCGGTACTTCTCGATGATCGGCGTCAGGCCTGACGCGTAGCAACAAGACCTCCGCCGCACTCCCTCCGATTGGAAAGAAGCGTCTCGCGGGTACTCCTTACACATGAAAGGTCCGACATGCCATTCAAGAAAATCCACGTCGACGAAGTCATGGTTCAAGCCGCCTACATGAGCGGGGATCGCAACTCCATTGCTACGGCTCTCAAGTTGAAGCCGAAGCTCGGAGTACTGGTCATTTACAGCTCGTCGCTGCGCACCCAAGGTCTCGAACTGGCAGGCTTCTACAAGTCCATTGTGGGTGTGAACCGGGTAGGGTCGATCCAGGTCGCCGATCCGCTCAATCCCTCCATCGAAGCGGATGAGCGATACATGAAGGCGGTCTACAGACTGGTGAGCAGCAGAGACTTCAAGAATCTTCCGCCCTTCCTGAAGACGATGATTCCCTGGCCGATTCTCATGCGTTCAGCAACCTTCGGTACGGGTGTCATCGCAGACGCCTTTGCAAGCAACGCGGCGAGGACGCAGAGCAGCACCCGCGATCTATGGCGATTGAGCCGTGTCCCCAGGAAAAACGGCGTGGGCTCGGTCGACAAGCGCGCGGCCGTTCGGGACTTCCTGGTCAATCGTGGTTTTTCGCTAAAACGTGCCTATGTCTTTCTGTTTGCGAAGGAGGGACCAAGAAGAGCCGAGAAAGCCCATCACTTCACGTCGATCCTGACGTGGCGGCTGCTGCAAGAGGAGATCGCACGCACCTCTTCCGTCATTCCTGTTGCCGCGGGCGACAACATAGGCCTGCGTACGTTGCCCACTCTCACGGAGTTCTGGAAGGACGGCGACTGGGTTCGGTTGTGGGCGGACGTCAATATCGATCCGCGCTCGGCACAGTTGGGCCTGTGGTGCCTGCTGGCCGAGGAGTATGGCTGCGTCTCGATCATCGGCATGCGCAGCGGGATGATAGAGGTACCCGCACTGCTAGGCATCCGCACGCTCTACCTTGAGGAGAAGTTCAATCAGCAGGCAGAGCGCATGGCCAAATGGATAGGCAATGTGCCCGGTTTCGAGCGCCAGATCATCGAGAGGCCGGCCGGAATCAAGCAGCAGCTCTACTGGCGCGATGAGAGCTCGAAAAGATACCAGCCCACTGTGGTTTCAAGACATGCCGCGAGAAATAGCTCCCATCTGACGGGGCTCAAGATGGGCTTCGCGCCGGACGTCACACGCGGGGTCTCTCAACCGCTAACCTTGACACGCGCCCCAACTCTTAGGGAGCCACTACGTGAACCGACGGAGTTGCCTCAGGCGCCGCAGGCAACCTTCCTGGCGAATGCACGTTTGCCTGCACCCATCGATGCCGCGAATCTGCAACTCGCCAAGCTGGAGTTCGACAGGATCGTGCTCTGGGCCAAGTCCACTCCAACGCCCTCCGACGCGACACGTAATGTGCATGGCTCCGTCATCCCCGTCGACGAGGTCCTCGATGAGGACGCCCCTCAGGGAGCATCTGCACCAGACACGAGCACGAATTCCTGACCAGGGGAAGATCTGCACACGGCACACCCTTGCGCTCTCGTCCTGCTTGCTGGATTGAGTGCAGCGTTGCGATTCTTCTATCGCGATGCCTGGGCAAGCGAGTTCCTTTCAAACGTACTTTCCCAACCGCATCGAAATGGCCACCTCCGTGCCACTGTTCAACGCCCTCGCCAGCGCCAAGTTCACCCACAAGTACGAAGTGGTCTGGGCCGAGCTGCCCAGCGCCGAGTTCAACGCCCGGACAAAAGCCTGGCTCAAGCTGCTCGGCAAGGTCATCGGCGGCCCCTCCAGCAAGGAGCGAAAAGCGCTCGCGCAGGAGTTCCTGCAGTTTCTCTATGTCTACAAGCAGATGCTGGAGAAACTCACGCACGGCACGCGTTCGCCGGAGCCTGGCATCGAGGCCGACGTGACGCTCGGCGTGGGCGCCGGCGGCGGCGGCGAATTCACGGTCTACCAGGACAACATCGGCCGTGCCTTCAACTCGCTCTTCTACAGCGCCTACCTCACGCTGCTGGGACAGTCGAAGGAGCGCGACGCCTGGCGCACCTACTTCCGCGACCTGGAAGACAACCAGATCCTCTTCGAGCGGGCCGACAAGATCATCGACGAGGCGCTGACCGGCTGCTACATCGAATACCAGACGAACTTCACGCAGTTGCAGGCCTGGAAGCAGATGGAGGCGCTGTCGTGCTTCAAGGCGAACAAGCCGATCGCGGATGTGATTGCGCTCTAGGCGCGAACACTACCCCAGCGCGTCGTTCACCTGCTCCCTGAACTCGCTCAGGCTCACCGCCGCGCCGATCTCCCTCGGCAGCGCGTCGCGCACCGAGAACACGCCCAGCACCTTCGCTCCCGCCACCAGCGGCAGGTGGCGAAAGCCTCGCTCCAGCATCAGCACCACAGCGTCGGAGACCAGCGTCTCGGGCGGCACGCAGATCGGGTTGGGGGTCATCACGTCGCGCACTGCCGTGCCGTCGGGATCGAGCCCCTTGGCGAGCACGCGGGTCATGAGGTCGCGCTCGGTCAATATGCCCAGCAGCGTATCGGGCAGCTCCATGACGAGCACGCTGCCGCAGTTGGCGCGCGTCATCGCGCAGGCTGCGTCGCGCACGGTGGCCTGGGGTGCCAGGCTGAGCACGTGCTTGCGCGAGATCGATTGGAAAACGGTGCGCTCGGCCATGATGCGCCCTCCGCGAGTCGAACCCCGAATGTTGACGCCAGCCGTTGCTCAGCGCAAGGAGGCGTTGAGCCGTTCCAGCGCCTGGGCGCCGGGGCACAGCTGTTGCGGCCCCAATGCATTGAGCGGCCGGTCGCAGGTGTTGAGTGCCGTGTGCAGGTCGGTGGCC
>CAJYQC010000350.1 GCA_913776885.1 uncultured Variovorax sp.
CGGAAGGGGGTTGGCGAAGCGACACGAAGTGCGCGAAGCCTGGGGGAGAGCCGAGGACTCCCGGAAGGCGGTGGCGAAGCGACACGAAGTGCGCGAAGCCTGCGGGGAGAGCCTTACCTCCAGCCGCGATGCCACCCGTACTGCGGGTGGTGCCATCCCCAGCCATAGCGCGGGTGGTAGGCCCATACGAAGCCGACCCCAGGCGATACGTACGTCGGCGCCACATAGGCGACGCCAGGAGGCGCTGCGTACACGGGGGCCGGTGCGGCCGGCGCGACCACGCAGCCGGTCAGCGTGGCCGCCAGCGCGGCGGCGGACAGGGCGATAACTGGGAATTTCATGGCGAAGCTCCTGAAACGAGTTGTTGTCGGTGTGACCCTCCAACGTCGTCGCCCATCGCCGGATGACGGCCTTTACCCGGGCGACACAGTGTGACCGGCGTGTCGCCTTCCTTTCAGAATGCTTTCGCCCTGGATGCCCTCAGATCACCTTGAAGTGGTGGGTTCCATCGCGGCCCAGCTGAGCGACCAGGCCGAACTCCCAATCCAGGTAAGCCTGCATCGCCTCTGCCGGCGCGTCGGTGCCCTCGTAGGGGCGGCGGTAGCGATCGGTGCGTGCGGTCGCGAGGCGGGTCTCGCCGGTCTCGGCTTCGAGGCCTGCTGCGAACCACGCCGCATTGCCGCCGGCCAGCACCAGCACTTCGGCATCGCGCTGGCCGCGCGCGTCGAGCAGCGCGCGCAGGTCGGCAGCCGCGTAGCGTGCGAGCAGGCTGCTGCCGCAGGTCAGCACGTAGCGCGACGAGGGCGGGATGGCCGTGTCGATCGCCTGCGGCAGCTGCGCGCGGATGGCATACCAGGCGCCCGGAATGTGGCGCTTCACGTAGTTGGCGCTGGTGGTCACGTCGATCACCGCGGTGCCGGGCTGCTTCAGCAGCGCGGCCAGTTCGGCCGGGGCGATCTCGTTCACTGCGACGGCAACCGGGGGATACGCGCTTGCAGGAGGAGCCGTCTCGATGAAGTCGGCCGCCGCGGGCACCGCGTCGAGCACGTAGACCTCCCACCCCATCTGCGCCAGCCAGGATGCGCTCATCGATGCGCGCACGCCGTCGTCGTCCGCCAGCACGATGCGCGCGCCGCGCACCGGCACCTGGTGATCGGTTTCCTGCACCAGCTGCCCGCCGGGCGCGCTGGCGAAGCCGGGCAGGTGGCCTGCCGCATATTCCTTGGGCGTGCGCACGTCGAAGCGGTAGACGGTGCGTCCGGGAGCCTCCAGCGTATGCAGTGCGTCCAGCGCGATTCGGTGCACGCCCGCCTTGTCGGCCACGCGGCGCGCATCGGCCTGTGCCTGCGCGCGATGCGCCTCGGAGACTGCCGCAGGCGCCTGCCGGTCGGCGCCATGGTCCAGCACCTGTCCGGCCAGTTTCCAGCCGATGGTGCCGTTGCGCAGCGCGGCCACGGGATTGGGGATGCCCGCGTTCACGAGCGATTGCGTGCCGATGATGCTGCGCGTGCGGCCCGCACAGTTCACGATCACCCGCGTCGCCGGATCGGGCGCCAGCTCGCGCACGCGCAGCACCAGCTCCGCGCCCGGCACGCTGGTGGCCGAGGGGATGCTCATCGTCTGGTATTCGTCGAAGCGGCGCGCGTCGAGCACCACCACGTCGGCCTTCGCGTCGATCAGCGCCTTCACCTCGGGCGCCGAGAGCGATGGCGTGTGCCGCTCATGCTCGACCAGCTCGCCGAAGGACTTGCTCGGCACGTTCACGTCGCGGAAGAGTTCGCCGCCCGCCTTGCGCCAGCCTTCGAGGCCGCCTTCGAGCAGGTGCACGTTGGTGTAGCCCAGCGCGGCGAGGGTGCGGGCGGCCTGCGGCGCGAGGTCGCAGCCGGCGTGTTCGCCGTACAGCACGATGAGCGTGTCGCGCCGCGGAATGCGCCGCCAGGCCTCGATCTCGATGCGCGACAGCGGCAGGTTGGCAGCCCACAGCGGGTGCTCCTGCGCGAACGGGTCTTCCTCGCGCACGTCCAGCAGTGCGGTCTCGTCGCGGGCGATGAGCCGCTCGCGCACGACGGCGAAGGAAAGAACGGGAAAGCTGTTGGCGGTGGTCGTCGTCATGCGTCTGTAGCGGCTCTGAGTTCTGCGCTGCGGTCCCACAGGTTGGGCAGCAGCGTGTTGGAGTAACCGGAGACGAAGGGCTTGCAGCCGCCCTCCGCGGGGTAAGTATGCCGCCGCACCGCGCCGATGTTGGCGCCGTAGATGTGGATGCTGATCGACACCCGGTCGGCGTGCGCGTTGTGCACGCGGTGGAGGTCGCCGACGGTGGGCGACACCGCCTCCACCTGGCCGGCCTCCAGCCGCAGCGCCTCGCCGTGCGGGCGCGCATGGCCGTCGGCGCCGAGTGCGTAGCCTTGGCTGTACTCCGCGCCGCGCAGCATGCCGATCAGCCCCCACACGGTGTGGTCGTGCACCGGCGTGGCCTGCCCGGGACCCCAGACGAAGCTCACGACCGAGAAGCGCTCGGTGCTGTCGGCGTGCAGCAGGAACTGCTGGTAGCGGGAAGGATCGGGCTGGGCGAAGGCGTCGGGCAGCCAGTCGTCGCGCGACACCAGCTTGCGCAGCAGCGCGCCGCCTTCCGAAAGAATGCGCGGCTCGTCGGGCGCGCCATCGAGCAGCCGGCCGAAGGCGCCGACGAATTCGCGAAGAGGGGTCAGGGAATTTGTCGTCATGCGGGGCGTTTCCAGACGCCAGTGTCGGTGATCGCGCGCACGACCACCCGCACCGGCAGGATGCCGTCGCGCGCAGAGCGGTCGGCCACCGTCTGAAGCGCCGCGATGTCGGCCTCGCTCACCGGCCGGCCAGCCACAGAGGCGCGCGCGGTGATGATGCGCGACGACTCGATCGGCAGCCGCGTGAGCTGGCTGTAGGCCTGCGCATAGGCCTCGGGATTGGCCAGCGCCCAGTCGCCTGCGCGCGCGAGCCGGTCGAGGAACTGCACGATCGCCGCGCGCTTGGCCGGATCGGCCAGCGACGACTCGGTGGCCGTGATGAAGCCCAGCGCGGTGTTGATGCCGCGCCCATCCCGCAGGATGCGCCCGCCCTGCTGCAGCGCGATGGTGTAGTAGGGGTCGAAGATGGCCCAGGCGTCGATCTGCTTCGAGGCGAAGGCGGCGGCCGCGTCGGTTGGCAGCACGAACTTCACCGTCACCTCCTCGCGCTTCACGCCAGCCTCTTCGAGCGCGCCGTAGAGCTGGTACTGCGAGATGCTGCCGCGCGCGGAAGACACGATCACGGTCTTGCCGCGCAGGTCCGCGACCCTGCGCAGCGGCGAATCGGGCTGCACCACGATGCCCAGCGAATCGGCCTTGCCGACGCGCGTGGCGACGATCTTCAGCGGCGTCCTGCCCACGGCCGCGGCGAGCACGGGCAGGTCTCCGGCCATGGCGGTGTCGACCGCGGCGCTGCGCTGAGCCTCGAAGAGCGGCGCGGCGCCCTGGAAGTTGGCCCAGCGATAGGCGAAGGGCGCGCCTTCGAGCGCGCGCGAGGCCTCGAACAGCGAGCGAAGGCCGCCGGCCTGGTCACCAAGCACAAGGGCGGTCTGGGGCTGTGCGAAGACGCGCAGCGAACTGGTTGCAGCCAGCGACAGCGCGGCGCCCTGCTTGAGCCAGCCGCGCCGCGAGGTCCTGGAGAAGAGCACAGACGTCATGCGGCAGCTCCCGAATCAAGCAGCGCGCGCTTGCCCGCCGCCACCAGGATCGCGTCGTTCTGCGGCGTGTGGATGCGGCTGCACAGCACGTCGCGGTAGTGCCGCTCCAGCGGGTTCTGCCGCGTGAGGCCGTGGTTGCCGGTGAGCTGCAGGGCCAGCTCGACCGCGCGGATCGCGTTGCCCGTCACCGTGTACTTGAGCAGGCCGCTGTCGGCGGCCGACGGTGCATGTCCGGCATCGACCGCAGCGGTGGCGTCGTCGAGCAGCACGCGGTTGGTGCGCAGCAGCGCCTCGATCCCGCCCACGTGCTCCTGCACGCGCGGCAGGGTGGCCAGCGGCGCGCCGAGGCTGCCGGGCGCGCGGCGGTTCAGGAAGCCGACGAGCCAGTCGCGCGCGGCATGGGCCACGGCGTCGTAGAGGCTGCCGAGCAGCACGGTCATCCAGGCCTGCTGGGCGGCGTGGGCGTCGATGTCGGTCTGGCTGCCCGCATCGGGCGCCCAGTCGGCAGGAGCGCGCAGGTCCACTGCATGGTCTGCATCGATGGCGACGTTCTCGAAGACGACCTCGTGGCTGCCCGAGGCGCGCAGGCCCAGGTGGTCCCAGCTCGCGATCACGCGCACGCCGGGCGCGTTGCGCGGCACCAGGAACACGCCGGTGCGCGGCTCGGCCTCGTCGGTGCGCGCCCACACGGCGAGCCAGCCAAGGCCCTCGATGCCGGTGGTGTAGAGCTTGTGGCCGTCGATCTTCCAAGCGTCGCCCTTGCCCTCGCCATCACGCCGCGCGACCGTGCCGGGCAGGCCGCCGCGTGCGGGAGAGCCCAGGGCAGGCTCCACGCGCAGCGCGTTGATGAGCGCGCCGTTCTCCACCGCGTCGCGCGCCACGCGTTCGCGCAGGTGCGCGGGCCAGCGGCTTTCGGGGCGGGTCAGCGCGTGGTGCTGCAGATAGTTCATCGTGAGGATCAGCGCCGTGGCCGGCTCGCCGCGCGCCACTGCCGAGATCACGCGCCGGGCCGTCGCCAGCGTGGCGCCGCCGCCGCCGTGCTCGGCCGGTGCGACCAGCCCGATCAGGCCGTGCGCCTGCAGCGCCGCGAAGTTCTCGCGGGGGAAGGCGCCGCTCAGGTCGTAGTCGGCGGCGGTGGCTGCGAACTGGGCCGTGAGCCGCGCCAGCACGGAGGCATCGACGGTCGTGGGGGAAGGGTGTTCGGACGCGGCCGTCGGCCGGCGCAAGGGGAGTGCACTCATGGTTTCCGCACGGTAGCGGCCCGCCCGCCGTGCGGAAACGACGCATCCTGCATATGCAAACTCGTTTTTCTGCGTTCGCGTCCGTGCGGCGTCTGGTTACGGTCCGGGTGCATGAAATCAGACTTTCCCCTGGACCGGCGCCGGCTGCTGCAGGCCGCGGCGGCGCTCGCCGCGACCGGCTCCGCCGGCTGGACGCAAGCCGCCGCACCCTCGCGGGAAGCGTCGCGCGATCTCTCGGGCGTCACCCTGCGCGTGGGCACCTACAAGGGCCTGTGGCGGCCGCTGCTCAACGCTTCGGGCCAGGCCGACACGCCCTACAGGATCGACTGGCGCGAGCTCAACAACGGCGTGCTGCACATCGAGGCCATCAACGGCGACGCGCTCGACCTGGGCTCGGGCAGCGAGATCCCGCCGGTGTTCGCGGCGCGGCAGAAGTCGAGCGTGAAGCTGGTGGCCGTCACGCACGAGGACCTGAACAACCAGGCCACGCTGGCGCGCAAGGACGCACCGATCCGCAGCATCGCCGACTTCAAGGGCAAGCGCGTGGGCTACGTGCGCGCCACCACCTCGCACTACTACCTCGCCAAGCAGCTGGCCGAGGCGGGCCTCACGTTCAACGACATCCAGGCCGTGAGCCTCACGCCTGCGGACGGCCTCTCGGCCTTTGCGCGCGGCGACCTCGATGCCTGGGCCATCTACGGCTACAACGGCCAGCTCGCGCGCACCCAGTACGGGGCGCGGGTCATCAAGACGGGGGTGGGGTATCTCTCGGGCAATTTCCCGATCTACGCCAACCCGCGCGCGCTCGACGACCAACTGCGCCGCGCCGCGCTGGCCGACCTGCTGCAGCGCCTGCAGCGGTCGTTCGCGTGGATCAACAGCAACTTCCTGGCCTACGCCCGCGCCCAGTCGGCGGAGACGCGCGTGCCCGTGGGCGACATCGTCGAGCTTTTCAACCGCCGCAGCGGCGACTACAGCCTGGGCCCCGTAAGCGATGCGGTGGTGCGCAGCCACCAGGACGTGGCCGACACCTTCCTGAAGATCGGCGTGCTCGATGGCCCGGCCGACGTGAAGCCCCTGTGGGACCGCAGCTTTGAGAGCGTGCTGCGCCTGCCCGCCGCCTGACAACCACCTCCTATGCACATTCAGACAAGGACAGCACCATGAGCCAGCATCCGCAGCCACAGCAGCAAGACCACGCCGTCGAATTCATCGGCATGATCCAGGCCCAGAAAGTCTCGGAGATTCATCCGGCCAAGGGCCCCGCGCTCGACCGAGACTACGTGCGCGCCTTCGCGCAGGCCCACGAGACGGCGGGCTTCGACCGCGTCCTCGTGCCGCACCACTCCACCAGCCCCGACGCCACGCTCACCGTGGCCTACGCGGCCTCGGTGACGGAGCGCATCCACTTCATGCTCGCGCACCGCCCGGGCGTCGTCGCGCCGACGCTGGCCGCGCGGCAGTTCGCCTCGCTCGACCAGTTCAGCGGCGGCCGGCTCGCGGTGCACTACATCTCGGGCGGCTCCGACGAGGAACAGCGCCGCGACGGCGACTGGCTCGACCACGACCAGCGCTACGCGCGCACCGACGAATACCTCGAGGTGCTGCACAAGGTGTGGACGGCGCAGAAGCCCTTCGACCACGAAGGCGCGCACTACCGCTTCCAGAACGCGTTCTCCGAGGTGCGGCCGCTGCAGACGCGCAACGGCAAGCCGCACGTGCCGGTGTACTTCGGCGGCGCGTCGGAGGCTGCGATTCCCGTGGCGGGCAAGTATGCAGACGTGTACGCGCTGTGGGGCGAGTCGCTCGACCAGGCGCGCGAGCTGACGGCCCGCGTGCGCGCGGAAGCAGCGAAGCACGGCCGCAGCGTGCGCTTCTCGGTGTCGTTCCGCCCGATCCTGGCGGAGACCGAAGAGGCTGCATGGGCGCGCGCCGAGAACATCCTGGCCGAGACAAAACGCCTGCGCGTGGTGCAGGGCTACAACCGCGGCGGCCCGCAGCAGAGCGAAGGCGCCAGGCGCCTGCTGGCCGCGGCAGAGAAAGGCTCGCGGCTCGACAAGCGGCTGTGGACGGCGGTCGCGCAGGAGATCGGCGGCCGCTCCAACAGCACCGCGCTGGTCGGCACGCCCGAGCAGGTGGCCGACGCGCTGCTCGACTACTACGAGCTGGGCGTGACCACCTTCCTGATCCGCGGCTTCGATCCGCTGGAGGACGCGCTCGACTACGGCCGCGAGTTGATCCCGCGCACGCGCGAATTGGTGGCGCAGCGCGCGGCATCGGTCCGCAAGGCAGCCTGACCCCATCTTTCTTCCTCCCCCTCTGGGGGAGGGCAGGGGTGGGGGCAGGCGGCCCCGGACACCGTCATGGCTTCGAAGCCGCCGAAGCCCCCATCCCGACCTTCCCCCAGAGGGGGGAAGGAGCAAAACCGAACACCCAGCAAACCCCATGAGCGCAGTTCTCTCCATCGACCGCAACGCCGCTTCGCAGCCGCTGAAGCTCAATCCCAACCCGCAGCAGAAGTACTGGTTCGACCCGGTTCCGCCGCGCGCCACCATCCAGGCCGAGCGCCGCCACCGGCAGGAGCGCCTGGCGGGCGCCTTCCGCCTGTTCGCGCGCTTCGGCTTCGCGCAGGGGCTGGCCGGCCACATCACCGCGCGCGACCCGGAGCTCACCGACCACTTCTGGGTCAACCCGCTGGGCATCCATTTCTCGCGCATCAGAGTGTCCGATCTGCTGCTGGTCAACGCGAAGGGCGAGACGGTGATCGGAGACAGGCCGCTCAACAAGGCGGCCTTCGCGATCCATGCGGCGATCCACGAGCACAACCCGAAGATCGTCGCTGCCGCGCACACGCACTCGACCTACGGCAAGGCGTGGTCGACGCTGGGCCGCAAGCTCGACACCATCACGCAGGACAGCTGCGTGTTCCACGACGACGTGGCGCTGTTCGACGACTTCACCGGCATGGTGGTCGACACCAGCGAGGGTGAGCGCATCGCCCGGGCGCTGGGCGACAGGAAGGGCGCCATCCTCAAGAACCACGGCATCCTGACGGCGGGCCCCACGGTGGAGGCCGCCGCGTGGTGGTACATCGCGCTGGACAACGCCTGCCATACCCAGCTGCTGGCCGAGGCCGCGGGCAAGCCGCAGCCCATCGACGAGGCCACCGCGCGCCACACCCACAGCCAGATCGGTGGACCCGAGGGAGCGATCCATTCCTTCGACAGCCTGTACGAAGGCC
>CAJYQC010000351.1 GCA_913776885.1 uncultured Variovorax sp.
AGTGCAGCTCGCAGTGCGTGGCGGCGACGCGGTGGATCTTGGACTTGAGCAGGGTGCGGAACATGCGTGGGCCTCGATGGAAATAAGGAAGTGGTGGGGCGGCGGGCGGGACGCTTTGCGTCAGCGCGCGCCGGGCACGAGGATGGTGGGCGCGGCCGGCGCGGCGCGCTCGGGCCAGTCGCGGCTGAAGTGCAGGCCGCGGCTTTCGTGGCGCATCTGGGCCGAGCGCACGATGAGTTCGGCCACCTGCACCAGGTTGCGCAGCTCCAGCAGGTCGCGCGAGACGTGGAAGTTCGCGTAGAACTCGGCGATCTCGGCCTGCAGCAGCGCGATGCGGTGGGCGGCGCGCTCCAGCCGCTTGTCGGTGCGCACGATGCCCACGTAGTTCCACATGAAGTGGCGCAGCTCGCTCCAGTTGTGCGAGATGACCACGCACTCGTCGGCATCGGTCACGCGGCTGTCGTCCCAGGCGGGCAGCGCAGGCAGGGGCTGGGGTGTGGCCGCGGCGATGTGCTGCGCGGCGGCGCGGGCGAACACCATGCATTCGACCAGCGAGTTGCTGGCCAGCCGGTTGGCGCCGTGCAGGCCGGTGCAGGCGGTCTCGCCGATGGCGTAGAGGCCGGGCAGGTCGGTGCGGCCGGCCAGGTCGGTCAGCACGCCGCCGCAGGTGTAGTGCGCGGCGGGCACCACGGGGATGGGCTCGCGCGTGATGTCGATGCCCAGTTCCAGGCAGCGCGCCAGGATGTTGGGGAAGTGCTCCTTCAGGAACTCGGGCGGCTGGTGCGAGATGTCGAGGCAGACGCAGTCCAGCCCGTGCTTCTTCATCTCGAAGTCGATGGCGCGGGCCACCACGTCGCGCGGCGCGAGTTCGGCGCGCCCGTCGTGCGCAGGCATGAAGCGGGTTCCGCCCGCCGATTCGGGCAACTTGAGCAGCCCGCCTTCGCCGCGCACCGCCTCGCTGATGAGGAAGGACTTCGCGTGCGGGTGGTACAGGCAGGTCGGGTGGAACTGGATGAACTCCATGTTCGACACCCGGCAGCCCGCGCGCCACGCGGCGGCGATGCCGTCGCCGGTGGCGGTGTCGGGGTTCGTCGTGTAGAGGTACACCTTGCCCGCGCCGCCCGTGGCCAGGATGGTGTGCGGCGCGTGGAAGGCCAGCACCTCGTCGGTCCGGTCATCGAGCGCATACAGGCCCAGGCAGGCGGGGTCGTCGAGCCCGACCTTCGGGCCGGTGATGAGGTCGACCAGCGTGTGGTGCTCGAACAGCGAGATGTTCGGTGTGCGCCGCACGCGTTCGATCAGCACCTGCTGCACCGCCGCGCCGGTGGCGTCGGTCACGTGCACGATGCGGCGCTGGCTGTGGCCGCCTTCGCGCGTCAGGTGCAGGCCGCCGCCAGCCTGTTCCGGCTCTTCCGAGAAAGGCACGCCCAGCTCGCGCAGCCAGCCGATGGCCTCCGGCGCGTGCTCGACCACGAAGCGCGTGGCCGCGGGGTCGCACAGGCCGGCGCCGGCGACGAGGGTGTCTTCGACGTGCGCGTCGAAGCTGTCGCCCGCGGCCAGCACCGCCGCGATGCCGCCCTGCGCCCAGGCGCTGGAGCCGTCGTTCAGCGCGCGCTTGGTGAGCACGGCCACGCGGTGCGTGGGCGCCAGGTGCAGCGCGGCGCTGAGGCCGGCCAGTCCGCTGCCGACGATGAGGACGTCGAAGTCGCGCACGGGGTGGGTCAGGAGGGCGAGTAGGCCAGCCGCACGTAGATGGGGGCGAAGGCTTCCGCCTGCGTGATCTCGATCAGCGTCTCCTTCGCGAGCTCCAGCATCGCGATGAAGGTGACGATCAGCACCGGCACGCCGCGCGACACGTCGAAGAGCTTCTCGAACTCCACGAAGCGCTGCCCCTGCAGGTGGCGCAGCACGATGCTCATGTGCTCGCGCACGTTGAGCTCCTCGCGCGAGATCTTGTGGTGCTGCACGAGCTTGGCGCGCTTCATGATGTCGGCCCACGCGTCGCGCAGCTCGATCACGTCCACGTCGGGAAAGCGCGGCTTCAGCGACTGCTCGATGTAGACCTGCGCTTTCCAGAAATCGCGCCCGTACTGCGGCATGGCGCTGATGGCTGCCGCCTGCAGCTTGGTCTGCTCGTACTCGAGCAGGCGGCGCACGAGTTCGGCGCGCGGGTCTTCGGCCTCTTCGCCGTCGGCCACCTTCTTGGGCGGCAGCAGCATGCGCGACTTGATCTCGATCAGCATCGCGGCCATCAGCAGGTATTCGGCCGCGAGCTCGAGGTTGGTCTGGCGGATCTCGTCGACGTAGCTCAGGTACTGCCGCGTGAGCCCCGCCATCGGGATGTCGAGGATGTTGAAGTTCTGCTTGCGGATCAGGTAGAGCAGCAGGTCGAGCGGGCCCTCGAAGGCCTCCAGGAACACCTGCAGCGCCTCGGGCGGGATGTACAGATCCTTCGGCATCGCGAACAGCGGCTCTCCGTAGAGCCTCGCGAGCGCGACCTGGTCGACCACCTCTGGCATGTCGACCACCAGCGTGCCGTTGTCCTCGTCGCTGTTCATCGTACCGGCGCTACCGTTTCAATAGCGGCCGACGCAATGCGGACCGAGGTTTGCTGCCAATTCGGCATCGGCAAATGGCTTACTTGGTGCGGGTCTGGTAGACGTAGGGCTGCTGGGGCACGCGGGCTTCGTTGTACTCCTCGAGCAGGTTGCGGTCGAGGTGCTTGTCCCACAGCAGGGCGCGGCCGGCGCGCTGTTCGGCCTCCAGCGTCGGCTTCTTTTCCTTCATCTCCTCGATGAAGTTCGTGATCTCGGAGGTGTAGTGGGGGCGGCGGAAGATGGACATAGACTGGACCTTTGATTGGCGCGAATTTTACCGGGGACGGGCATGAAGCAATTTCGGGCGTGGCGGATCGGCATGGCAATCGGGTGCCTGGCGGCGGCGATCGGGCTCGCCGCATGTGACTCGAAGAACATCGGCGAGCTGGAGGAAGGCGTTTCCACCGAGGCCGACGTGCGGGCCCGCTTCGGGCAGCCCGAGAACATCTGGGACGGCGTGGGCGGCGCCCGCGTATTCGAGTACAACCGCCAGCCCGCGGGCCAGAAGAACTACATGAT
>CAJYQC010000352.1 GCA_913776885.1 uncultured Variovorax sp.
TGAAGCGGGCTGGGCAGACGGCCATCCTCGTGACGCACAACGAGGCCGAGGCCCACGCGATGGCGGATCGCATCGGCGTGATGCACGGCGGACGCATCACGCACTGGATCGACACGGCGGCAGCGGCCCCCTGACGCACCCCTAGCACAGCCGCCCGTTTTTCGAATGGGCTTTCCGGGAAAAGGTTGTTCGGGATCGCAAGAATCGCCGCGATCCAGACACCACCAATGCAGCAAACGGAAAGCCCCATGATTCAGCCATCCCTCACCCTCGTCAGCCACCTGCTGTGCCCCTACGTGCAGCGCGCCGCGATCGCGCTGCGCGAGAAGAAGGTGCCCTTCGAGCGCGTCGTGATCGACCTTGCGAACAAGCCGCAATGGTTCCTCGACATCTCGCCGCTCGGCAAGGTGCCGCTGCTGAAGGTGCGCCGGCCCGAGGGCGGCGAGGCCGTGCTCTTCGAGAGCAACGTGATCTGCGAATACCTCGAGGAAACGCAGCCCGGCGCTCGCCTGCATCCCGAAGACGCGCTCACCCGCGCTCAGCACCGCGCATGGATGGAGTTCGGGTCGGCCATCCTCGGCGACCTGTGGGGCTACGAGACCACGCAGGACGCAGCCGTCTTCGAGCAGAAGCGGCAGGCGCTGCTCGCCAAGTTCCAGCGCGTGGAAGCGGCGCTGGGCCGGGGCCCGTATTTCGCGGGCAGCAGCTTCAGCCTCGTCGACGCGGTCTTCGCGCCGGTGTTCCGCTACTTCGAGGTGTTCGATGCGATCAGCGACTCGCACATCTTTGATGCCCTGCCCAAGGTGGATGCATGGCGCAAGGCGCTGGCCGTGCGCCCCAGCGTGCGCGAGGCGGTGGTGCCCGAGTACCCGCAGCACCTGATGGAGTTCCTGAAACGCCACCAGGCCCACCTGTTGACCCTGGCCGCTTGATCGCGGCGCCCGCAGGCCCACAATAGCGGGCTTACCTCTCCACGACTACAAGGCACCACGAGATGCGACTCCTCCACACCATGCTGCGCGTCGGCAACCTGCAGCGCTCCATCGACTTCTACACGAAGGTGCTCGGCATGAACCTGCTGCGCACTTCCGAAAACCCCGAGTACAAGTACAGCCTCGCCTTCATCGGCTACGGCAACGGCAACCCCGACCAGGCCGAGATCGAGCTCACCTACAACTGGGGCACCGAGAGCTACGAGCTCGGCACCGCCTACGGCCACATCGCCCTCGGCGTGCCCGACGCCTACGCCGCATGCGAGAAGATCAAGGCCGCCGGCGGCAACGTGACGCGCGAGGCCGGCCCGGTCAAGGGCGGCACCACCGTGATCGCCTTCGTCACCGACCCTGACGGCTACAAGATCGAACTCATCCAGCGCGACGAGAACGCCGCAGGCGGCGGCCTGCGCTGAAGGCGCCGGCGCTCCATAAGCCATGGCAAGCGCGAAGAAGCAGCCTGCGGCAACGCGTCACGTCGCGCTGCTGCGCGGCGTGAACGTCAACGGCATCACGATCAAGAGCGCCGAGCTGAAGGCGCTGTTCGTCGAACTGGGCTTCGGTGGCGTGCGCACCGTGCTCGCCAGCGGCAACGTGCTGTTCGACTCGGATGAAAGCGCCGCCTCACTGCGCACCCGCATCGAGCAGGCGCTGCGCAAGCGCTTCGGCTACGACGCGTGGATCGTGCTGCTCACGCAGAAGAGCATGGCCGACATCGCTGCGGCCTACCCCTTCGAGCGCATCGACGATGAGCGCCATCCGTACATCGTGTTCGGCTCCGACAAGGCGATGCTCGACGAGATCATGGAAAAGGCCGGCGAGGTCGATCCCGATACCGAACGGCTCGAACGCGGCAAGGGCGTGCTCTACTGGCAGTGCCCGCGCGGCGAGAGCCTGGAAACGCCGGTGGCCAAGCTGCTCGGCAAGGCCCGCTACAAGACGAGCACCACCACGCGCAACCTGCGCACGGTCGAGAAGCTGCTCGCCGACTGACTGACTGACTGACGGGCTGACTGACTGACGGGCTGACTGACTGACGGACCGACAGCAGCGGGGCAGCATTCCACCGCTCGCATCGGGAAAGCGAGGTCCCCGATGGCACGGGGGTTGCAATAGATTCGAAATCATACGAATCCACTGGCTTTTTCTTCGATGCGTAATTCCACGTCTTTCCTTCCCGCCGCCACTGCGGCGGCCGTTGCTGCAGCCCTGCTTGCTGGCTGCGGCGGCTCCGGCTCCTCCTTCGGCTTCGCCGCTGCACCACCGGCGGCACCGCCACCCGCGGCGACCCAGCCGCCCGCGGCCCCGCCTGCTGGAAGTTCGACGCCCACCGTGCGATTCGACCCGGCGCTGTGCACGCAGCAGGCTGGCACGCCGCACGGACAGACCGCCGGCATCACCGGCACCAACATGATGGTCACCTCGGCCCATTACGAGGCCTCGAAGGCCGGCTGCAAGATCCTAGCGAGCGGCGGCACGGCCATCGACGCGGCGATCGCGGTCCAGGCCGTACTGGGCACCGCCGAGCCCTTCGCCTCGGGGCTGGGCGGCGGCGCGCTCATCACCTACTACGACGCTGCCAGCAAGAGGGTGCGCACATTCGACGGACTCTCGGCGGCGCCGTCGAACACCGGCGGCGCTTCCACGCTCTACCAGGCGGTGGCCCAGGACGTGTCGACCACGGCTCCGTACAACGCGTGCAAGTCCGGCCTCACCGTCGGCGCCAGCATCTCGTCGCAACAGGGCAACACCAACATCTCGGCTCGCGCCGTGGGCATCCCGGGCACCGTGGCGGTGCTCGACCTCGTTCACAAGGCCTACGGAAAGAAGGCCTGGAACACGCTCTGGGACGACGCCATCGACCTCGCACGCAACGGCTTCCCGATGACGAAGTACATGTACTCGACGCTGTACGCCGACAGCGCCGAGTTCGACGACGACGGCAACCCGGTGGCCGCAGGCAGCGGCGTGGCGGCCTGGGTCAATTCGGCGAACACGGTGCGCGGCGCCGCGCGCTGCGCCTACCCCGACATCGCCAAGCGCTATTGCGACGCCACCGACGTGAAGAAGGAAAAGCCGCTGCCCGTCGGCACTCTCATCAGGAACCTCGAGCTCGCGCAGACCATGCAGCTGGTGCGCGACGGCGGCGCCGCCGCCTTCTACGACCCGGCCGGCGACACGGTGAAAGCCATCGTCAAGCGCACCACCGTCGACAGCCTGCCCTGCAGATCGGTCCTGCCGACCGCGGGCACGGCCGGCTCGCCGAGCGTGGCGACCACCATCGCGTCGATCCCGAGCCTCATGGCGGCGGCCGACTTCCAGGCCTACAAGGCCGTGGAGCGCAAGCCGCTGGTCGGCACGCGCTTCGGCACCACCATCTACACGCAACCCGCGCCGTCCTTCGGCGGCTTCGTCACGCTCTATTCGCTGGGCATCCTCGAGCGCAAGCAGGCGGCGGCCGAGAACACATTGGACACGCCGCGCTTCGTCTACCTCGCGAACGAGGCCAGCCGCCTGGCCAATGCCGACCGCCGCGCGGTCATCGGCGATCCGGCCTGGTCGAACGTGAACTCGCGCGCCTCGGTGCTGCTGAGCGACATCGAACTCGGCAACCGCGCCGCGCAGATCGGCGACACGGCGTTCACTACCGTGCCCACCGGCAACATCGGCAGCTTCGTGGCCGCCGATCCGGCCGGCTACGACACGATGGCCGCTGCCGCCGAATCAGCCAAGCCGCGCAGGACGATGCTCGCGAAGGCCGCGTCCGGCGCCTCCGCGCACGACGAGGACTGGAACACCACCAGCAACCTCGCCGTCGTCGACGGCTACGGCAACGCGCTGTCGATGACCACCACCATCAACACGCACTGGGGTGCGCACATCGAGGCGGCGGGCATCATGCTCAACGACGTGATGTCGAACTTCTCCGCCGGCACCGCCTTGAGCGGCTCGGAAGTCAACGGCTATGCCGGCACCAAGCGCCCTCGCACCTCGATCTCACCTGCCATCGCGTTCGACGGCTCGGGCAGGCTGCGGCTGGTGTGGGGTTCGGCCGGCGGCGGGCCGATTCCCGACTACATCGTCAAGACCTTCATGGGTAACGTGGTCTACGGGCTGGACATCCAGGCCGCGGTGAACGCGCCCAACTTCACGGGACAGAACGGCATCGCCGAGCTCGAGGCCGGCTCGGCACTCGCGCCGCTGACGGCCGACATGCGCACGCGCTACGGCTACACCACGGGCACGCTGCAGGCGACCGGGCTGTTGAGCGGCATCAGCGGCATCGCCGTGACGCACGACGCCAATGGCGCCGCGACCTACAGCGGCGCCGCCGACAACCGCCGATCCGGCGCGGCCTACGGGTACTGATCGTCGCGACGGCCGGCCGCAGGCGGGCTTCAGCAGCCCAGCAGGTCGGCCAGCTGGTCGATGTCGCGCACGTGCAGGTTGTTGTCCGGACGCGGGGAGACGTCCTTCGGCCGGGCCTGGCCGAATTCGTGCGGGCGCTCGATGTACGCCGTCTTCAGGCCGCACGCGCGCGCGGCCGCAAGGTCGTCGTGGTGCGCGGCGGCCAGCATCACCTGGCCGGGCGTCGCGTCGAACACGCCCGCCACGCCGAGGTAAGTGCGCGGGTCGGGCTTGTAGGCCTTGAACACCTCGGCCGACAGGATGCAGTCCCAGGGCAGGCCGGCGCGCTTGGCCATCTCGGTGAGCAGGCCGATGTTGCCGTTCGACAGCGTGCAGATGGTGAACTTCTTCTTCAGCCGCGTGAGACCCGCCACCGAATCGGGCCAGGCCGGGAGGCGGTGCCAGGCGCGGCTCAGTTCGCGCTTGGCGCCGGCCTCGATGCGATCGGCCAGGCTGAAGTCGTGCAGCACCTGCTCCAGCATGCTCAGGTGCAGCTCGTCAAGCAGCGTGAAACCGCCCTCGCCCGCGGCGATGCGCTCCATCACCGCCTTCATGGCCGGCTGGTAGCCGGCGCGCCACGCGAGCGCGAAGGCCGCGCCGTCGACACCCGGGAACACGCGCTCGACCTCGGCGGCGATGCCGCTGTGCCAGTCGACCACCGTGCCGAAGACGTCGAATGCGATGACCTTGAGATCGCTCGCGTCAAAATCAGCGCTGCTCATGGCGGCGGCGCTCAGCGCGGCAGCTGGCTCGCGGCGCGTGCCAGCTGCTCGATGCGGGCCCAGTCGCCGTCGCGGATGGCGTCGGTCGGCACGATCCAAGAGCCGCCCACGCAGGCGACGTTCGACAGCGCAAGGAACTCGCCTGCGTTGCCGGCATGGATGCCGCCGGTCGGACAGAAGGTGACGTCGCCGAACGGCCCCTGCCATGCCTTGAGCATCGGCAGGCCGCCGGCCTGCAGCGCGGGGAAGAACTTCAGCTGGGTGTAGCCGTCTTCCTGCGCCGTCATGATCTCGCTGCCGGTGGCCACGCCGGGCAAGAGCGGCAGGCCGATGTCGTGGCAGGCCTTGCCGACCGCGCGCGTGTAGCCCGGGCTCACGCCGAACTTCGCGCCGGCCAGCGCCGCGGCCTGCGCGTCGGCGGCGCTGCGGATGGTGCCGGCGCCGGCCACGGCCTCGGGCACGTCCTTGGCGATGGCCTCGATGCACTGCAGCGCCTGCGGCGTGCGCAGCGTGACTTCGAGCATGCGGATGCCGCCGGCCACCAGGGCGCGGGCGAGCGGGATGGCGTCTTTCACGTCGTTGAGCACGATGACCGGAATGACCGGTGCGTCGCGCATCACTTCGAGGGGGGTGAGTTTTTCAGTCATTTGGTGGTTCCAATTCGTTATGTACGCATCGCCTCCGAGGAGACGGATGCAGATGCCGCCCTGGTCACAGCCAGGTGCAGGCGCCCTCTTCGGCGGCCAATGCATTGCGGCGCATGCCTGCGAACAGTTCGCGGCCCAGGCCGTGTCCGTCGGCGATGCGCTGCGCCTCGGACATCGTGGCGATCTCGCGGGCGGCCCATTCGTCCTCGGGCAGCAACACGGCAAGCGTACCCGCGACGGCGTCGAGCCTGATCAGGTCGCCGTCGCGCACCTTGGCCAGCGGCCCGCCGGCGGCGGCTTCGGGCGAGACGTGGATCGCCGCCGGGATCTTGCCCGACGCGCCGCTCATGCGCCCGTCGGTGACCAGCGCCACGCGGAATCCCTTGCCCTGCAGCACCGACAGAGGCGGCGTGAGCTTGTGCAGCTCGGGCATGCCGTTGGCCTGCGGGCCCTGCCAGCGCACCACGCAGACCACGTCGCGCTCCAGCTCGCCGGCGGTGAAGGCCTTCTGCAGCGCGGCCTGCGAGTCGAACACGCGCGCAGGCGCCTCGATGACGTGGCGGTCGTCGGGCACCGACGACACCTTGATCACGCTGCGGCCCAGGTTGCCGCTCAGCAGCTTGAGGCCGCCGGTGGCGCTGAAGGGGCTGCCGACCGAGCGGGTGACGGCCTCGTTCTTCAGCGGCGCGGCGGGGGTCCATTGCAGGCGATTCGCGCTCGCGCCGCCAGCATCGGCCAGCGACGGGATGTTCGCGAACTCGCGGATGCCGCCCGAGCGCACCGTCAGCACGTCGGCGTGCATCAGGCCGGCCTCGACCAGCTCGCCGATCACGAAGCCCGGCCCGCCCGAGGCCTGGAACTCGTTCACGTCGGCGCTGCCGTTGGGGTACACGCGCGTCAGCAGCGGCACCACGTCGGAGAGCTGCGAGAAGTCGTCCCAGTCGATCAGGATGCCGGCGGCGCGCGCCACCGCCACCCAGTGGATCAGGTGGTTGGTGGAGCCGCCCGTGGCCAGCAGCGCGGCCATGGCGTTGACGATGCAGCGCTCGTCGACCATCTCGCCGATCGGCGGGCAGTCGAAGGGAGCGGTGCCCGCCTTGCCCAGCACCGTTCGCACGGCCTCGCGGGTGAGCGTCTCGCGCATCGCGTCGCCGGGCTGGATGAAGGCCGTGCCGGGCACGTGCAGGCCCATGGCCTCCAGCAGCATCTGGTTGCTGTTGGCGGTGCCGTAGAAGGTGCAGGTGCCGAGCGTGTGATAGGCGGCCATCTCGGCCTCGAGCAGGCCCTGGCGGCCGACGAGGCCCTGCGCCGCCTGTTCGCGCACCTTCGACTTGGCGCTGTTCGAGAGCCCCGAGGGCATCGGCCCGGCGGGCACGAACACCGTGGGCAGGTGGCCGAAGTGCAGCGCGCCGATCAGCAGGCCGGGCACGATCTTGTCGCACACGCCGAGCATCAGCGCCGCGTCGAACATGTCGTGCGTGAGCGCGACGGCGGTGCTCATCGCGATGACGTCGCGGCTGAAGAGGCTCAGCTCCATGCCAGGCGTGCCCTGCGTCACGCCGTCGCACATGGCCGGCACGCCGCCGGCCACCTGGGCGGTGGCGCCAAGGCTGCGGGCCTCGTTCTTGATGATGTCGGGGTAGCCCTGGTACGGCGCGTGGGCCGAGAGCATGTCGTTGTAGGCGGTGACGATGCCGATGTTGGGCGCGCGCTCGGCGACCACGCGGAACTTGTCGTTGGCCGGAATGCCGGCCACGGCGTGCGCCACGTTGGCGCAGCCCATGCGGTCGGAACCGCGGTCGCGGCTGCGGATTTCGGCCAGGCGGGCGAGGTAGGCGCTGCGCAGCCCCTGGCTGCGCTCGCGGATGCGGTCGGTGACGTCGCGTACGGTGGGGTGGGTGCTGCTGCTCATGGGGAGTCGTTGGCTCTGGCCGCTGTCGCCCGGGCGACTTCGGGCCTGGAGGCTCATGGTAACAACTCAGGCCCGGATGCCCGATGAAATCCGGGCGCATGGCAATACGAATTTACCTGTTTGACATTCCACGGCCGCCGCGCATGGCGCATGAAAAAGCCCGGCATGGCCGGGCTTGCTGTCGGGACGCGCAGATGCGCGATCGCTCAGTCGACCAGCTTGACCTCGACGCGGCGCGCCTCGGCGTTGTTGCCGCTGCCGGCCGTGACGGCGGGCTTCTGCAGGTCGACCTTGGCGGCCGGGACGCCCAGGCCCACGAGCACGTCGCGCACCATTTCGGCCCGCTTCTTGGCCAGCTGTTCGTTGATGGCGGCATCGCCGGTGGTGTCGTGGAAGCCCGAGACCACCGCCTTGCGGCCGCTCTCGACGCCCTTGATGACGGTGGCCAGGGCCTCGGCGGCGCCAGGTGCCAGGTCGGCACTGCCGGTAGCGAAATAGAAATTCACCACGCCGTCGGTCACGCGGATGCTCGCGCCGTCGGGGATGACCACGGTGACGGTCTCCGTGACCTCGGCGACCTTGGGCGCCGCTGTGCCATTGCCCTGCTGGGCCGGCACGATCACCGCGACCGGCGGCGCAGCCGAAGCCTGCGCGGCGGCCGCTGCGGACGCTTGCGCTGCCGCGGGGTTGTGCCCCTTGTGCCAGATCACGATGCCCACCACGAACAGGATCACCAGGGCGATCAACGCCATGACGAATCCGAGGATGAAGTTCTGCTGGCTGTCGTCGTCGCTCATCGGGGGTCTTGCTCCGTAGGAAAGGGGCCGGTAAATAATGGTGCGGTGAACCATGATCAGGAAATTGTAGGTGGCGGCTCGGGCACTTCCGTGTCGGAGCCGGCGCCGAACCCCGGTCCGCCGGGGCTCGATCCCATGCCCGCCCCCCTGCGCGACCCTCAGCCGATGCTGGAGCGCGCCATCGCCGACTGGGGCGGGCACGACGACCTCTGGCTCTTCGGCTACGGCTCGCTGATCTGGCGGCCCGACTTCGGCTTCATCGAGCGCCGTCCGGCCTGGGTGCACGGCTGGCACCGCGCGCTGAAGATGTGGAGCCGCGTCAACAGGGGCAGCGTTCAGACGCCCGGGCTGGTCTTCGGGCTGCTCTCCGGAGGCAGCTGCCGTGGAATGGTGTTCCGCATACCGAAGGCGGACGGCCTCGAAACCCTGAAGCGGCTCTGGCTGCGCGAGATGCCCACCGGCGTGTACGACCCCAGGTGGCTGCGCTGCGGCACCGCCGAAGGCGACGTGCGCGCGCTGGCATTCACCCTCTCGCGGCGCAGCCCCAACTTCACGGGCGAGCTCAGCGAAGAGCGCTACCGCCACATCTTCGCCAACGCAGTCGGCCGCTACGGCAGCTCGCTCGACTACGCACAGCAGACGCTCATGGAGCTGCGGCGCCATTCGATCCACGACGCGGCGCTGGCCCGGCTGCTGGCGCTGGCCGAAGTGAAGGAGCAGCCTCCTCCGGAGACCGCCGCTGATTGCGGCACGCCGCAGGCTCCGGTATATGTTCCGGGGTCAGCGGACAACACTTCCCCCCAACCTTCCGGACTCAACAAGGAAAACACATGAATCAACGCCGTCTCATCGCCACCGGCTCCGCCCTCCTCGCCTCGGCCATCCTCGCCGCCTGCGGCAGCATGGGTGGCAAGCCCAGTTCCGCGGTCGAGCTGGTGCCGACCGCCGCGATCACGCCCAACCCGACGCGCGGCACGGTGACCTTCACCGCCCTCGACCACGGCGTGCGTGTGGCTGGCGAGGTGCGTGGCCTGGTGCCGGGCAGCGAGCACGGCTTCCACATCCACGAAAAGGGCGACTGCGGCGACAACGGCAACGCCTCTGGCGGGCACTTCAACCCGACCGGTGGCACGCACGGCAAGTTCGGCGCGCCGGGCAGCCATGCCGGCGAACTCCCCAGCCTGGTGGCCGACGCCAAGGGCGTGGCCCGCTTCAGCGTGGAAGACCACTCGATCTCGCTCACCCCGGGCGCTGCCAACAGCATCGTCGGCCGCGCGCTGGTGGTTCACCGCGACCCCGACGACTTCACGACCCAGCCGTCGGGCAACTCCGGCCCGCGCATCGCCTGCGCGGTGATCGCCAAGCCCTGAGGCGGCGACAGCAGCAAGGATGGAGGGCTAGGCGCTGCCGCGCGCCAGCCAGAGCGCCTCGGCCCGCGCCAGGGCCTCCGGCGTGTCGATGTCGGTGACCACGCCCGCGTCGTCCACCGCGAGATCGATGACCGAGCCTGCGGCGCGCATCGCCCGCAGCACGGGGGCCGCACCGGCTGCGCCTTCCAGCGCCGCGAGCGAAGCGCCGCACACCGCCGCGAAACCCACCGGATGACCGCGCTCGCCCTGGTACTGCGGCTGGACCGCATTCACCGCACCGCCGAGCGCGGCTGCCACGGCCCGCAGCGTGTTCGGCTGCACGAGCGGCAGGTCGCCAGGCAGGACCAGCCATCCCGGCGCCTGCGAAGTCGCGCGCACGGCGGCTGCGATCGAATCGCCCATGCCCGGGTGGCCGGCGTCTTCCACATGCCAGGGCAGTCCGCTGGCGCGTACCGCGTCGAGCGTGCGTTCGAGCACCGGCCTGCCGGCCAGCAGCGCCCTGAGCTTCGAGCCGATGCCGCCGGCCGCTATGAAGCGCTCGCCGCGGCCCGAGGCCAGCACGATCACCACCGGGGAATTCGCCTTCTGCGTCGTCATGGGCCGAGTATGTGCGCAACAATCCCGGCATGACTTCCCCTCTCTCCAAAGACGAACTGGCCGCGCTGCGCAAGAGCTACGAGCGCGCCGAACTCGACGAGACCCGCAGCGCCGACGATCCGCTGAAACAGTTCGAACGCTGGCTCACCGAGGCGGTCGAGGGCCAGGTGCCCGAACCCAACGCGATGACGCTGTGCACCGTGGGCAGCGACCTGCGGCCTTCGAGCCGCATCGTGCTCATCAAGGGCTACGACGCGCGCGGCATCGTCTGGTACACCAACTACGAGAGCCGCAAGGGCCGCGAACTCGCGGGCAATCCGTATGCGTCGCTGCAGTTCCACTGGGTCGAGCTGGAGCGCGTGGTGCGCATCGAGGGCCGCGTCGAGAAGGTCGGCGCCGAGGAAAGCGACGCCTACTACGCGAGCCGCCCGCTCGACTCGCGCATCGGCGCTTGGGCCAGCCCGCAGAGCGAGGTGATCAGCGGCCGCGACGTGCTGGTGAAGAACGCGGCCCTCTACGCCGCCAAGCACCTGCTCTCCCCGCCGCGCCCGCCGCACTGGGGCGGCTACCGGCTGGTGCCCGACCGCTGGGAGTTCTGGCAGGGCCGCAAGAGCCGGCTGCACGACCGGCTGCGCTACAGGCTCGAAGGTGCGGACTGGGTACGCGAACGCCTCGCCCCCTGAGAACACCGCAGAACCGGCCCTGCCGAACCGCAGGTGTTTCGAACGACATCGATGCGAGCAGCAACAGCGCGAACGCGGAAGTGCGCGGCAGCCCGGGAAGAGGAGTGAAAGGGCTCAAGGCAGCCACTGCACGCACATCATCACGAGCGTGAGCGTGGCCAGCGCCAGCACCGTCGAGACCGCGACGCTGGCCGTCACCAGGTCTTCCGCCGTGCGGTAGCGCTGCGAGAACAGGAACACGTTGGCGCCGATCGGCAGCGCCGCGGCCACCACCATCACCGTGAGCGGAATGCCGCGCACGCCCAGCAGCCAGCCGATAAGCGCCACCAGCAGCGGATGCAGCAGGTTCTTCACCAGCGCCTGTACCAGCGCCCCACGCCAGTGCCGCCCGATGGGCGTGAGCGCGAGCGTGATGCCCACCATCACCAGCGCGATCGGTCCGAAGGCCTGGCCCAGCAGCTGAATGGGCTTGTCGATGGCCTCGGGCATCACCAGCCCGGTCTGCGCGAACAGCAGGCCCGCGATGATCGGCAGCGGCACCGGGTGGATGATGGCGTTG
>CAJYQC010000353.1 GCA_913776885.1 uncultured Variovorax sp.
CTCATGTAGACGCATGACTCTCTTCAACCCCAACGTCGCTGATGAACTATTTGAGTCGAATCTCCTTCGGGGCTGAGATGTCGCCCATCCCCCGCCTCACTTCTGCGGAAGAATTTCGATCGAGCCGCCCTGCTCTCTCAAGCGCACCGGCAAGACCTGCGGCAGTACTCTGATGAAGTTGTCAAGCTGTCGCGGGTCGAAGGTTCCAGTCAGGCGCAGTGCAGCCACCGCCTGATCGCCCACCTTCAACCGTGTGTCCCCATAGCGTTCGAACTCCGCAAGCGCCTGGTCCAGCGGTGTGTTGTCGAAGCTGACACGGTTGTCGCGCCACGGTGCCATACCGGCGACGGGAATGACGGCCACCGGCCCCAGCACGCCTGCGGCATCGCTTGCGACTTGCTGGCCGGCCGTCAGCTCCACCACCGCGGGTGGAGCCTCGCCAATTGGCAAACCGGCGGTTTTTTGCGCGCCGGCCAGGGACGCCACCCGCACCCGTCCTTCTTCGACGGCCACCTGGACGCCGTTGCGGCCCGAGATGCCGGGCGTGAATCGCACAGAGAAACGGGTTCCGACGACAGTGATGCGCAGCGGTCCGGCCAGCACGTCGAGGGGGCAGGACGGGTCGCCCTTGATGCTGAACACCGCTTGGCCCTCCGGCAGGCGGACCTCGCGGCGCTGCCGGTACAACACCGCCTCGGCGCGCGTGGCGGTATCGAGCAGCAGGCGGCTGCCATCAGGCAACTCCACCCGGAGTTGCTGGCCGCGCTCGGAGGCAAAGTTCTGCGCGTACAGCGGCTGCAGCTGCCAGTGGCGCCAAGCCAGATAGCTGCCGCACGACATCATCACCACTGCGCATGCCAGCGCAGCCCGCGGAACACGCTCGCCCGTCAACCGGCGCCAGAAGGAACGGCGAAACGGCGAGCCCGGCACATGCGGGACCGAATCCACAGGCGCCTCGGGCCGCCGCTGCGCAGCCTTCGCTGCAGCGACTTCCCGACGCAGGGCCTCCACGCCCTCCCTCGGCAGCATGTCCAGCAGGTTCCAGTCGCCTTGCCAGCGGGACAAGGCGACGCCATGCGCCGGGTCGGCGGCAAGCCAGTCCTGGAGCGCTCGCTCTTCCGGCAAGGACAAGCCTCCATTCAGGCGCACGAACCACTCCAGCGCCTGGCGCTCCAGATCGCTCAAGGAGGAATCGGCAGGAAACGATTGGCTCATGGAATGACGCCGGGCTTCATGAATGAATACGCACGAGCGAGAGCCACCCCCACGTCAACGGCTCGACAGCATAGGTGGGTCGTCATTTGGGGCGGGTCTTTCGTGCCGGCGGGTAGAGCGCCGCGCTGGCCGAGCCCTCCATTCGGCTGCGGCACGACCGGCATGCCTCCATGGCGCGCTGAACATGCCGTTCCACCATCTTCACGGAAATGCCCATCCGGGCAGCGACTTCAGCTTGCGAGAGCCCGTCGAACTTGTGAAGGATGAAAGCCTCCCGGCAGCGCAGAGGCAGCTCGCCGATCGCAGCGAGCAGCGCGCTCACAGTTTGGGCAGACGCTGCGGCGACATCCGGCTCGCAAGCACTCGGGGCGGCAATGCCGTCCAGCACCTCCGTCGGATCAGCGGCGCTGTCGAGCCCTTGTTGCGACCTCTGCGCGCGCACCTCGGCGCGGCGATGCTGGTCGATCACCAGATTGCGAGCCGTCTGATACAGCAGCGCCCTCGCATCGCCGACGAGTTTCCCGGAGTGTTGAACGGCCAGCACCCGCGTGTAGCTCTCCTGCACCAGATCGCGCGCGGTGTCTCGATCCCTGACCGCGCGGGCGAGGAAGTTGAGCAGCTCTCGGTAATAGTGTGTGACCACGGATCGGCGGAACAGGGGTGGCGGCCCTTCGGCAGGCGGGCTTCGAGATGTGACGTTGGCGGATGCGGCAGACAGCCCGCAGATGGGAACCATTCGCATTATCCACGAGCCATCCGATCGAGTCGGCAGGCAAGGCAGACCGTGCAAAACGGCCGACGGGAAGGCAAGCACGAAGGCCCGACTCAGCCTGGCTTGCGCGCGCCCGCACCGGCCTTTGCACATGGCGCACACAGCCCGTGCAGCGTCACCTCATGGCTCATCACCCGGAAACCCTTTGGCGCCAAGTCTTCCATCGGACCGGGACAGGCGTGCAACATGAATACCTGTCCGCACTTCGAACAATGGAAGTAGTGGTGATGGTGCGCCGCGTCCGGCCCACCGTGGAGCGAATGCGCATGCGCGTCGGGACCGCAGGCGACTTCGTAGCGCGCGGGCTCGCCGGGCAGTTCGACCTTGGCGATGTGGCCGTCCGCCAGAAGCTGGGCAACCTGCCGGTAGACGGTCGAGAGGCTGATCTCCGGCACGATCTCGCGCGCGTGCGCCAGGATCTGGGGTGCGGTCAGGACGCGGCCTGTATCGCTGAAGGCAGAGAAGACGGCGTTGCGCTGACGCGTGAGACGTTGCATCTGGATTCGGGTTGCTGGCTGGAGGGCTGGCTGACTGGCGGGGCGCGGGCCGAGGACAGACGTCAGTCCCGCCGCGAGGGCCCCTTCGTTCACGAGGATTGCCAATTGTCATCTCCCGCGCCTTCCCACGCACGGCGCGACCGTCCTCAGGCAGATGTCAGGCCCGCATGGCATCCTCGCGCGCGGACAGACAGCTTCCCTGGAGAGAACAAAGTGAGATGGTTCCATCGGCGGGATGCGCTGGCACTTTCCGCCGCATGCACC
>CAJYQC010000354.1 GCA_913776885.1 uncultured Variovorax sp.
CGGATGGCCACCAGCGAGATCGCCAGCGCCACCGTGTCGGTGAACATGTGCGCCGCATCGGACAGCAGCGCGAGGCTGCCCGACACCAGCCCGCCCACCACCTCGGCAACGAGGTAGAGCGAGGTCAGCAGCAGCGCCCAGCGCAGCGCCTTCTCGTTGCCGCCGGTGGCGCGCGAATGCTCATGTGCCATGGGAGTCTCGCAGTGAAGGATCGAGCGGTGCGCCGTGGGACTGCTGCTGCACCTGCAACTCCTCCTCGTCGCGCCGGTGCGCGATGCGGTAGAGCAGTGGCAGCACCAGCAGCGTCAGCGCGGTCGAGGACAGGATACCGCCGATCACCACCGTGGCCAGCGGCCGCTGCACCTCGGCGCCGGTGCCGGTGGCGATGGCCATCGGCACGAAGCCCAGCGAGGCGACCAGCGCGGTCATCAGCACCGGCCGCAGCCGCGTGAGCGCGCCCTCGCGGATGGCCGCGTCCAGCGGCAGGCCGCCTTCGCGCAGGTTGCGGATGAAGGAGATCATCACCAGCCCGTTGAGCACCGCCACGCCCGACAGCGCGATGAAGCCCACCGCCGCCGAGATGGACAGCGGTATGTCGCGCAGCCACAGCGCCAGGATGCCGCCCGTGAGCGCGAACGGAATGCCGGTGAACACCAGCAGCCCGTCCTTGAGGTTGCCGAACATCGCGAACAGCAGCGTGAACACCAGCAGCAGCGACACCGGCACCACCACCTGCAGCCTTTGAGTGGCCGAGGCCAGGTTCTCGTACTGCCCGCCCCAGACGGTCCAATAGCCCGCAGGAATCTTCACCTTGCCCATCGCCTCCTCGGCCTCGGCCACGAAGGAGCCCAGGTCGCGGCCGCGCACGTTGGCGCTGACCACGATGCGGCGCTTGCCGTCCTCGCGGCTCACCTGGTTGGGGCCCGGCGCGATGTCCAGCGTGGCCACCTCGCCCAGCGGAATGAAGCTGGTGCGCAGGGCTTCGGCGCCCGCGCCCTTGGGCAGGGCCACCGGCAGGCGCTTGATGGCTTCGAGGTCGGTGCGCAGTTCCTCGGGCAGGCGCACGATGATGTCGAAGCGCCGGTCGCCGTCGAACAGCGTGCCCGCCTCGCGCCCGCCGATGGCGGCGGAGATCGCGTCCTGCACGTCGCCCATGTTGAGGCCGTAGCGCGCGGTCTTGCTGCGGTCGATGTTCACCGTGAGCATCGGCAGGCCTGTCGTCTGCTCCACCTTCACCTCGGCTGCTCCGGCGATGCCGTTGAGCACGCCGGCAACCTCTGCCGCGGTCTTGTTCAGCACGTCCATGTCGTCGCCGAAGATCTTCACCGCCACGTCGCTTCGCACGCCCGAGATCAGCTCGTTGAAGCGCAACTGGATGGGCTGCGAGAACTCGTAGTTGTTGCCCGGCAGCTTCTCCACTTCTTCCTGCACCGCCGCAAGCAGCTCGGCGCGCGAACGCTTCGGCGTGGGCCACTCGCTCTCGGGCTTGAGCATGATGTAGCCGTCGGAGATGTTGGGCGGCATCGGGTCGGAGGCGATCTCCGCCGTGCCGGTGCGCGCGAACACGCGCTCGATCTCCGGAAATTTCTGCTTCAGCGTGCGCTCGAGCTGTTTCTGCATCTCCACCGACTGCGTGAGGCTGGTGCCCGGAATGCGCAGCGCCTGGATCGCGAAGTCGCCCTCGCTCAGGCTCGGCACGAACTCCGTGCCCAGCCGCGTGGCCAGCAGGCCCGACAGCACCACCGCCACCACCGCGAAGGTGATCACCAGCGGCTTGGCCGACATCACGCGCGCCAGGAGCGGCTCGTAGGCGCGCCTGGCCCACAGCATCAGGCGGTTCTCCTTCTCTTTGACCTTGTTGCCGATGAACAGAGCCACGGCCGCAGGAATGAAGGTGATCGACAGGATCATCGCGCCCAGCAGCGCGATCACCACGGTGAAGGCCATCGGGTGGAAAAGCTTGCCCTCGACACCCGTGAGCGCAAAGATCGGCAGGTACACGATCATGATGATCAGCTGCCCGAACAGCAGCGCGCGCCGCGCCTCCTGCGAAGCAGCGAACACTTCGTGGAAGCGCTCGCTGCGCGTGAGCGGCCGTCCCTTGTGGGCCTGCGCATGGGCCAGGCGCCGCACGCAGTTCTCCACGATCACGACCGCCCCGTCGATGATGATGCCGAAGTCCAGCGCACCCAGGCTCATGAGGTTGGCGCTGACCTTCTGGTTCACCATGCCGGTGAAGGTGAAGAGCATCGACAGCGGAATCACCAGCGCGGTGAGGATGGCCGCGCGGATGTTGCCCAGAAACAGGAACAGGATCGCGATGACCAGCACCGCGCCCTCGAACAGGTTCTTCTTCACCGTGGCGATGGCCTTGTCGACCAGCACCGTGCGGTCGTACACCGTCACGGCCTTCACGCCGGCGGGCAGCGTGCGGTTGATCTCCTGCATCTTCCTGTCGACGGCCTGCGACACGGTGCGGCTGTTCTCGCCGATCAGCATGAACACCGTGCCCAGCACCACCTCGCGGCCATTCTCGGTGGCGGCGCCCGAGCGCAGCTCCTGGCCCAGGCCAACCTGGGCGACATGGCTGACGCGGATCGGCGTGCCATCGACGCTGGAGATGACGATGTTGGCGATGTCCTCGGCCGAGGCCACCTGGCC
>CAJYQC010000355.1 GCA_913776885.1 uncultured Variovorax sp.
GCACGCTGCTGCTGCTGGGCGTGAGCTACTCCGCATGGCGCGGCCGCGGCAGCCGCAAGGCCGTGCTCGATCTGCCGAAGGCGCCCGAGGGCGCACCGCCCGCAGAGAGCCTGACGATCGGCGGCAAGTAAGCGGCTCGGCAGCAAAACGAAAGGCCCGCGATGCGGGCCTTTCTTCATTGGCGTTGAGCTCCGAATACGCGCCGAGGCTCAGACCGGCGTCGTGCCCGTATCGGGCTCGCGCACGCCGAAGGGCTTGCCGGGCAGCGGGATGAACTCGGTCTCGCCGGGCACGTGGCCCATGCGTTGCGCGGCCCAGTCGGCGCCGGCTTCGAGAATGCGCTCGCGGCGGCTGGAGACGAAGTTCCAGGTGATGTAGCGCGGGCCGTCCAGCGGCTCGCCGCCGATCACCACGAGGCGCACGGCGGCGCCGGCGGTGATCGTGCCTCCCTGCCCATGCGGCAATACGGCCATGGTGTGGACCTCGACCGGCTCGCCGTTCACCGCGAGGTCGGCATCCACCGCGTAGACGGCCAGCTCGGGCGCCAGCGCGGGCAGCTCGAAGCGCCCGCCTGCCGGCAGCGCGATGTCGAGGTACACGGTCTGCGAAAGCGTCTTCACCGGCGAGCGCGCGCCGAAAGCCTCGCCCACCAGAACGCGCACCGCCGCGCCCTGCTCCAGCACTTCGGGGATCGCATCGGCGGGTGTGTGCTCGAAGCTGGGCTCGACTTCCTCATGCGCCTGCGGCAGCGCGGCCCACAGCTGCAGGCCGTGGTTCACGTAGGTGTCGGCCTTCAGGCGCTCGGGCTTGCGCTCGGAATGCACGATGCCGCGGCCGGCGGTCATCCAGTTGATGGCGCCGGGCAGGATCTCCTGCACGCTGCCGAGGCTGTCGCGATGCATCATCGCGCCCTTGAAGAGATAGGTGACCGTCGAGAGACCGATGTGCGGATGCGGGCGTACGTCGTGCTCGCTGCCCGGCTCCTCGGTGGCCGGGCCGAAATGATCGAAGAACACGAAGGGACCGACGGAGCGCTGCTGCGCCGCGGGCAGCAGCCGTCTCACCTTGAAGCCGCCTCCGAGGTCCTTGTCGTGCGGCTTGAGCAGTCGGGTTTCGGGGGTGGCGTCGGTCATCGTGTTCTCCGTGAGTGATTGATCGGCTCCGCTCATGACGGCCTGTTCGCGGAACGCCGCGGAACCGGCTTTGCCGGGCCGCTGGCGTTGCCCCCGGCGAGGGGGTTGGCGCAGCGACACGAAGTGCGCGAAGCCTGGGGGCGGACTCTAACCCCGCGATCTTGCCACCGTGGCGATGCGCTCGCCGAACGCGCGGGCGGTGTCGAAGTCGCCCTTGAACATCTCCGCCGGGCTGGCGTCCGAAGGTGCCTGCGTCAGAAGGCCGCCGTAGCCGCCCACGTAGTTCATCGAGTCGCGCGTGGCTGCCTTGTTGTTGGTCGGCAGGATGCCCATGCTGACCCAGATGCCGCTGTGCTGCATTGCCAGCGTCCACAGGTAGTTCAGCGTCGTGACCTTGTCGCCGTTCATGGTGGCGCTGTTGGTGAAGCCGGCGAAGAGCTTGTCCTTCCAGCCCTGAGTGAACCAGACCTTCGACGAGGCGTCGGCGAACTTCTTGAACTGCCAGCTCACGCCGCCCATGTAGGTCGGCGAGCCGAAGACGATGGCGTCGGCCGCGGCCAGCAGCTCCCAGCCGCCTTCGGGCAGGTTGCCGTCCGCGTCGATGGCGAGCAACTGCGCGCCCGCGCCATCGGCGACGGCCTGCGCCACGCGTTGGGTATGGCCGTAGCCGGAATGGAAGACGACGACGATGTTTGCCATTTTTGGAACTCCTGATGAGAAAGGAAGGGAGGCTGTCTCTTCGCGGAACACCGAGGAACCGGCTCTGCCGGGCCTCAGGTGTTGCCCCCGGTGAGGGGGCGGCGAAGCGACACGAGGTGCGCGAAGCCTGGTGGAGAGCTTACTTTTTATCGATGCTGAAGCGTCCGGCACCGAAGGCGGCGAGTGCGAGCAGGCCGCCGGCGATGGCGATGTTCTTGTTGAAGTTGATCTGCTGCATCATCTTCATCGCATCGGGCGCCGACCAGTACTTGTGGAAGAACAGCGCGGCAGCGACGGTGAAGATCGCCATCACGATCGCCGTCAGGCGGGTCTTGAATCCCAGCAGCAGCGCGATGCCGAAGCCCAGCTCCACGATGATCGCGATGACCGCGCCCACCTCGGGCAACGGCAGACCCACCGACGTGATGTAGCCGACGGTGCCCGCGAATCCCATGATTTTGCCGATGCCGGCGGGAATGAACAGGTAGGCGATGAGGATGCGGCCGATGAGGGCCAGCGTGTCCTGTGCGGAATTGGGTGCGGTGTTTGTGGTTGCCATGGTTGAGAACTCCTCGGTTGTTGGTCGAACTGGAAAGACGGGGGGTGCCAAAAAAGCCGGGCGGCCAGCGCCCGGCAAGGGGGACAAAGATCAGGCGGCCAGGTCGAACACCAGCACTTCGGCGTCCTTGCCTGCGCCCAGCGTCACCTGCGATTCGCCTTCGAGCATCGCGGCGTCGCCGCCTGCGAGCTTCTGGCCGTTCACCTCGAGCTCGCCGCGCACCAGGTGCACGTAGCTCTTGCGCTTCGGGTCGAGCGAGAGGCTGGCCTTCTCGTCACCGTCGAAGAGACCGGCGTACAGGCTCGCATCGGCGTTAACCTTCACCGAGCCTTCGCTGCCTTCGGGCGATGCCACCAGGCGCAGCTTGCCGCGCTTCTCGTCGTCGCTGAACTTCTTCTGCTCGTAGCCGGGCTCGATGCCGCGCTCCTTCGGCAGGATCCATATCTGCAGGAAGTGCGTGGTCTGGTCGGCCTTGTGGTTGAACTCGCTGTGCATCACGCCGCGGCCAGCGCTCATGCGCTGGACGTCGCCGGGCGGAATGCTCTCGACGTTGCCCATGCTGTCCTTGTGCGCCAGTTCGCCCGAGAGCACGTAGCTGATGATCTCCATGTCCTTGTGGCCGTGGGTGCCGAAGCCGGCGCCTGCCGCCACGCGGTCCTCGTTGATCACGCGCAGGTTGCCGAAGCCCATGTGGGCCGGGTCGTAGTAGTTGGCGAAGGAAAAGCTGTGGAAGGAGCGCAGCCAGCCATGGTCGGCATAACCGCGTTCCTGTGATTTACGGACTTGCAACATCGTCTGACTCCTTCTGCCCTGCCCCTGTGGGGTGTCGGGCTTCTTTCGTATGCCGCGCCGGATGCGCAGCGGATGAGAAGAATTTTGGGCCGCGGGCCTCTTCGGAAAGACGCCGCGGTTTGATGGCACCATTCAAATAATTTGATCGATGGAATTCCATGCCAAGCCCCAGAGACGTGCTGACCCCCGACGCCCTCGCCATGCTCCAGACCGTGGCCGCCACCGGAAGCTTCGCCGCCACCGCGCGGGCGCTGAACCTGGTGCCCAGCGCGCTGAGCTACCGGGTGCGCCAGATCGAGGACGCGCTCGACGTGCTTCTGTTCGACCGCAGCGCGCGCCAGGCCCGTCTGACCGAGGCCGGCGCCGAGTTGCTGCGCGAGGCCGAGCGGCTGCTGGGAGAAATCGACGCGGTGGCCAACCGCGTCAAGCGCGTGGCCACCGGCTGGGAGCCGATGCTGACCATCGCGGTCGACAGCGTGATCGCGCGCGACCCGCTGCTCGACCTGGCCACCGCCTTCTTCGCGCTGGAGCCGCCCACGCGGCTGAAGCTGCGCGACGAGACGCTGATGGGCACCATCGAGGCGCTGACCACCGGCGAGGCCGACCTCGCCATCGGCGCAGTGCTGGACGCCGCGAGCCTGGCCTTCACCTCCACCGGCATCCGCAGCCGGCCGATCGGCGAGCTGAGCTTCGTCTACGCGGTGGCGCCGCACCATCCGCTGGCGCGCGTCGCGCAGCCGCTGAGCGATGCGGTGATGCGGCAGCACCGCGCGGTGGCGGCGGCCGACTCGGCGCGTCAGGCGCCAGGCCTCACGGTGCACCTGGTGGGCGGGCAGGACGTGCTCACCGTGCCGAGCATGCAGGCCAAGATCGCGGCGCAGCTGCACGGGCTGGGGGGCGGCTTCCTGCCGGAGCCGATGGCGCGCCCGTACATCGAGGCGGGGCATCTGGTCGAGCTGAAGACGGAGCGCAAGCCGCCGCTGGGCTCGATGCACTGCGCCTGGCGGGTGCGCAGCGCCGGCAAGCCTGGGCGCGCGCTCGAATGGTGGCTCGCGCAGTTCGAGCATGAAGGCACGCGGCGTGCGCTGCTCGAGCGGCACAGGGGCCGATAGGGCCGCCGAAGAGCAGACGAGTATTGCCGAGGATGCCACCGAGCCGCTAAGGGTGTGCCCTCAGGCAAAACGGCTGGCGGACCGATGTAGAGTGCAGACACATCGATCCGCATTCCATCCAGAAGAAGAGAGACCGCCATGAGCACACGCGCAACTGCAAAGAAGCCGGCCAAGGCCGCTGCCGACCGTCACCGAACCCCAGCCGGCCAGGGCCAGCCGCGCGCCTCCCGCCATTTCGCCGTCATCGGCGCCGGCATTGCCGGGGTGGCCTGCGCGCGAAC
>CAJYQC010000356.1 GCA_913776885.1 uncultured Variovorax sp.
AGGTGGCCGAGGCCGTGCGGCTGATGCTGCGCAACCCGAGGCTCAAGGCCGTGCTGGTCAACATCTTCGGCGGCATCATGAAGTGCGACGTGATCGCACACGGCGTGGTCGACGCGGTGCGCGAGACCGGCCTCAGGGTGCCGCTGGTCGTGCGCATGAAGGGCACCAACGAAGACCTGGGCCAGACCATCCTCGCGCAGTCGGGGCTGTCGATCATCAACGCGGACGACATGGCCGAGGCCGCGCAGCGGGCCATCGGCGCGGCCAGCAACTGGGAGCGCCGGCGATGAAGCGCTCGTTCCTCCAACAGTCGATGGAGCTTGCGACATGTCCATCCTGATCAACAAGCACACCCGCGTCATCACGCAGGGCATCACCGGCAGGACGGGCCAGTTCCACACGCAGGCCTGCCTGGAGTACGGCAATGGCCGGCACTGCTTCGTGGCCGGGGTCAATCCGCTGAAGGGCGGCCAGTCGATGGCCGGCATCCCGATCTTCGGCACGGTGAAGGAGGCGAAGGCCGAGACCGGCGCGACCGTTTCCGTGATCTACGTGCCGCCGGCCTTCGCCGCAGCCGCCATCGACGAGGCCGTGGACGCGGAGCTCGACCTGGTCATCTGCATCACCGAGGGCATCCCGGTGCGGGACATGATCCGCACGCGCCACCGCATGCAGGGCCGCAAGACGCTGCTGCTGGGGCCCAACTGCCCGGGGCTCATCACGCCCGGCCACATCCACCAGCGCGGGCGCATCGGTGTGGTCTCGCGCTCGGGCACGCTGACCTACGAAGCCGCCAGCCAGCTCGCGGGCTTCGGCATCGGGCAGTCGACGGTGGTAGGCATCGGCGGCGACCCGGTGGGCGGGCTGCGGCACATCGACGTACTGAAGATGTTCAACGACGACCCGCGCACCGACGCCGTGGTCATGGTCGGCGAGATCGGCGGCGATGCTGAGGAGCAATGCGCGCGCTGGATCCGCGACCACATGACCAAGCCCGTGGTCGGCTTCATCGCGGGCGCCAGCGCACCGCCCGGCAAACGCATGGGCCATGCGGGCGCCATCGTCTCGGGCGGCCGCGGCACCGCGCAGGAAAAGCTCGCGGTGATGAAGGAATGCGGCATCCACGTCACGCGCAATCCGGCGGAGATGGGAAAGCTGCTCGCCTCGCTCGTGGTGCCCGACTACCTGCCGTTCGACTGACCGCGGCGAACCCGAATCCTCGACATCCAGAAAGACGACAACAACATGGAACAGCAGCAGATGAAGAAATGGGTCCGCTTCGAGCACGCAGGCGGCATCGGCTTTGGCACGCTCGAAGGCGATGCGGTGCACGAGCGGCAGGGCGACATGTTCGGCAGCTCCGAGCCCACGGGCCGCGTGTTCGCGCTGGCGGGCCTGCAGCTGCTCACGCCCACCGAGCCCACCAAGGTGATCGCGCTGTGGAACAACTTCCATGCGCTGGGCGCCAAGTTGAACCTGCCGGTGCCCGCCGAGCCGCTGTACCTGCTGAAGACGCCCAACTCGTACCTCGCCCCCGGCAAGCCCATCCGCAAGCCGCTGTGCGACGGCAAGGTGGTGTTCGAGGGCGAGCTCGGCATCGTCATCGGCAAGACCGCCACCGCCGTCTCCGAAGCCGATGCGCTCGACCACGTGTTCGGCTACACCTGCGCGAACGACGTCACCGTGGCCGACATTCTCAACCGCGACGCCTCCTTCGCGCAGTGGGTGCGCGCCAAGGGCTTCGACACCTTCTGCCCCATGGGCCCGGTGGTGGCCACCGGGCTCGACCCCGCCACGCTCACCGTCACCACGCTGCTCAACGGCGAGGTGCGCCAGAACTATCCGATCAGCGACATGCGCTTTTCGGTGCAGCAACTGGTCAGCCTGATCTCGCAGGACATGACGCTGCACCGCGGCGACGTGATCCTGTGCGGCACCTCGGTCGGCGTTGGCTCCATGAAGCCCGGCAGCCTCGTGGAGATCGAGATCGGCGGCATCGGAAAGCTCGGCAACCGCTTCGGCTGAACGCAGCCGAAGGGTCGCGCAAGAAATTCAACTCTTGGGGATCGACGATATGAAGATTGCAATCATCGGCGCAGGCGCCATCGGCGGGCTGGTTGGCGCGAAGCTCGCGCTGGCCGGCGAGGACGTCACGTTCATCGTGCGCGGCGCCAACCTCGACGCCATATCGCGCAACGGCATCAAGCTGGTCTCGGCCGAAGGCGAGGAACAGGTGGCGCGCAACGTGAAGGCCACCGACCGCTACGACGAGGCGGGCCCGCAGGACATCGTCGTGCTCGCGATGAAGGCCCACCAGGTCGAGGCCGTGGCCAACGATGTGCCGAAGCTCTTCGGGCCCGACACGGTGGTCGTGACCATGCAGAACGGCATTCCGTACTGGTACTTCCACAAGCACGGCGGCACGCTCGAAGGCACGCCGGTGCGCAGCGTCGATCCTTCGGGAACGCTCTCGGCGAAGATTCCCGCGCAGCGCGTGATCGGCTGCGTGGTCTATCCGGCTTCCGAGCTCATCGCGCCCGGCGTGGTCAGGCACATCGAGGGCGACCGCTTCCCGGTGGGCGAACTCGACGGCTCAACGAGCGAGCGCGTGAACCGCGTGTCGGCAGGCTTCACCGGCGCCGGCTTCAAGGCGCCTGTGCTCGACAACATCCGCGCGGAGATCTGGCTCAAGCTGTGGGGCAACCTGACGTTCAACCCGATCAGCAGCCTCTCGCATTCCACGCTCGTGGACATCTGCCAGTACCCGCCTTCGCGCGAGCTGGCCGCCGCGATGATGCGCGAGGCCCAGGCCGTCGCGCACAAGCTCGGCATCGAGTTCCGCGTGACGCTGGAGAAGCGCATTGCGGGCGCGGAGAAGGTCGGCAAGCACAAGACCTCGATGCTGCAGGACGTGGAAGCAGGCCGAGCGCCCGAGATCGACGCGCTGGTCGGCGCCGTGGTCGAGCTGGCCCGGCTCACCGAGACGCCGACGCCGCACATCGACACCGTCTACAGCCTCGTGAAGCTGCTCGCGCGGACGATGGAAGACCAGCGCGGCCGGGTGAAGCTGCACGAGATCGCGGCATGAGCGGCCGGTCTTACTCCCTCTCCCCTCGGGGGGAGGGCGGGGGTGAGGGTTGGCGGCGTTGGCCGAGGCGGGGCTTGTGCGAAGGCCGCCCCCCTCACCCCAACCCTCTCCCCGGGGGGAGAGGGAGCAATGCCCGATGTACCGAGGTAACCCGATGAGACGCACGCGCAGCGCGAAGATCGTCGCCACGCTCGGCCCGGCCACCACCGACGAGCAGGCCATTCGCGCGCTGTTCGGCCGCGGCGTGGACGTGTTTCGGCTCAACCTGAGCCACGGCACGCAGCACGACCATGCACGGCGCATCGAGACCATCCGCCGCCTCGAGAAGGAACACGGCCGGCCCATCGGCATCCTGCTCGACCTGCAGGGGCCCAAGCTGAGGCTGGGTGCCTTCGAGGGGGGACGGGCGCACCTCGATGCGGGCACGCGCTTCCGGCTCGACATGGACGAGGCCGCAGGCAACGCACGCCGCGCGCCGCTGCCGCATCCGGAGATCTTCGCGGCGCTGCAGGACGGCACCGAGCTTCTGCTCGACGACGGCAAGCTGCGCCTGCGCGTGGACAGCCACGGCGCCGACTTCGCCGAGACCACGGTGCTGGTCGGCGGACCCGTCTCCGACCGCAAGGGCGTCAACGTGCCGAGCGTGCTGCTGCCGATCTCGCCGCTCACGCCGAAGGACCGCGAAGACCTGGCCTTCGGCCTGTCGATGGGCGTGGACTGGGTCGCGCTCTCCTTCGTGCAGCGGCCCGAGGACATCGAGGAGGCGCGCGCCATCGTCGGCGCGCGTGCCTGGATCATGGCCAAGCTGGAGAAGCCCGCCGCCATCGAGCACCTGGATGCGATCGTGGCTCTGTGCGACGGCATCATGGTGGCGCGCGGCGACCTCGGCGTGGAGCTGCCGCCCGAGCAGGTGCCGGAGCTGCAGCGGCTGATCGTGCGCGCCTGCCGCACGCGCGGCAAGCCGGTGGTGGTTGCGACTCAGATGCTCGAATCGATGATCGCCTCGCCGGTGCCCACGCGTGCGGAGGTGTCGGACGTGGCGACCGCCGTGTACGACGGGGTCGACGCGGTGATGCTCTCGGCCGAGTCGGCCTCGGGCAGGTATCCGCTGGAGGCGGTCGCGATGATGGACCGCATCGTCGCGCGTGTGGAGGCCGATCCTTCCTACCGAACGGGCATCGACGCCACGCACGACGCGGCGCTGTCGACCACGGCCGATGCGGTGTGCGCATCGATGCGCCAGGTGGCTTCGCTGCTCGCGCCGGCCGCCACCGTGACCTACACCTCTTCGGGCTTCACGAGCCTGCGCGCGGCGCGCGAGCGCCCGGCGGTGCCCATCCTGAGCCTCACGCCCGACTTGGCCGCTGCGCGGCGCATGGCGATGGTGTGGGGCGTGCATGCGGTGCTCGTCGACGACGTGCGCGACGTGGCGGAG
>CAJYQC010000357.1 GCA_913776885.1 uncultured Variovorax sp.
CCCGGCGGCACGGCGCGCGCGGTGGTGCACACGCTGCAGGGCTACTACGCCAGCCTGCACCGGCACCGCACCACGCAGCCCTGGCGCTCGCAGATGCTGGACTTCGACGCGCTCAACGACGTGATCGGCACGCCGCAGCTGATGCGCGAGGGCCGCAAGTACGAGTAGCCGGCAGCCGTTTCAGCGCAGCACGCGGATCAGCTCGTCGTACACCAGCCGCACGCGCGCCGGCACCGGTGCGCGCTGCGAGCGGTAGACATGGATCGGCCAGGGCTCCGGCGCCTCGGCCTCCAGCACCTCCACCAGCTCGCCCGACTGCAGCAGGGGCTCGGCCAGCGGAGCCACGAGCTGGCCGAAGCCCAGGCCCGCGCGCACGGCCGCGCATTCGGCATCGACGTCGTCGGTGACGAAGGCGGGCGCGGCCACCGGCACCTGCCGCCCCTTGCTGAAGAACCACGACCATGGCCGGCCCGAGCTGCGGTCCATCAGCGCGGTGAGCGGAAAGCCCGGCAGCGCATCGAGCCTCTCCGGAATGCCGGTGCGCTCGATCAGCGCGGGCGCAGCCACCACGTAGAGGCGCATCCTGCCGACCGTGCGGGCGACGAAGCGCGCATCTCGGATGGGGCCAGCGCGCACGCCGACGTCGATCTGCTCGTCGACCACGTCGGCATGGCTCTCCGACAGCCGCAGGTCGAGCACCAGGCCGGGGTGCCCGGCCAGCATCGGCGCCAGCGCCTGCGGGATCAGCCGGCGGCCGAACACGTTGGGCGCGGTCACGCGCACCGTGCCCGCGTGCTGTGACAGCGCGCGCCGGTCGGTGCGGTGGAACAGCGCGTCGACGCCGCCCACCGCCGCACGCGCGCGCTGCGCGAGCTGCCGCCCGAAATCGGTGAGCTGTACGCCGCGCGTGCTGCGGTGGAAGAGCGGCTCGCCCAGTTCTTCCTCGAGCTCGCGCACCGCGCGCGTTACCACCTGCGGCGACACCGAAAGGCGCACGGCCGCCTCGCGGAAGTTGGATGCATCGGCGGCGGTGAAGAAGACGCGCAGCGCCTCGAGGCGATTGGACATAAAGTGTTCCTTGATTGGGAATTCTGAAGTCGCCAGAGTTTCATTTACTGGAACGCGCGGATTTTCCACACTGCGTGCACTTCTTCAACATTTCGTTCAATGCACCCGAAAGGAATCTCTCCATGACATCCGTTCAGGACAACATCAAGGGCAAGGTCGCCATCGTCACCGGCGCGAGCAGCGGGCTCGGCGAATCGACCGCACGCCATCTGGCCGCGCGCGGCGCCAAGGTGGTGCTGGCGGCGCGCCGCACCGAGCGGCTCGACAAGCTGGTCGCCGAGATCCGCGGAGCCGGCGGCGAGGCCATCGCCGTGGCCACCGACGTGGCGAAGCGCGCCGACCTCGAGAAGCTCGCCCAGGCCACCGTCGAAGCCTTCGGCCGCATCGACGTGCTGGTCAACAACGCAGGCGTGATGCCGCTGTCGCCCATCCACAAGCTGAAGGTCGACGAATGGGACCGCACCATCGACGTCAACATCAAGGGCGTGCTCTACGGCATCGCCGCGGTGCTGCCGCGCATGCAGGCGCAGGGCAGCGGGCACATCGTCAACATCGCGTCCATCGCCGGGCTGAAGGTGTTCACGCCCATCGGCACCGTCTACAGCGCGACCAAGTACGCGGTGCGCGCCATCTCCGAGGGCCTGCGCGTGGAAGTGGGCAACAGCGGCGTGCGCGTAACCATCGTGTCGCCCGGCGCAGTGGAGTCGGAGCTCAAGCACGGCAGCACCGACGCCGAGAGCGCCGCTGGCGTCAAGGCGTTCTACGACGCCAACCAGATTCCGGCCGATTCGGTGGCGCGCGCCGTGGTCTACGCGGTGGAGCAGCCGGCCGACGTGGACATCAACGAGGTCGTGCTGCGGCCGGTGTCGCAGGAGTTCTGAGCCGGCACTGAAAGCAAGGGAGACGCGGGACGGACCCGATGGCGGGCCGCTCCGCCTCGATTAACCTTCAATAACTGAAGGTCAATTCGCGGACCCGGGTGGAAAGCCCTGCAAAATAGAACGACCGTTCGTTTTTGCATGGAAATTCCACGATGACCGCAACAGCCGCTCCCGCCAAGCCCGCGCGCGCCGCCCAGAAAGGGCAGCAGACCAAGGCCGTCATCGTCGACGCGGCGCTGGCGCTGGCCGCGCAGATCGGCCTCGAAGGGCTGTCGATCGGCGCCGTGGCCGAGATCACCAAGATGAGCAAGTCGGGCGTCTTCGCCCACTTCGGCTCGCGCGAGGAGCTCCAGATCTCGGTGGTGCGCGAATACCACGCGCGCTTCGAGCAGGAAGTTTTCTTCCCAGCGCTGAAGGCGCCGCGCGGCCTGCCGCGCCTGCGCGCCATGTTCGCCAACTGGATGAAGCGCACCTCCACCGAGATCGACTCGGGCTGCATCTACATCAGCGGCGCTTCCGAATTCGACGATCGCCCGGGTCCGGTGCGCGACGCGCTGGTCGAGTCGGTCAGCATCTGGCAGGCAGCGGTGCTGCGCGCCATCGTGCAGTCGCAGAGCGAAGGCCACCTGCGCGCCGACGCCGACGAGCGCCAGCTGGCGTTCGAGATCCACGGCCTGATCCTCGCGCTGCACTACGAAGCCCGCTTCCTGCAGGTGCCCGGCTCCATCGGCCGCGCCAACGTCGGCTTCGACAACATCCTCGCGCGCGCCGCCACGCCCGACGCGCCCAAGCCCGAAGCGGCTGCCGCGCCTGCGGCACGCCGCCTCAAGACCGTGCGCTGACAGAAGCGCGCGGCCCGTTCCGTTTTTCTTTTTTCTTTTTTCTATCTAGCTTCGACCAGGAGAGTCCCGGATGCCTACCTACACCCCCCCCGTACGCGACATGCAGTTCGTGCTGCACGAAGTGCTCAACGTCGCCGAGGAGCTCAAGGCGCTTCCGGCCCATGCCGAGACCGACGCCGACACCATCAACGCGGTGATCGAGGAAGCCGGCAAGTTCGCCGCCGAGGTGACCTTCCCGCTCAACATCAGCGGCGACGAAGAGGGCTGCACGCTCGACAAGGCCACGCATGAAGTGAAGACGCCCAAGGGCTTCAAGGACGCCTACGCCAAGTACGTCGAGGGCGGCTGGCCCGCGCTGTCGTGCGACCCGGCCTTCGGCGGCCAGGGCCTGCCCTTCGTGGTGAACCAGTGCCTGTTCGAGATGCTCAACAGCGCCAACCAGGCCTGGACCATGT
>CAJYQC010000358.1 GCA_913776885.1 uncultured Variovorax sp.
CGGCCCACCACGGTGACGGACCGGTTCAGCTTCCAGCTCAACCCCAGGTCGAGCAGCGTGTAGGCCGGCCAGCTGGTCGTGTTGGCCGCGTCGGCGTAGACCTTGCCGACATGGCGAAGCCCGGCGCTGAGCTGCAGCTGCGGCGTGATGGCATACGACGCCCAGAGGTTGGCCACCACGGCCGGCGTGTTGGTCGGCGTGCGGCCCGCCAGCGAGACTCCGCCCTGCGTGAAGCGTTCATAGCGCGCGTCGACGTAGGTGAGGTTGCCCTGCAGCGACCAGCGCGGCGTCGGCTGCAGCCCGAGCGCCAGTTCCGCGCCCCTGGATGACTGCTCCCCGACGAGCACCGTGAGCGTGCTGTTGTTCGGATCCTGCGACGCGATGTTGCTGCGGCGGATGCTGTAGGCCGCGAGCGTGGCCGTGCCCCTGCCCTGCCAGAAGTCGAACTTGCTGCCGACCTCCGCCTGCCGGCCCGTGGTGAGCTCGCTGTTGTTGCGCACGTCGGCGAAAGAGGCCGTGGAAAGCACCCCCGAGGGCGGATCGGCCGCGGTAGCGTACTGCGCGTAGAGGCTGGCGCCTGGAGCGACATCCCACACCAGGCCGACGCGCCCTGTGGTGGGCTTGTACCCGCGATGGAAACTGGCCGGGTTGGCGGCATCGACAGTGCGGCGGTTGACGAGGTCGAGATCGATGCGCTCGTGGCGCAGCGCCGTCACCAGGTTCAGCGACGGCTGCAGCGCGGTGCGGTTTTCCAGGTAGAGCGCGGTGGTCGTGACCTTGTTGCTGCGATCGGGTCGAAAGCCCGGCACCATGCCGCGCACATCGAAGAAGCGCTCGGTGGCGAAGAAGTACGGGTCCACGGTGCTCACCACCGCCGGCAGGCTGTTGGGAAAGCGCGTCTGCCGGTTCACGCTGAAGTCCAGCCCGAACGCCCACTCGCTGGGCAGGCCGGCGAGCCGGCCCTTGTAGATGCCCTCGACCCGGTTGCCGACCAGGCCCTGGTCATGCCGCTGCAGCAGCGCGCCGGAGCGGATCACCGCCGTGTTGGAGGCGTTGTAGCGGTAGCTTTCGACGTTGCGGTAGTCGCGCAGGGCGTCGTAGGCGTAGAAAGTGTTCCTGAACTGCAGCGCATCGCTGGCCTGCCATTCGGTCACCGAGCGCAACCACTGCACGCGCTGGGCGTAGATGCCGTCGGCGCTGTTGTAGTTCTTGAAGCGGATGCCGCGGTCGACGCGCAGGGTGCCGGCCACGGGGTTGAGCACAGGCGTGCCCCAGTAGGGGCGGTCGACGTGCTCGTCCTGGTACTCGTAGGCCAGCGTGTGCTTCAGGCCGCCGCCGAGGTCGGACACCAGCGAAGCCGCCATCTGGGAGGCCTTGCCGCGAGTGCCGTCGGTCCAGCCGTCGGCCTCGCGGCGGTTCACGTCGATGCGCGCGTAGTGGCTGCCCGCGCCGCCATCGCCGGCGACCCGCCGGTTGAGCCCGAAGGAGGCCTCGCGCAGGTTCTGGGTACCCAGTCGCAGCTGCGCCTCCGCGAAGTCGCCGCGCTCGGCGAGCTTGGTGATGTAGTTGATCGAGCCGCCCAGTGCCCCGGAGCCGAAGAGAAAGCTCGACGGGCCGCCGATGGCCTCGACGCGGTCGTAGATCCAGCTGTCCACCGGCCGGGCCGCGATCGAATACTGCACGTTGATGCCGTTGAACAGCTGAGCGATGGAGTTGCTGCCGAAGCCGCGATAGCTCACGCCGATGTTGCCCGGCGCGTCGTGCGCGGTAATGCCCGGAATAGCGCGCAGGATTTCCTGCGTGTTCTGCGCGCCGCGCGCATCGATGGCGGCGCGGTTCACCACCGTCACCGACGCGGGCGTCTCCCGCGGCGTGAGGCCGAGGCGGCTCGCGGTGTCCGACGGCGTGTCGAGCGCGAGGCGGCCGTTGGGCGCGGGCGCGTCTTCGGTGACCTCGACCTGCGGCAGTGCCTGCACGGCCGGCGTGGCAGGGTGCTCGGCCCAGGCCTGTGGGCTGACCATGCCGAAGAAGGCCATCAGCCCGAGCGTGGAAGTGGATGGGACAAGACAAGGCAAGGCGCCGCGCAGGACGGCGCCGCGCCCGGATCGGGAACGAAGTGGCATGGAATCTCTCTTCGCGGCGGCGCGCCCGAACGGCGGCGCCGGCCGCACAACGACCGGAGGCTCACCGCGTCGCCGGCCGTTATCGGACGGCGGCGGGTGAAGGAAAGAACAACGGTGTCAGGAGAGCGTCGGCGGCCCGCGCGCAGGAAGCGGCGAGGCCGTGGCCGCGGCGATGCGGGCGGCCGGAATAGACTGGAGCGCGCGGCCGAGCGGCAGCGGCGTCGGCAGCGCGGCTTGCGCCTTCACGGGAGGCGGCGGAGAGATCAGGCACAGCGGGCAGTCCATGGCGGTGGTGCCCATCTCGACGGGCCCGTCGTCGCCTTGCACGATGACCTTGACGGCACCGGCACTGGAGCAGACCAGCTCGATGGCCTGCGGATGCACGAGCGGCGAAGCCGCCGCGATCAGCAGCGACGCCATGAACCACGCGAGCACCAGGCGGTACAGCAAGCGGAAGGTTCGGAAGGCGTGCATAGCGCCGGATTATGGCCCGGCCTGCTCGATGGCCTCGCGCATGCAGCGCGTGATGCCGCGCACCGCCACCGAGTCGGGTCGCGCCGCGAAACGCAGCGCGCGGATCGGCACCGGGATGTGCGGCTCGAGCGTCAACACGTCGACCTTCTCGCGGTCGGCCGAGCGAGCGGTGCAGCCGTCGACCAGCGCAATGCCGATGCCGTGGTGCGCCATCGCCAGCGCCGCATGGTAGGTCTGCACCGTCACCACCGCCTGCTGGAAGCCCACGCCCGCCTGCCGGCAGGCCTGGCTCAGGCTGGTGCCCACGGGGTCGCGGCTGTCCAGGCCGATCACGGGCCGGTCGACGAGGTCGTGCAGCGCCACAGAGCCGTTACGCACCAGCGCGCGCGGCAGCATGCCCTTGGGCGCGATGCACACCATGCGGCTGTCGGCCAGCGTCTCCTGCGTGAGCGAAGGATGCACCGCCGGGCTGAACGCGAAGCCCACGTCGGCCTCCTGCAGCAGCAGCGCCGACATGATCTGCGGCGAGTGCAGCGACTCCACGGTGATCGCGTAGCCCGGGTGCTTCTCGCGGAACGCCTTGAGCGCGCGCGGCAGGATGTCGTAGCTCAGCGCCAGCACGCTCAGGATGCGCAGCTCGCCCGTATCGCCCGCGGTGCGCAGGTTGGCGGCGAGCCGCTGCACCTCGTCGAGCTGGGCGAAGAGCCGCTCGATGTGCGGATACAGCGTGAGCGCCTCCGTGGTCGGCGTGAGCCGCCCCTTGGCGCGCTGGAACAGCGGAAAGCCCAGCTGCAGCTCTGCATGCTGCAGCGTGCGGCTCACCGCCGGCTGCGTGATGTTGATGAGCCGCGCCGCCGCGCTCACGCTGCCCGTGAGCATGATCGCGTTGAAGACTTCGATGTGGCGCAGTCGCATTGCGAACGAAGCGGTCAGTTGCTACCCGAAGGCGCCTTGCCGCGGGCGAGGTCCATCACCATGCGCGTGCCGAGGTAGAGGCGCGGCTCGATCGAGTTGATCAGTACGTACTCTGCATCGGCCGAATGCGCGCCGAAGCCCTGCAGGCCGAAACGCTCGATGACCGGCGCCTTGGTCTTCAGCGCGGCGAAGGCGGCATCGGTGCCGCCGCCAGCGGCCTTGTCGTCGGCGCCCAGCGGCAGGCCGAGCTCGTCCTTGTAGATCTGCTGGGCGTGCCTGGCCAGCGCGCGCGAGGCGTCGGTGGCTTCCAGCGGCGGACGGCGGCGTTCGAACTTCAGTTCCACCTTGGCCTCGGGAATGAGCTGCTTCTTCACCCGCTCGTTCACCTGCTGCTCGATGCGGTCGTAGTCGCTCACCTTGAGCACGCGCACGTCGGCGCCCGCGGTGGCGCTGGCCGGGATCACGTTGCGGTTGCTGCCCGACTTAGAGATGGTCCAGTTCATCTTCAGGCCCGTCGCCGGGTCGGACAGGTCGCGCATCTGCAGGATCTGGTGCGACAGCTCATACAGCGCATTCACGCCCAGCTCCGGCGCCGAGCCCGCGTGCGAGGCCTTGCCGGTGACGTTCAGCGTGACCGAGGCGATGCCGGCCGTGGCGAGCGAGAGCTTGTCCTCCTTCACGTAGGCGCCCTCGAACGACAGCACCGCGTCGTGCTCGCTGCCCATGCGGGTGATCAGCGCTCGCGCACCGGGCGAGCTGATCTCCTCGTCGCCGTTGATGAGCACGGTGAGCGTGCCGTAGTCCTTGAACTTCATCGACTGCAGCATCGACACGATGTGCGCGATGACGGCCACGCCCTGCTTGTCGTCGGCGATGCCCAGGCCATAGGCCTTGTCGCCGTCGATGCGGAAGGGCTGCCTGTTGATCATGCCAACGGTGTAGACCGTGTCCATGTGCGCGATCAGCAGGATCTTCTTCTTGCCGGTGCCCTTGAAGGTGGCGCGCACCACGCGGCCGATCTTCTCGGGCGTGTCTTCCATGCGGTAGGCCTCGGCGCTCGGGTCGATCAGCTCGACTTCGCCGCCGAGCGCCTTGAACTTCGCGGCGATGAGGTCGGAGATCTTTTCCAGGCCCTCGAGGTCGCGGCTGCCGGACTCGATGGAGACCAGCTCCTTCAGCGTGTCGAGCAGGGCCGGCTTTTCCTTGGCTGCGAGCGCTGCGACGTTGGCATCGGGCGCCGCGAAAGCGTTGCCGACGAAGGCGGCGCAGACGGCGGCGAGTAGGAATCCGCGTTGCGGGAATCGGTTCTTCATGTGCTGTGGTTTCTTTCTTCTCTGGCTGGCTGGTTGCCGCGTGCTTGCCCGCTCCCTGCTGCGTCTTCTTTTTCTTGCCTGTGCGCCGACTCGCGCCGCGTCGCGCTGACTCGTCAGTGCGCCTTGTCCCAGTTCGGACCGACGCCGATCTCGGCCAGCAGCGGCACCTTCAGCGAAGCGACGCCCGCCATGATGCGCGGGATCTCGGTGCGCACCCATTCGATCTCGGCCTCGGGCACCTCGAACACCAGTTCGTCGTGCACCTGCATGATCATTCGCGTGGCGCGCTTCTCCTCGTCAAGCACGTTCTGTACCTTGACCATGCTCAGCTTGATGAGGTCGGCCGCGGTGCCCTGCATCGGCGCGTTGATGGCCGCGCGCTCGGCGCCGCCGCGGCGCGGGCCGTTGGGCGAGTTGATCTCGGGCAGGTACAGGCGCCGGCCGAACACGGTCTCGACGTAGCCCTGCTCCTTGGCCAGCGCCTTGGTCTCGTCCATGTACGCCTTCACGCCCGGGTAGCGCGCGAAGTAGCGCTCGATGTAGGAGGCCGCGGCCTTGTTCTCGATGCCCAGGTTCTTGGCGAGCCCGAAGCTGCTCATGCCGTAGATCAGGCCGAAGTTGATGACCTTGGCGTAGCGGCGCTGTTCACTCGACACCTGGTCGGGCGTGGAGCCGAACACCTCGGCGGCCGTGGCGCGGTGCACGTCGATGCCTTCGGTGAACGCGCGCAGCAGCGATTCGTCGCCGCTGATGTGGGCCATGATGCGCAGCTCGATCTGCGAGTAGTCGGCGCTGGCGATCACGCTGCCCGCCGGCGCCACGAAGGCCTCGCGCACGCGCCGGCCTTCGGGCGTGCGGATCGGGATGTTCTGCAGGTTCGGGTCGTTGCTGCTCAGCCGGCCCGTGACGGCCACCGCCTGCGCATAGTGCGTGTGCACGCGGCCGGTGCGCGGGTTGGCGAGCTGGCCGAGCTTGTCGGTGTAGGTGCCCTTGAGCTTGGAGAGGCTGCGGTGCTCGAGGATCT
>CAJYQC010000359.1 GCA_913776885.1 uncultured Variovorax sp.
TGCACGCTCCCCTCTCTTGCCCCCTCTCCCGCTTGCGGGAGAGGGTTGGGGTGAGGGCCAGCGGCCCCATTGCGAGGGCGCCGCCATGGCATAGGCCGCCGGCCCTCACCCTAGCCCTCTCCCGAACGCGGGAGAGGGAACAAGACACGAAACAGGTCATAGCGCCAGGCCCAAGAGAGATTGCTGAAGTTGCGCGTCCGCAGAAAACTCCGCCATGGAGCCCGCATGCACCACGCGCCCGTTGTCCATCACCGCCACGCTGTCGCCCAGCCGCTGCGCGAAGTTGATGTTCTGCTCCACCAGCAGGATCGTCACGCCGCTGCGCTTGAGCTCGGCGAAGGCGTCGATCATGTTGTTGATCATCACGGGCGCCAGGCCCTTGCTGGGCTCGTCGATGATGAGCAGCTCGCGCGGCTCCACGATGGCGCGCGAGACGGCCAGCATCTGCTTCTGGCCGCCCGAGAGCTTGCCCGCCGGGTGGTTCCAGAACTTCTCGACCGCGGGGAAGAGCTTGAAGATCCACTTCAGCCGCGTGTCGTCGATCTGCTGCGCGTTCTTCGCGCCGCGCGCCGCCAGCAGCATGTTCTCCTTCACCGTGAGGTCTGAGAAGATGCCCATGTTCTCCGGCACGTAGGCGATGCCGAGGCCGGCGATCTGCGGCGTATGTTGTGCCGTGATCTCCTTGTCACCGAAGCGCACCCTGCCCTGCGACGCATGCCACAGGCCCATGATGGTCCGCAGCGTGGTCGTCTTGCCCGCGCCGTTGCGCCCCAGCAGCATGGTGAGCTGTCCGCGCGGCACGGCGAGGTCGACGCCGTGCAGGATGTGATACGCCCCGATGTGCGTGTGCACGCCCTCGAGGGTCAGCAGATTGTTCGCGCTCATGCGGCCTCCTTCGCGACGCCCAGGTAGGCCTCCTGCACCACCGGCGAGGCGATCACCTCGGCCGGCTCTCCGTCGGCCACCAGCGTACCGTTGTGCAGCACGATGATGCGGTCGGCCAACTCGCGCACCACGTCCATCTTGTGCTCGACCAGCAGGATCGTCTTGCTCTTGTCCTTCTTGAGCTTGCGGACCAGGTCGAGGATGACCGGCGCCTCGGCCGCGTTCATGCCGGCCGTGGGCTCGTCGAACATGAAGACCTTGGGCTCCAGCGCCATCAGCAATGCCACTTCCAGCTTGCGCTGGTCGCCGTGCGGCAGGCTCGCCACCGTGGCGTGCTCGCGCGACTTCAGCGCCACGTCGGCCAGGATCTGGTCGGCGCGCTCGGTCAGCGCCTTGTGGTCGCTCCAGATGCTCCACAGGTTGAGGCCGCGCCGGTGCGCGCCCTCGCGCGTGGCCTGCACCGCGAGGCGCACGTTCTCCAGCACCGTGAGGTTGGGGAACAGGTTGGTGAGCTGGAACGCCCGCCCCAGCCCCGCGTGCGTGCGCGCGGAGGGGGACAGGCCCGACAACGACTGCCCGTCGAGCGACACGGTGCCCGCACTCGCCTTGAGCTGGCCCGAGATCAGGTTGAAGTAGGTGGTCTTGCCCGCGCCGTTGGGTCCCACGATGGCCGTCAGCGTGCCGGGCGCGAAGGCGCAGCTCACGCTGTTGACGGCCACGTGCCCACCGAAGCGGATGGTCAGGTCTCGGGTCTCAAGCATCGTCGTTGGTCATTGCGAATCGGAGAACAGGAAAGAAGACCGGCCTGCCTCAACAGGTGCCGATCACGTAGTAGCCGGGAGCGGTCTGCTTCAGCGTGGTAGTCACGTAGATATTCCACAGGCCCATCGACTGGTTGGAGCCGTACGCATAGGTCAGGCCGTACAAGGCATAGGCGCGTCCGGCGATGGTGTGCGTGTAGTTGCTCGCGGTGTAGCAGGTGCCTCCGCCGCTGCCGCCGCTCCCGGTGGTGGCGCCGGTGGCGGCCGACGACATCGCGCCTTCGACGTTGCTCGCGTTCAACGCGGCCACGGTCCAGCTGTAGGTGGTCGACGCGGCCAGGCCGGTGTCGGTATAGCTGGTGGCGGTCACCGGCGCGGCGTTGACCTTGCTGCCGCCGCGGTACACGTTGTAGCCGCTGGCGCCGCTCACGGCGTTCCAGGCGATCACCATGCTGCTGGCGGTCGCGCCCGATGTGCCCACGCCGGTGGGCGCGGGCAGGCCGCTGCCGCCCGACGAGCCGGTGACGCGGTCGATCATCGCCTTCATCGCGGCCATCTGCGGGCCCGACTTCTTCGCGTAGTTGGCGTTGTCGTAGCCCCACCAGTCCCAGCAGCTGTTGGTGGCTGCCGTGCTGGTCTGCGGGTAGATCAGCACGATGTTGTTGGTGTCGGCCCAGCGGTTGTAGCCGGTCCTGCGAACGTACTGGTCGCTCACGTCTGTGTAGTTCTGCTTGCAGCCGTGCAGCACCAGGTGCACACGGCAAGAAGTGGTGGTGCAGGCCTGCGGCACGTAGATCCAGCCGGTGGCGGCCATGCCGTGGCCGCTGACGAATTCCGACTGGTTGAACTCGGTGAAGGTGCCGCCCAGCGTGCCGTTGTTGCGCGGGTTCAGCGGGCCGTACAGCTGCGTGAGGATCGCGCCTGCCAGGTCGAAGCCGCAGTTGTTGATGTAGGGCGCGGCCGTGGTGCTGCAGGCGCTGCCGTAGTCGTCGGTGACCATCGCGTGGCCCGCGCCGATGTTGTTCTTGTAGACGACGTTGGCCGCGGGCACGAAGCTCTGGTAGTAGGTCTTGAGGTCGTCCATCACCGCCTGCTTGACGGTGTTGTCGGAGGTGCCCGAGAACATGTAGACCTTGGAGCCGCTCAAGTTGGACACCGGGTCGATCGCGCCGCTGGAAGCCCAGCTGTTGGTGGTGCTCACGAGCGAGGACACCGGGATGCTGGTGCTGTGGGTCATGCAGCGCCCCGTGGCGTTGAGCACCGAGCCCTCCGCGCAGTAGTACGGTCCGCCCGCGACCACGCCGGCACCGCGCTTGAAGGTGGCCGAGTACGCCACGTGCAACTGCACCGCCATGAAGCCGCCGGCCGACAGGCCCGACACGCTCACCTCCGCCGGGTTGGCGCCGAGCGCGGGCAGCGGCACCGCCGCCTGCGCGGCGTGCGCCGCCACCGTCATCGCCGCGGCCGCGGCAATTCCCTTCCACTTCTTCCATTTCATCGCTGGCATCGCTGTCTCCTTGTGTTGTGGGTATCGAACGCTTGCTCTGCTGACTGACGAATCGAATCGGCCGTGGGAACAACACGCCGCCGCGAAAAGCGCAGGCTGGCGCTTCGCCCGGCGGCCATCCGGGGCGAAACTGAAATTAATTCGAGGAACACCGCGGAACCGGCGTTGCCGGGCCGCAGGTGTTGCCCCCGGTAGGGGGTTGGCGTAGCGACACGAAGTGCGCGTAGCCTGGGACGAGTTCTTACCGCTTGTTCTTGATGGGGATGTCCATCTCTTCAGGCTTGATCTCGTGCACAAGCTCCGGCACGCCCCAGGCGAACGCCGGGTCGACCTTGATCTTGAAGTGGTACATCGACTGCATCGCCTGGTGGTCTTCCTTGCGGAAGGTCATCTTGCCCTTGGGCGTGTCGAAGCTCATGCCTTCCATGGTGCTGATGAGCTTGTTGGTGTTGGTGTCGCCGTTGGTTTTCTTCAGCGCGGTCACCACCGCCATGGCGGCCGAGAAGCCACCGGCCGTGAAGAAGTCGGGCGGCGTCTTGAATTCCTTGTAGTGGGCCGAGACCATCGCCTCGTTCACCGGGTTCTTCGGAATGCCGAAGTAGTAGTAGGCCGCGCCTTCCATGCCCGGCAGCGCCTTGTAGGCGGCCATGGCCGGCAGGATGTTGCCGCCGGTGGCGATCTCGATGCCGTAGCGCTTGAGGTCGAGGTCGACGATCTTGAACGGGTTGCCCGCGCCGGCCCAGACGATCCAGATGACCTTGCGGCCCGGCTGGTCCTTGAGTTTGTCGATCAGGCGCTGCGCGCCGGCGGTGAAGTCGGTGGTGGCGGGCGGCAGGTATTCCTCGTGGACCAGCTTGGCTTTCTTGAGCGCTGCGCCGAAGGCCTTCACGCCGTCGCGGCCGAAGGCGTTGTCCTGCGCCAGCGTGGCGACGGTGACGCCGGGCTTGTCGATGGCCACGGCATTGGAGATCGCGTCCTGGCTCGAATTGCGGCCGGTGCGGAAGATGTACTTGTTCCACTTGTCGCCGGTGATCGAGTCGGCCACCGCGGGCTCGACGATCAGGATCTTCTTGTACTCCTCGGCCACCGGCAGCATCGCCAGGGCGACGCCGGAAGCGGTCGGACCCACGGCCAGCGCGGCCTTGTCGTCGGAGTACGCGGCGGCCAGAAGCGACTTGCCGAGGTCGGGCTTGCCCTGGTCGTCCTTCTCGATGACCACCAGCTTCTTGCCCGCCACGGTCATGGTGCCGCCGGTGGCGTAGTCCAGGCCCATCATGAAGCCGGTCTGGGTCTGCTTGCCGTAGGCTTCCAGAGCGCCGGTCTTGCTGTAGATGTGGGCGATGCGGATTTCGTTGGACTGAGCCCAGGCCGGAGCGGCGGCTGCGGCACAGGCGGCGAGCGCGGCCAGGGCGAAGAGGTGGCGACGGTTCATTCTTTGTCTCCTGAAAAAGGTGACTGAATATTGCACAGTTCGTGCCACCCGCTAAGCCGTTGATAACAAACGCTTCTTCATTCGAAGGAAGCGCTTCGCGGCTGAATTCAGAACACTTGCAATGTCTGAATTTCAGTCGAATG
>CAJYQC010000360.1 GCA_913776885.1 uncultured Variovorax sp.
GGCCTGACCGACTTCTCGCCCGGCCAGATCAACGACCGCGAGACCAACATCACCATCGGCACCAACTACCTGAAGCTCGCGCTCGACGACTTCGACGGTTCCATGGCGCTGGCCGCGGCCGCCTACAACGCCGGCCCCGGCCGGCCGCGCAGCTGGCGCAACGGGCCGGTGCTCGACGCGGCCATCTGGGCCGAGAACGTGCCCTTCAACGAGACGCGCGACTACGTGAAGAAGGTGCTGGCCAACACCACCAACTACGCCGCCATCATCAGCGGCCGGCCGCAGTCGCTGAAGGAACGCCTGGGCCGCGTGGGCCCGCGCGACGCCTCCGAGCCCGAGCCGAACAAGGATCTCCCCTGAATGAAGGCCGCGGCCTGAAATGAGCTGGCGCGACGAGGTCCTCGACACGCTGGCGTCCGAGTTCTCGGACGTCGGCGACGTCGCGCAGCTCACGCGCATCGTGCTGCGGCTCACGCTGGCGGGCGTGCTGGGCTTCGTGCTCGGCTTCGAGCGCGAGCAGCAGGGCAAGGCGGCCGGCGTGCGCACGCACATGCTGGTGGCCATTGGCTCGGCGATGTTCGTGCTTGTTCCGCAGCAGACCGGCATCATTCCGGCCGACATGAGCCGCGTGATCCAGGGACTGGTGGCCGGCGTGGGCTTCCTGTGCGCCGGCACCATCCTCAAGCAGGGCAAGGACGAGAGCCACGTGCAGGGCCTGACGACCGCGGCGGGCCTGTGGATGACCGCCGCCATCGGCATGGCCTGCGGGCTCGGCCGCGAGGTGACGGCGGTGACGAGCGCGCTGCTCGCGCTTGCCGTGCTGGCGCTGATACCGCGCCTGGCGGGCATGGTCGAGCGGGCGTCCGGGCAGCACAGGGAAGACGGCGGCGGCAAGAGCAGCGAGCACCCCCGCTGAGCGCCGCGGCGGCTGCGCCGCCTGCATCAATCCGCGCCGCGTTGGGCATCAATCGGCAAGCGGTGCGCGGCTAGCATCGACGGCTCGCCAGCCACACCGCAACACACCGGAGGACCCTCTCATGCGCAAGCTCTACGTCGGCAACAAGAACTACTCGTCATGGTCCATGCGGCCCTGGGTGCTGATGAAGCAGGCCGGCATCGAGTTCGAGGAAGTCGCGGTGCGCTTCGATTCCTTCGACGCCGACTCGCAGTTCAAGAACACCATCGGCGCGCTGAATCCCGTGGCCAAGGTGCCGGTGCTGGTGGAAGACGGCGGCCTCGTCATCTGGGACACGCTCGCCATCGCCGAATACCTCGCCGAGACCTTTCCCGACAAGCACCTCTGGCCCCAGGGCAAGGCCGATCGCGCACGGGCGCGCAGCGTCTGCGCCGAGATGCACGCCGGCTTCGGCGGCCTGCGCAGCCACTGCGGCATGAATCTGGAAGCGTCGCTGCCCGAAGTGGGCGCGCGGCTGCTGAAGGAAGTGCCCGAAGTCGCCAGCGACCTCGCGCGCATCGTGCAGATGTGGAGCGGCCTGCTCGAGGCCCATGGCGGCCCGATGCTATTCGGCCGCGAGTTCGGCATCGCCGACGCCTACTTCGCGCCAGTGGGCACCCGCATCAAGACCTATGGTCTGCCCGTGCCGGCGCCCGTCACCGCATACATCGAGCGCGTGCAGGCCCTGCCGGGCGTGAAGGCCTGGATCGACGCAGGCCTGGCCGAGAAGGATTTCCTGCAGTTCGAAGAGCCCTACCGCACGGGCCGGTAGGGTCACGGCCCGGCGAAACCGCAGGGCACTCAAGAAAAGAGGTGCTAGTCGCGGAACACCGCGAAACCGGCTTTGCCGGGCCGCAGGTGTGCCCCCGGAAGGGGGCGGCGAAGCGGCACGAAGTGCGCAAAGCCTGGGGGCGAGCCCAGTGCTACCGCGGAACCGGCTTTGCCGGGCCGTTGGTGTTGCCCCCGGAAGGGGGTTGGCGAAGCGACACGAAGTGCGCGAAGCCCTTGGGGGCGAGCCCAGTTCAGAAGCGGTAGGTTGCCGCCACGTAGGTGACGATCGGGTTCAGCTTCAGGCTGGCTTCGCTGGTGGCCACGGGCAGGCCGTAGACCGAGGTCGTGGTCAGCTTGGCCTTGGTCTTCAGCGGGATGTAGGACACCGAGAACGAGATGCCCCAGTGCTTGTCGAACTGGTAGGCCGCGCCCACGTTGATCACCGGAGCGAACGAGCTGTCGAGCTTTGCCGTGGTGTTGACCGCGAAGGGCGACTGGCGGAACTGCGTGGCCAGCGCGCTCTGCAGGTTCGGCGTCAGCTTGACGTCGCTGTACCAGACGTAGGTGGCGCCCAGGCCCACGAAGGGGCGGAAGGCGTCGGTGCCCTCGTTGAAGAAGTACTTGCCCAGGATCGTCGGGCTCCACTGGCGGGCCTCGCCGAGCTGGCCGACGCGGCCGAGAGTGCCGGTGCCGTCGAGCTTGAACTTCGGCGGCACGCCGAACACGCCTTCCACCGCCCAGTGGCTGTCGATGAAGTAGGTGGCGTTCAGGCCCAGGGTGTCGGAGTCGCTCACGCTCGCGCCGGAACCGGGAAGCACGCTCGGGATGGGCGAGGTCACCGTCAGCGGCTTGCTCGAGTCCTGAGGCGAAAGATGGAACCACCCCGAGCCGATGACCCAGTCCCCGGCCTTCTGCGCCATGGCGCTGCCGGACGCCAGGGCGCCCAGCGCAGCCAGAGCCATCACTGTTTTCTTCATGGTATGAATCCTTTTGGTTGAACATCCCTCTGCGGATACGAGCGCCGGCTGTGATCGCCGCTGAAGATCGCCCGGATGACGAACGATTGCCCGGTCTGCGCCGCGGATTATCGAACGACCGTTCTATTTCCGACAGGGGGGACTATCCCTAAACTGCCGCCATGAAGATATTTCTCGTCGGCGGCGCCCTGCGCGACCGCCTGCTGGGCCGCCCCGTGTCCGACCACGACTGGCTCGTGGTCGGTGCCACGCCCGAGGAGATGGTAGCGCGCGGCTACCTGCCCGTGGGGCGCGACTTTCCGGTGTTCCTGCATCCCGAGACGCGCGAGGAATACGCGCTCGCGCGCACCGAGCGCAAAAGCGCGCCGGGCTACCGCGGCTTCACCGTGCATGCCGCGCCCGACGTCACGCTCGAGCAGGACCTCGCGCGCCGCGACCTGACCGTCAACGCGATCGCGCTGCCCGCGGAGCTGGTGGGCGCCGACGGCCGCTTCGATCCCACGCCCGCGACGCTGGCCGACCCCTTCCACGGCCAGCGCGACCTGCGCGACAAGGTGCTGCGCCACGTGACCGACGCCTTCCGCGAAGACCCCGTGCGCATCCTGCGCGTGGCGCGCTTCGCCGCCCGCTTCGACGATTTCAGCGTCGCGCCCGAAACCAAGGCGCTGATGCGCGAGATGGTCGCGGCCGGCGAGGTCGACGCGCTGGTGGCCGAGCGCGTGTGGCAGGAGCTTTCGCGCGGTCTGATGGAAACGCGTCCCTCGCGCATGTTCGACGTGCTGCGCGACTGCGGCGCGCTGGCCGTGCTGCTGCCCGAGCTCGACGCGGACGACCCGCTGACCATGCAGGTGGTGGACGCCGCTGCACGGCTGCAGGCATCGCTGGGGGTGCGCTTCGCCTGTCTGACGGGCGGCTTCGGCAGCGGCCGGGGCGGCGCGGCGGCGCTCCAGGCGCTGTGCGAGCGCTGGCGGGTGCCGGTGGACATCCGCGAGCTGGCGGAGATGGTGGCGCGCGAGCATTCGCACATCGGCGAGAGCGGCGCGCTCGATGCCGCCGGGCTGGTGCGCCTGCTGGAGCGCTGCGACGCCTTCCGCAAGCCCGCGCGCTTCGCCGAGGCCCTGCTGGCCTGCGAGTGCGCGGCGCGCGTCCTTTCGGGCGGCGGCATCCAGGACGATGCGCCCTGGCCACAGCGCCGGCGGCTGCTCGCGGTGCTGGCGACGGCATCGGCCGTGGCCACCGACGTGGTGGC
>CAJYQC010000361.1 GCA_913776885.1 uncultured Variovorax sp.
GACCGGGAAGCGGTCGAACAGGCCGTCCTCGATCATCACGCGCGCGCCGGCGAAGCCTTCCTCGCCGGGCTGGAAGATGAGCACCGCAGTGCCGTCGAAATTGCGCGTCTCGGCCAGGTAGCGCGCGGCGCCGACGAGCATCGCGGTGTGACCGTCGTGGCCGCACCCGTGCATCAGGCCGTCGCAGGCGGAGCGCCAGGCGAAGTCGTTGTCCTCGCGCATGGGCAGCGCGTCCATGTCGGCGCGCAGGCCGATCATGCGGCCGCTGGCCGTCGATCGGCCGCGGATCACGCCGACCACGCCGGTCTTGCCGATGCCTTCGTGGATCTCGTCGACGCCGCAGGCCCGCAGCGCCTCGCGCACGCGCCCGGACGTGTAGACCTCCTCGAAGCCGAGCTCGGGATTGGCGTGCAGGTCGCGGCGGAAAGCCTCGATCTCGGGGTAGAAGCTCGCTATGTGGGCGAACGCGCGGCCGGAGGCCGTCAGGCGCGGGGTTGCCGCCGCTGCTGCAGTCGTCGTCATGTCAATGCCCTCCCGCCCTGCCCACGCGCAGCCGCGGGTCGACCACGAAATACAGCAGGTCGACCACGAGGTTGATCACCACGAAGATCAGGGCGATGAGGCACAGGTAGGCGGCCATCACCGGGATGTCGGCGAAGGTCACGGCCTGGATGAAGAGCAGGCCCATGCCGGGCCACTGGAACACCGACTCGGTGATGATCGCGAACGCGATGAGGCCGCCGAGCTGAAGGCCGGTGATGGTCATCACCGGCACCAGCGTGTTCTTGAGCGCATGGCCGAAGTGGATGGCGCGGTTCGAAAGGCCCCGTGCGCGCGCGAACTTGATGTAGTCGGTGCGCAGCACCTCCAGCATCTCGGCGCGCACCAGCCGCATGATCAGCGTGAGCTGGAAGATCGCCAGCGTCACCGCCGGGAGCACGATGTGCTGCCAGCCGTCGACGCTGAAGAGGCCGCTGGTCCACCAGCCGAACTTCACGGTCTCGCCGCGGCCGAAGCTCGGGAACCAGCCAAGCGTGACCGCGAAGACCAGGATCAGCAGGATGCCGATGAGAAAGGTCGGCAGCGACACGCCGATCAGCGACACGGTCATGAACACCTGGCTCACGAAGGTGCCGCGGCGCAGCGCGGTGTAGACGCCCATCGGAATGCCGATGAAGAGCGCGAGCACGGCAGCGACCAGCGCGAGCTCGAGCGTGGCCGGGAAGCGCTCGCCGATCAGGCGCGACACCTTCGCGCCCTGGCGCAGGCTCAGGCCGAACTCGCCCTGCGCCGCATTCACGAGAAAGTGCCAGAACTGCACGAAGAAGGGTTGGTCGAGCCCCAATGCGGCGCGCAGTTCGCGGATCTGCTCGGGCTTGGCGTCCTGGCCAAGAAGGAACACGACGGGGTCGCCGACGTATTGGAAAAGAAGGAAGGCGATGAACGCGACCGCGATCATCACGATCACGGCCTGGATCAGGCGGCGCAGTACGAAGGCAATCATTCAGCAAGCAAAGTGAACGGGCATGCTAGCAGTGCAAGGTGCGTGCCCGCACGGGAGTTCCCCGGGGGTGCGCATCATGATTTCCCGAGGGAAGACGCAGAAGGTCCGGACGAAAAAAAGCCACTCGACTTTCGCCGAGTGGCTTTTGGCTTTTTAACCGAAGCTGGCTTGCGCCAGCGTCAGATTAGAAAGCGTGACGGATACCGAAGTCGTAGCCGGTGGAGCTCTTCGGGGTGAAGACGCCAGCTGCGTTGTTGTAGAAGGCCGGGCCGCCAACCGTCAGGCCAGCGCCGTTCTTGTTGCTGACGCGAGCGATCGTTGCGTACAGAGCCGTGCGCTTCGACAGGTTGTGCACGTAGCCCAGAGCGATCTTGTTAGCCTTCGGATCGGCGTTGTTGTTCAGCACGAACGGGTTGTACGGCTGGTTCGTGTCGTACTTGACGTGCGACCACGAAGCGCGGATCAGGCCAGCGCCGACCGGCACGGTCACGCCAAGCAGGTAGCCGGTCAGATCGACGTCAGGACGGCCGCCCAGGAACGGGGTCACTTCGTAGTCGATCTTGTTCTTGGCCTTCGACAGTTCGCCGAACAGCTTCACGGGACCGAAGTCATACGAAGCGCCCAGATTCAGGGTGTTGACCTTGGTGGTCGTGCCAGCGTAGTAGTTGTCGCCGACCGTGCTGCTGCCGTAAGCCAGCGCAACGTCCAGAGGACCGTTTGCGTAGCCGAAGCGGCCGCCGATGTAGCGACCTTGACGCTGGCTGTTGGCCACGTCAGGCGTGTAGATGCCCGAGCTGTACTTGGTCTTCTCGGCCATGCCGTACTGGAACTGGCCATAGAAGCCGCCCAGGTTCGGGGGCAGGAAGTAGCCGATCGTGTTGCTGGCGCGGACGTAGTTGCTGGAACCGACGTTGGTGAATGCACCGGTCGAAGCAGCGGGCGTACCGAAGGCGCCGAACGTGCCATTGGCCGTCGAGATCAGGTTGGTGCCAACGCCGTTGGTGCCGAACGGGTCGAACACGGTGTCGTTCCAGAACGTCGGGGTGTAGTCACGGCCCAGACGGATTTCACCGAAACCGCCCGACAGGCTCACGGTCGAACGACGAGCGAACGTCGCGATACCTTGCTGGCCGTCGTCGTTGGAGATCGGGGCTTCGAGCCAGAAGCTGGCAGCCAGGCCGCCGCCCAGGTCTTCCGTGCCACGGAAGCCGATACGGCTCGAGTTGTAACCCGAGTTAGCCAGTTCACGACGGCTGGTCTTGACCGAACCTTGGTTCAGGTAGACGGGGATGCCGAAAGCATTGGGGAACACGGTCGCGCGGTTGTCGCGGGCGGTGTTCGAGTAGCCGCTGATCGACGCGTCGACCACACCAAACAGAGTGACGGACGACTGAGCCGAGGCAACACCGGCAACAGCCAGGGCAGCCAGAGCAACTAGAGATTTTTTCATTGCAAGTTTCTCCAAGGTTAAACATAGGGCTCCGGTGCGAAGGGCTCACCGTGACTGGCACTTTTGTGCTCCCACCGGACCCCGGGCCAACCTCCTTTTGGGAAGTTGATGCTATTGCACCAGAGCCGCTGCGGCAGGGCAAAACAAATCTCCCGAAATCTTGGATGCCCCTGGCGTTTCGTTGCACGCCTGCAACAAAGGACTTGGGCTAGCGATACACCACATTATGAAATCACATGGCATCGAGGTGGTGTTCGGCTCGTGGGGTCAAATAGCTCCATGACGTTCATGATCGACTCCGTCCTGACCGCAGCCGATTCGGCGCTGCGTACCCTTTTCGCCCGCCCCCACGCCACGCGCGCCCTTCCTGCGCCAGCGAGAGCCTCGGGCGAATTGACCGATGCTGAGCGCCGGGAGGCCGGCGCCCTGATGCGGGTGAACCATGTTGGCGAGGTCTGCGCCCAGGCGCTCTATACCGCGCAGGCGGCCGTGGCGCGAGATCCGGCCCTCAGAGCCCATTTCATCGAAGCGGCGCACGAAGAAACCGACCACCTGGCCTGGACGCGCCAACGGCTGGACGAACTCGGCGCGCGACCCTCCGTCCTGAACCCGCTCTGGTACGCAGGCGCCTTCGGCCTCGGACTCGTCGCGGGTCGCCTGGGAGATCCTCTGAGCCTGGGGTTCGTCGCTGAAACCGAGCGGCAGGTGGAGGCCCACCTAGACAGCCATCTGGGCCGCCTCCCGGCAGGAGACAGCGCATCGAGGGCCGTGGTCGAGCAGATGAAGGTCGACGAAGCCCGGCACGCATCGCAGGCAGTCGATGCCGGAGCGGCGGAGCTTCCAGCACCTGCCAAGGCGCTGATGCGCGTGGCCTCCCGCGTGATGACCACGCTGGCGCACCGCATCTGAGCGCTGCCTCAGGTCTCGATCAAGTCGAAACTCGTGGTGATCTCAGCCGTCTTCGCCAGCATGATGCTGGCCGAACAGTAGGTCTCGTGGCTCAGCGCGATCGCGCGCTCGACGGCGGAAGCGGGAATTCCCTTGCCGGCAACGGTGAAATGCATGTGGATCTTGGTGAAGACCTTGGGGTCCTTCTCGGCGCGCTCGCTGGTCAGCTTGACGCTGCAGCGTTCGACGCGGTGTCTGCCGCGCTTCAGGATCAGCACCACGTCATAGGCTGTGCAGCCCCCTGTCCCTGCCAGAACGGTCTCCATGGGCCGCGCCGCGAGATTCTGGCCGCCGTTCTCGGGCTTTGCGGCGTCCGGGGCGCCATCCATCATCAGGACGTGGCCGCTGCCGGTCTCGGCAACGAAGCCCATGGCCGATCGCGTGCCCGCGTCGCCGGTCCAACTCACTGTGCATTCCATGGTTTTCGGGTGTCCAGGTCAGGATGCCGGGCAAAAATGCACGCCGGCAACCATTAATGTGTGGGAAAAGAGTCACTCGCTTGTTGCATCGCAACAAACAGTCGATATACTTTATTTCATCGCGCATACGTTTGCGCGGCAAGTTGTCTCCTCCACCCTTCCAATTGGTGGATTTAGCCCCGAGCTGCAAAGCTCGGGGCTTTTTTCTTTGTGCGTTGCCCTTCGAACTCCCTGCCCAGCGGCTCCCACCACTCTAGTTTCGCTGGGGCCAAGGGCAGTTTTACGCACTGAAGGGCAGTTGCTCTGGCTGCCCTGGCTGTTGCCGGTGTTGCCTCGGCTCAGTCTTCCGTCACTCTGTTTGGTGTGGTCGACGCGTCGATCAGCGGCTACTCGAACACCGCC
>CAJYQC010000362.1 GCA_913776885.1 uncultured Variovorax sp.
GCGGCCGCCACCACCGTAGCCGCCGCCACCACCGCCATAGCCGCCGCCACCACCGCCACCGCCGTAGCCGCCGCCACCGCTGCGCGGGGGACGGGCTTCCATCGGACGGGCTTCGTTCACCGTCAGGGCGCGGCCCTGCAGGGGCTGGCCGTTCATGGCTTCGATGGCTGCGAGTGCTTCGGCATCCGAGCCCATTTCGACGAAGCCGAAGCCCTTCGAACGGCCGGTGTCACGTTCCATCATGACCTTGGCGCTGACGATCGAGCCGAATTCGCCGAAGGCTTGTTCCAGATCGTTGTCGCGGATCGAGTAGGCGAGGTTGCCCACGTAAAGTTTCTTGCCCATCAAGGGACTCCTGATTCAAACCAACAAAAAGACAAAAAGCGATGGAGTCCCAGAATCACAACAAACAAGAACTGCGCTGTGGCGCGAAACTGACCGATCACCGAATTACGTGCACGGGAGCCGCAAGGCCCGCTGACACGTAACCCGCATTATCCGGCCCGAATTCGAAAAATATGTGGCGAATTCGCCCCTTATCGGGAAACTACTCGTTCCGGCGGGCGGTTTCGCAACGGTTTCAGCAGTCCGGCAAGCCCGTTGTGGTCTATTTCATGCATCAGGGCGAGCAGCCGGCCGATTTCTCCTGAGGGAAAACCCTCGCGTGCGAACCAGGTCAGGTAATTTCCGGGCAGATCGGCAATCAGCGTGCCCTTGTACTTGCCGAAAGGCATCTCGAGCGTCACCAGACGCTGCAGGTCTTCGGGTTTCATCGTGTGCTCAGCCTCCGGCGCGCTTGACCGTGTGGCCCAGCTTCACGAGCGCGGCGATCACCGTCTCGCGGTGGTCGCCCTGGATTTCGATGGTGCCGTCCTTCACCGTGCCGCCCGTGCCGCAGGCGGCCTTGAGCTGCTTGCCCAGCGCCAGCAGGGCTGCCGCGTCGAGCGCCACGCCCTTGACCACGGTCACGCCCTTTCCCTTTCGCCCCTTGGTCTCGTGCGACACGCGCACAATGCCGTCGGTGGCCGGCGTGCTGCGCGCCTTCTCCAGCTCCTTGCAGCGGCAGCGGGCCACCGGCTCGCCGCAGCCGGGGCACATGCGTCCGCCGCCGTCGGTGGAATACACCAGGGTGCTGCCGCCGGACTGGCCGGCGCGCTGCTGTTTCATCGTCGACATCCGATACGCCTCTTCGTACTTTCCAATCTTTCGCCGGTTCCCGTTCTTCGCCCGCCGCGCTCGCCCATCACACACATGCCATTCGATTCACTGGGCCTGGCCCCCGCGCTCGTGCAAGCTGCCGCCCGATGCGGCTTTTCGACGCCGACGCCCATCCAGGCCGCGGCCATTCCCTCGATTCTGCAAGGCCGCGACCTGCGGGGCTCGGCGCAGACCGGTTCCGGCAAGACCGCCGCATTTTCACTGCCGCTGCTGCAGCGCCTGGTTTCGCAGCAGCCGGAACGCCCCCAAGGCCCGCGCCGGGTGCGCGCGCTGGTGCTGGTGCCCACGCGCGAGCTCGCGGCCCAGGTGGGCGGCACCATGTACGAACTGGCCCAGGACCTGTCCGAGCGCCCGAAGATCGTCACCGTCTTCGGCGGCGTGTCGATCAACCCGCAGATGATGAACCTGCGCGGCGGCGCCGACATCGTCGTCGCCACGCCGGGCCGGCTGCTCGACCTGGTGGAGCACAACGCGCTGCGGCTCGACGCCGTCGCCATGCTGGTGCTCGACGAGGCCGACCGCCTGTTCGACCTGGGCTTCGCCGAGGAGCTCGGCCGCATCATCGAGCTGCTGCCGAAGCGGCGCCAGAACCTCTTCTTCTCCGCCACCTTCCCGCCGGCCATCGAGGCGCTGGCCGACCGCATGCTGCAGGAGCCGGCCATCGTCGACGTGCAGGGCGAGCCCGGCACCGCGCCCGACATCGTGCAGCGCGTGATAGAGGTCGACGCAGGCCGCCGCACCCAGCTGCTGCGCCACCTGCTCAAGCAGCACGAGAACGAGTGGGGCCGCGTGCTGGTCTTCGTCGCCACGCAGCATGCGGCGCAGACCGTGGCCGAGAAGCTCTACCGCAACGGCATCTACGCCGTGCCCTTCCACGGCGACATCGCGCAGGGCACGCGCAGCGACATCCTGTCGCAGTTCAAGCAGAGCCGGTGGGACGTGGTGGTTGCCACCGACCTTGCCGCGCGCGGCATCGACATCGCGCAGCTGCCGGTGGTCATCAACTACGACCTGCCGCGCTCGCCCACCGACTACATTCATCGCATCGGCCGCACCGGCCGCGCGGGCGAGAGCGGCCTGGCGATCAGCTTCGTGAGCGCGGCCACCGAGGCGCACTTGCGCCTGATCGAGAAGCGCAACGGCCTCAAGCTTTCGCGCGAGCGCGTCGAAGGCTTCGAGCCGACGGAAACCGCGCCGCCGGTGGTCGATGCCTCGGGCACGGGCGGGATCAAGGGGAAGAGGCCGAGCAAGAAGGACAAGCTGCGGGCTGCTGCTGCTGCTGCGGCGGCAGCAGCGAAAACCTCAGGTGCCGACTGACCCGTCTGGTGCGGCATGGAACTCGGCAGGCGAATGCCTCGCCAGTTCCGCCAGCAGCAGTGTCCACGCGCGCGTGCCTTCGCGGATCGACTGCAGCCTGAAGAACTCGTTCGGCGCGTGCACGTCCTCGTCGGGCAGGTTGAAGCCGAACATCAGCGTGTCGATGCCCAACGTCTCTTTGAAAATCGACGTGACGGGCACGCTCGCGCCCAGCCGGACGTGGATGGGGCGCATGCCGGTCTCGCGTTCCAGCACCGCCTCGGCCGCGCGTACCAGCGGATGGCCGGGCGCGAGGGTCGATGCGGGGGAGCCGTCGTTGATGGCGACCACGTCGAGTGTGCAGCCGGTCGGGCAGTGCCGGCGCAGGTGGCTCAGCACCGAGCGGATGACCGCGCCTGCATCCTGCCCCGCGACCACGCGCGCGGTGAGTTTGGCCTGCGCCTCGCAGGGCACGATGGTCTTTCCGCCGCCGCCGGTGTAGCCGCCCCAGAGGCCGTTCACGTCGAGCGCGGGCCGCAAGGTGATGCGTTCGCGCGCGGTGTAGTCGGGTTCGCCGTGCGGGCTGCCGCCCACGTCGGAGAAGAATGCGGCCTCGTCGTACGGAAGCGCCGCAGTGTCGGCGCGCTGCCTGTCGGTGGGAGGCGACGCGCCGTCGTGGAAGCCATGCACCGCCACGCTCCCGTCCGCATCGTGCAGCGATGCGACCAGCCGCGCCATCTCGTGCAACGCGTTGCGCACGCCGCCGCCGTAGCGGCCCGAGTGCAGATCCTTGAGGGCGGTGCGCAGCCGAACTTCGAGCTGCGCGTTGCCGCGAGCGCCGGTGTTGATGGTCGGCACGCTGGCGCTTGCGCGGCCGCCGTCGGCGGAGAGCACCGCATCGGCCTGCAGCAGGTCGCGGTGCCGTGCGACGATGGTCCGCAGCGAAGGGCTGCCGGTTTCTTCCTCGCCTTCGAGGAACACCTTGATGTTCACCGGGCAGCGGCCGTGCACTGACAGGAAGGCGGCGATGACCTCGAGCGCGATGGCGGTCGAGCCTTTCACGTCGGAGGTGCCCCTGCCGTAGAGCTTGCCGTCGATCTCGGTCGGCTCGAACGGCGGCGTGCGCCACTGCTCGAGCGGGTCGGCCGGCTGCACGTCATAGTGGCCGTAGACCATCAGCGTGGGGCGCCCCGGTGCGCCGTTCCATTCGCCGTACACGGCCGGTTCGCCGTCGCCGTCGAGCAGGCGCACGCCGGCGAGCCCCATGCGCCGCAGCCGCTCGACCAGGAAGCTTCGCGCCTCGTGCATGCCCTGGGTAAAGGCGGGGTCGGCGCTCACGCTCGGGATGCGCAGGAAGGCCTTGAGCCAGTCCACGATCTCGGCCTGGTGCGCTTCGAGGTGGTCGATGATCTGCTGTTGTTCGTCCATGGGCATGGCTCGGCTGGGTCCCTGCATCAGTACATCGGCGGGAACACGGCCGGTCCCCACAGCGTGTCGCACTTGTGCGTGTGCTCGAACGCATTGCTCGACACCTTGACCGCGGGGTAGCCGAAGTCGATCAGCGCCCGCTCGGCCGGCCCTGTGAAGCGCGGCCAGCGCGTGGGGATGTTGCGGCCGTCGCCGTTCGGATCGCCGGTCTTCGCGAAGTTGAGCAGGTAGCTGCGCATCTGCGTCGCGAGCGTCTTGCGCTGGGCGGTGGTCGCGGCATCCGGCGTGCTCGCACTGCCTGGATCGAAATACGGATAGCCGGCCAGCGCGTCGACGGTGCCGGTGAAGTAGTAGCTGTCCATGCCGTGGGCCGTGCCGTAGTAGAAGCCGGATGGGTTCGACGGGAACGACAGCTGCGGATCGGTGAATTCCCAGCCATACACAGGCACCCACGCCGACAGCGCGTCGCGGCGGGCGCTGTTTCCACAGGCGTACATCGCGTCGCCGATGGCCCGCGCGATGCCCTGCGCCGGCACCGCGTAGTTGCCGATCGGGTAGGCAGCCTCGATGGCCGTGGTGTCGTAGCCGGCAGGAGCGAGGCCGCGAAGGTACAGCGGGTAGTAGGCGGCGCTGAGCTTCGTGTCGACGAACAGCGTGCCCTCGTCGAACACGCCGCCGATCATCACCGGCACCTGATTGAAGTTGCCGCTCTCGAATGCGCGTGCGGGCACCTGCGTGATGACCTGCGCATCGACAGTCGGTCGCCACTTGAGCCCGCCCTGCGCGAGCAGCGCGGACACCGGAAGCGCGCGCAGGCAGGCCACCACGTCGGCCGCGCCCGAGCAGCCGAGGTTGGTCACCGCGGTGTCGCCCACCGCGAGAGACGCGTCCATGCTCGGGTTCGAATACTCGGCGGCACCCCCGCTCTGCATCACGGCACGCTGGAACAGCCCCTTGGCCTTGGGCGACTGCAACAGCGAAAAGCTCTGGGTCGCGCCCGCCGAGGTGCCCCACAGCGTGACGTTGCCCGCGTCTCCACCGAAGGCCGCGATGTTCTTCTGCACCCAGCCGAGCGCGGCCAGCTGGTCCATCACCGCGAAGTTGCCGAGGCTGCCGTCCTTGTTGGCCGCGCGCAGCGCCTTGTTCGCCAGGTAGCCGAGCGCACCCAGCCGGTAGTTGAAGCTCACGACCACCACGCCCTGGCTAGCCAGCGGGCTCGGGCCCATCTCGCCGGACCCGAGCGTGAACGCGCCCCCGTGGATGTAGAACACTACCGGCAGCCGGGCGCCCGGCTGCGTGCCGGCAGGCTTCCATACGTTGATGTAGAGACAGTCCTCGGCGATCGCCGAAGAAACCGCGCCCGGCGCCTGCGGGCAGGCGTTGCCGAAGGCCCTGGCCTGCAGCGTGGCGTCGTGCGCGGCCGGCGGCTGCGGCGGTGCCCAGCGCAGCGCGCCCACCGGAGGCCGTGCATAGGGAATGCCGAGGAAGGACACCGTGTCCGCGCCCGCCGTGCCAGCTACCTTGCCTTCGGTCGTCACTGCGATCGTCGTGTCCTGCGCGGCAGGCGGCGTTGCCGGAGCTGGGCTCGCGGCAGGGGCTGGCGTCGGCGTCGTCACGATGCCGCCGAATGCCGCGCCGCCTCCACTGCCGCCACCGCCGCAGGCGGACAGCGACAGCGCGACCAGCAGTGCCAGGCAACGGGTTTTTCTCGTCTTCATGGAAGCACCTCTTCGAATGGTTGGAATAGAGGAAAGAGAGAGATGGAGGCAAGCAGGCCGTGGCGCAGTCAGGGCGACTCGTAGCCGATGGTCTTGACCAGGTCGCGGTAGCGGGCGATCTCCGCCGCATAGAACTTCTCGCCCGTTTCGAGGCTCATCGGCTCGAACACGGTCTTGGCCTGCGATTCCAGCTGCGCCCGTGCGTGCGGGTTCTTCAGCGCCGCGCCGATGGCCGCGTTGAGCCGCTCGGCGATGGGGCGCGGCGTGCCCTTGCGCACCATGTACGAAGTCCAGATGCCGAAGTCGAAGTCCTTCATGTCCCGGCTCTGGGCGCTGGTCTGCAGCGTGTCGAAGGGCGGCGGCAGGCGCCTGCCCGGCGAGAGGGAGCCGATCACGCGAAGCCGCCCCTGCTTCACGTAGTCGGCATAGAAGGCCTGGTACGGCATGAAGGCGAAGTCGATCTGCCCGCCGATCAAGTCCTGGATGATCGGCGCGCCGCCCTTGTAGGGCACATGCGTGACGGCGGCTCCGGTGCGCTTAGTGAAGAGTTCGCCCAGCAGGTGGTACAGCGTGCCGGCGCCCGGCGTGCCATAGCTCAGCGGCGCGTCCTTGCGCGAACGCGCGAGCGCGACGAACTCATCCAGCGTCTGGGCCGGCAGGGCGCTGTTCACCACCAGCACCAGCGGCGAAGTGGCCACCGGCGCGATCCACTGGAAGTCTTCAGGCCTGTAGCGCGTGCTCCTGTTGACCAGCCCCGCGAGGATCAACTCGTTGGGCGAGCCCTGGAACAGGTAGTGGCCGTCGGCCGGCGCTGCCAGCACCTTGTTGGCCGCGATGGCGCCCGCCGCGCCGCCGAGGTTCTCGACGATCACCTGCCCCCCCAGCTCCTTGCCAACCAGGTCGTTGAGCGCCCGTGCGGTGAAGTCGCTGGCCGCGCCGGCCGGGTAAGGAACCATCATCGTCACGACCTTCGCGGGGTAGGCAGCCTGCGCTATCGCCGTCGTCGTGGTCGCCACGGCGCAACCTAGAAAAGTCAGCGCGCCGAGCCATTGACCGAACCGGTTCATGGGAATTCCTTGGTCCAAAGTAGTACGCGATGGATGCTAGGAATCGAGGGTTCATCTGTCCAATGCATTGTTTTTGTAATTATCATGAGTACATCTCATGCATATGACGACGGCCAAAGCCGCGACCCGCCATGAATCTGCAGCAACTCGACCACCTGCTCGCGCTCGCCGAAACCGGCTCCTTCAGCCGGGCCTCGGAGAAAGTGCACCTGACCCAGCCCGCGCTGAGCCGCAGCATCCAGATGCTCGAGCAGGAGCTGGGCATGCAGCTCGTTGATCGCATCGGCAAGCGCAACGAGCTCACGCCCTTCGGTGCGATGGTGCTGGCCCGGGCCAAGCGCATCGCCACTGAAGCGCACGAACTCAAGCGCGCTGCGGCGCTGCTGTCGGAGGGTCAGGCCGGATCGGTGCGGCTCGGGCTGGGCGCGGCGCCGGGCGCGCTGTTCTCGTCGCCGCTTCTGATCCACATGCTGCGCAACCATCCGAAGGTCGGGCTGCAGCTGCACGGCGGCGGACCGGAGCTGCAGCTCGCGGCGTTGCGCTCACGCAACCTCGACGCAGTGGTGCTCACCTACCGCGCCGTGGCACCCCGCGAGGACCTGCACATCGAGGTGCTGCCGACCATGCGCTCGGGCTTCGTCTGCCGGTGCGACCATCCGTTGCTGAAGCAGGGGAGCGGCAAGCCGGTGCGCTTCGAAGAGCTGGCGCAGCACCCGGTGATCTCGACCATGGTGAGCGACGACGTGGCGCGCATCCTGGTCGAGCGCTATGGCAGCGACGCGAGCCCGCAGCGATGGCTGCATGTGTCGTCGGAAGACATCGGCACGCTGATCGAGGCCGTGCGCAACACCGACGCCGTGTTCCTGGGCGTGCTCGCCGCTACGCGCGCGCTGCAGGACAGCGGCGAACTGGCCGAATTGAAGGTGGAGCCTGCCGCGGGAATCAGTGCGCAGTTCGCCTTCGTCACCCTCGACGGCAGGACGGAGGCGCCTGCACTGCGGCTGGTGCGCGAGTTCTGCGTCGGACTCGCGCGGGCCGGTGCCGATCAGCCCGCCGCGTGACCCACCTGATGCCGCGCGATCCGCAGGCGCGCCGGTGCAGAGCAGCAGGAGCAGCCTCTACAGCCACCCCATCTGCCTGGCCGCCAGCTCCTTCATGATCTCCTCGGCCCCGCCGCCGATCATCATCACCTTCACTTCGCGGTAGATGCGCTCGCTGACGGTGCCACGCATGAAGCCCATGCCGCCGAGGATCTGCACTGCCTGGTCGGCGCAGAACTGCATCGTCTGCGTCGCGTGGTTCTTCAGCAGGCAGATCTGCGCCACCCACTCGGGTGCGTTGTGGCGGCCGGCCGCTTCGAGTGCATCGCCCTGCGCCGACACCGCCTCCAGCCATGCTTCGGTCGAGGCGATGCGCATCTGCATGTCGACCAGCTTGTGGCGCACCGCCTGGTGTTCGACGAGCGCGGTGCCGAAGGCCTTGCGCTCGCGCGCCCACGCCAGGGCCTCGTCGAGGCAGGCCTGCGAGAAACCCAGCGCACCCGCCGCGAGGCCGATGCGCTCGCCGTTGAAGTTGCCCATGATCATGCGGAAGCCGTCGCCTTCGTTGCCGAGCAGGTAGCGCGCGGGCACGCGCACCTTGTCGAAGTGCAGGGTGGCGGTGTCGGAGCACAGCCAGCCCATCTTCGACAGCCGCGTGCGCGTGAGGCCCGGCGCGTCGCCCGGCACCAGCAGCATCGAGATGCCTCCCGCGCCGCGGCCCTCGCCGGTGCGCACGGCCACGGTGATCCAGTCGGCGCGCATGCCGGAGGTGATGAAGGTCTTCTCGCCGTCGACGACGTAGTGGTCGCCGTCGAGCCGTGCCGTCGTGCGAAGGGCCGCCACGTCGGAGCCGCCGCCGGGCTCGGTGATGGCCAGCGCCGCGATCTTCTCGCCGCGCAGCACCGGCGGCACGACCTCGCTTCGCACCGCGTCGCTCGCGTGCAGCACCACGGGTGGCAGGCCGATGTTGTGCGAGAACAGGCTCGCGAGCACGCCGCCGCTTTTGCCATGGCGCGCAAGCGCGACCCAGGCGGGCAGCTTGAGCGAATACGAAGCGGGAGTGCCGCCGAACTCATCCGGATAGCCCAGCCCCAGCAGGCCGAGCTCGGCAGCGCGAGCGTAGAGCCCGCGCGGAAACTCGCCCGCGTCGTCCCAGGCCTGCACGTTCGGTGCGATCTCGTCGCCGGCGAATCGCCGGACCAGATCGGCCAGCGCCTGGCGGTCCGAGGCCAGTTCTGCATTCATCCTGCTTGTCTCCTTCGTGGGGAATTTGCGGCGTGTCGAAAGCGGACTTCCGGACGCGGAGGGCGCGAAGATCGCGCGAAGGTCGCGAAAGAACAGCCAGAAAAATTATTGGTCTTCCTTTTTGCGTTCTTCGCGAAACCTTCGCGCCTTCCGCGTCCGGAAGTCCGAATTCCGACGGCCTGACCAAACGACAGACCCTCTCAGCGCGGCGGCCGCTTGGCGATGCCCATGGTCTTCGCGAGGATGCCCAGCATCACCTCGTCGGCGCCGCCGCCGATCGAGCCCAGGCGGCCGTCGCGGTACAGGCGCGAGACGCGGTTGTCCAGCGTGAAGCCCATGCCGCCCCAGAACTGCAGGCAGGTGTCGGCCACCTGGCGCGTGAGGCGGCCGGTCTTGAGTTTGGCCATCGACGCGAGCTCGAGCACGTCTTCGCCCTTCACGTGCAGGTCGCAGGCGCGGTAGGTGAGCGCGCGCAGCGCTTCCACTTCGGTCTTCAGTTCGGCCAGCTTGAACTGCACCCACTGCTGGTCGGCCAGCGTGGAGCCGAACATCTGCCGCTGCTGCGCCCACTCGATGGTCTGCGCGATGCAGTCCTCCATCGGCTCCAGCGAACTGGCGGCTGCCCAGAGGCGCTCTTCCTGGAACTGCTGCATCTGGTAGACGAAGCCCTGGCCTTCCTCGCCGATGCGGTAGCGCTGCGGCACACGCACGTTGTCGAAGTAGATGAGGCCGGTGTCGCTCGAATTCATGCCGATCTTGCGCAGCTTCTTCGCCTTCTCGATGCCGGGGCTGTCCATCGGCACCATCACGAGCGACTTGTTGCGGTGCACCGGCCCGTCGCTGGTGTTGACCAGCATGCACATCCAGTCGGCCTGCAGGCTGTTGGTGATCCACATCTTCTGGCCGCTGATGAGGTAGTCGCCGCCGTCCTTGCGCGCATGACTCTTCAGGCCGGCCACGTCGCTGCCCGCGCCGGGCTCGCTCACGCCGATGCAGCCAACCATGTCGCCTGCGATGGCCGGCGCCAGGTACTCGCGGCGCAGCTCGTCGCTGCCGAAGCGCGCGAGCGCGGGCGTGCACATGTCGGTCTGCACGCCGATGGCCATCGGCACGCCGCCGCAGGAGATGTGGCCCAGCGCCTCGGCCATGGCCATGGCGTACGAATAGTCCAGGCCGGCGCCGCCGAAGGCCTCGGGCTTGTTCAGGCCCAGCATGCCGAGGCTGCCGAGCTTCTTGAAGACCTCGTGCGCGGGGAAGATCTCGGCCTCTTCCCACTCGTCCACGTGCGGGTTGATCTCGTCGTCGATGAAGCGGCGCAGGGTCTTCTGGATCTCGAGGTGTTCGTGGCTGTATTGCATGAGGTGGTCTCCGGTCTTTCCTTGTCTCTCGTCCTACTTGTCCTGGAACACGCGCGGCGCCTGCGCCAGATGGAAGCCATCGAAGGGCTGCACCGCGCGGCGCTGCTGCGCCTGTGCATCGGGAAGCGCCATCGGCCAGCCCATGCGCACCTGCGGGCGCGCGCCGTCCACGCGCAGCACGCTGCCGCTGATGAAGCTCGCGGCCGGGCCCAGCAGGAAGACGATGGCGGCGGAGGTCTCGGCCTCGTTGCCGAAGCGCCCGGCCGGCACGGTCTTGCGCATGGCGCGCAGCATGTCGCCGGCCTCGGGCGGATAGTGGTCCATGCCGCTCGATGCGATGTAGCCCGGCGCCACCGCGTTCACGCGCACGCCGCTCGCGGCCCATTCGAGCGCGGCGGTCTCGGTGAAGCTCACCATGCCCGCGCGCGCCGCGCCGCTGTGGCCCATGTTGGGCATGGAGCCCCACATGTCGGCCACGATGTTGACGATGGCGCCGCCCTGGGCCTGCATGCTCTGCAGGTAGCACTCGCGCGCGACCAGGAAGCCGCCCGTGAGATTGGTGTGGATCACCGCCTCCCAGCCCTTGGCCGAGATCGCATGCAGCGGCGTGATGTACTGGCCGCCCGCGTTGTTGACCAGACCGTCGATGCGGCCGTGCGCGGCGACGACGGCGGCGATGGCCTCGCGCACCGCGTCCTCGTTGCGGATGTCGAAGGCCTGCGTGGAGGCCTTGCCGCCGGCGGCCTCGATCTCGGCGCGCACCGCGTCGAGCTTCTCGGGCTTGCGTCCGACCAGCACCACCTGCGCGCCCAGCGAGGCGAGCTCGTGCGCGGTGCAGCGGCCGATGCCTGAGCCGCCGCCGGTGACGACGACGACCTGCCCGTCGAACAGGCCGGGGGCGAAGACGGAGCGGTAGCGGGAAGGGGCTGAGGTCATGCTGTTGGCTTTGGTGTTTGGCAGGGGCGCGGGGCGGTCCCCGTCATGCATCGGCGACCTGCGCGACGACGTGGCGCGCCGCCACCTGCGCCCCCACTGCGACATGCAGGGCGACCTTGCCCGCGCGCGGCGCGCAGTGCACGTGCTCCATCTTCATCGCCTCGAGCGTGACGAGCGGCTGCCCCGCGGCCACGGCATCGCCCTCGGCCACGAGCAGCGCGATCACGCGGCCGTTCATGGAGGCGCGCAGCAGGCCGTCGCCACCGTCCGCATCTGCGCGGGTAGCGGCGACGTGCGTGAGGTCGTCGAGGCGGTGGGCCTGTCCGTCATGGTGGAAGAACACACGGCCGTCTTGCCTTGCGACGAAGGCTTGCGCGGAGAGTCCGTTGCACGAGAAGCGCAGGCTGCCGTCGCCGGGCAGTGCGAGCAGCGCGAGCTGCACCGGCGGCTGGCCATCCAGCGCGATGTCGAAGCGGCCGGCGCCGCGCGGCGTCACGCGGGCGGCGTGCACCGTGCCGTCGAGCTCGAAGCGCAGGGCATTGGGCAGCGTGTGCGCCAGCGGCGAAGGCCAGCCGCGCTCGCCGAGCTGCAGCAGCAACGCGGCGAGCAGCGCTGCGCGGTTGCGGCCTGCTTCGTCGGCAGCGAGCAGCGCGCCGATGTGGTCGGCCACGAAGGCGGTCGT
>CAJYQC010000363.1 GCA_913776885.1 uncultured Variovorax sp.
GAAGAAGGTGAACAGGGCGAAGAAGATGAAGCCCCACACGAAGGGCCAGTAGGTGCTCTTGCGCTTCTTCACGAAGAGCCAGCCGGCCACCACCAGCAGCGGCAGCGTGAGCGCCAGCCGGAAGGCGAACACGCGCAGCTCGATGCGGCGGTACTCGGCGTCGAGCTGGATCTGCGCATCGCGCTCGAGCTCCGACAGCGCGGTGCGAGCGCGCTGCTCTGCCTGGCGCGCGTCGAGCGCGATCTGCTGCTGCGCGTTGACCTTTCGCTGCAGTTCTTCTTCCTTCTGCTTGAAGGCGTCGAGCGCCTTGGTGCGCGCGATGAGCTCGGTGTCCTGGTCGGGCTGTGCGGTGGCGCGCCGCGTGGCGAGCCAGTTGGAGAAGGTTTCGCGTGCGTTGAGGCTGGCCTGCTGCGCGGCGCGCAGCTGCAGGCGGATCTGGTCGAGGTCGCGCGCGGCCTGCAGCTCTGCGGCCTCCGATGCCTTGATGGTGGCGCGCAGCGGCTCGGCCCGTGGCTTGTCGATGAAGTCGTCGAGCTGGCGCACCCGCTCGACCTGCGGCAGGTCGCTCACTACGGTGCTGCCGAGCCCGATGAGGAAGCTCGCGAACACCAGCGCGACCAGCCAGAGGCCGCGGCGGAACCATTTCTCGGAAAGTCTCAGGGACTTGCTCATGTCGTTTTCTCCTTGTTCCTTCTCACTGCAGCTTCAGCGTCACCGGCGCAGCGCCCAGGCCGGCGCGCGGCATCCAGGCGAACACCGAATCGACCGTCACCGTCTCGATGCGGTCTGAAAAGCGCTTGTCGTTCGGATGATCGTCGAAGGCCACGCTAGCCGACCCCACCCGCCCGCCGAGCCGCGTGAGCGGCCCGAGCTTCAGCGTGGTGGGCTCATAACCCTTGGACTGCATCCATGCCTGCGCCTGCGCGCGGCTGGCGATGGTGGCGGGTTCCATGGCGGCTGCCATGGTCTCCATGGCCCACTGGTTCGACTGCTGGTACTTGCGGCCCCACACGTAGCTCACGATGCTGTAGGGCTCGGCATGCAGCCGCACGATGCGCGCCGGCGATTCGTTCAACGCGGCCAGCAGCCGCGCCTGCACCTCGGGCGTGGGCACCACCCAGGCGGCCTCGTAGCGCCACGGGTCGTCGAGGAAGAACTCGCCGAGCCCCTGCCGGTAGATCTCGGCGATGGCGGTGCCGCACTGGTTGAGCTTGTGCACCACGCGCCAGTGGCCGGCCTCGTTCTTGTAGGCGAAGCCCAGGTGCGAGTAGCGCAGGCCGTACTTGCTCAGGTCCTGCCCGGCGCGCGCCAGGAGCACCACGCGCGCGCCCCCGGCGTCGAGCGCCTTCGAGGTGCGTTCGGCCATCCACATGCCCTTGACTATCACGTCCGCAGTGGGCTTGACCTGCTCGCAGGAGCGGCCGGCCTGCGCCTGCATGGGCAGCAACGCGACCACGGTCAGCAGCGCCAGCAGCGACTCAGGCGCGCGCTTCACGACAACCTCTCGTTGTGCAGCAGCGCGCGTCCGATGGCGTTGGGCACGAAGGCCAGCACCTCGCCCGCTGCCGACAGCACGACGCCCGAGCCGATCACGGTGACGAGGACGCTGGCGCCCATCGCGTTCGCCGAGCTTTCGGCGACGCGGCCAGCGACCTTGATGCTGGCGCGCGCGCCGTCGGAGGCGCGCTCGAGCGCGTACACCGTGCCGTCCACCGATGCGTCGACGGCGACCACGGTGAGCACCGAGCCACCCACTGACAGCGCGGCGGGCAGCGCGACCGCCGTGGTGGCCGACGCTCCCACAGCCGAAGCGCCGGCCACCACCGATGCCACCGGCATCAGCGACAGGGCCGCCGACGCCTCGCTCTGGGCCTGGGCGTGGAAGGGAGCAGAGATGCCCGCGAAGGCGGTGCAGGCGGCGACGAGAACGGCGGCGATCGACTTCTTCATGATGGGCTTTCTTTGGTGGCGCACGTGTTACTCGGCAGCGGCGGTGGCGGACGCGGCGGCAGCTTCGGCGCGGGCCATGCGGCGACCCTGCATGCGGGCTTCTGCAAGATCAGCCTCGTGGCGGTCGCGCAGCGTCTTGGCCAGCGTGAAGGCCGCGCTGATGAGGAACAGCCAGCTCACGCCCAGGAAGGCCTTGTAGGCATCGTTGATCTCCATGCGCACGAGGCCCCAGCCGGTCAGGCCCATGGCGACGAAGAAGCTGCCCCACACGACCAGCTTCCACATCGGCACGTCGCGCGACGACTCGGAGCCGCGCTCGGCGGCCTGCTGGCTGTCGCGCACGAACTTCGACAGCATGAAGGCGGTGCTCAGGCAGAAGACGTAGCCCATCACCATGAACGCCCGGTCCAGCGCCTCGCCCGGCAGCCAGCTCAGGCCGGTGGCGCACAGGAAGACGGCGATCGCGAACGAAGCCCAGGCCTGGAAATGCCAGGCCCGCGTGTCGCGCTGGATGAAGACGGTCGTGGTCGATGAGAAGGGTTGCATGGATGCCTCGCGGCGTAGTGAAGGTGAGCGAATGATGGTTCGCTTCCGCACCGCGAGGCTTGAATGCTTGCACCGGTTGCGGTTTCCGGCGCCGCCGGTATCCGCAAGCGATACTTTTCAGGGGTTCAGGAGGCCAGCAGGGCGCCAACGCGCTGGCGCAGCCCCTCGGGTTGCACCTCGGCCGGCGGCACCGGGGCGCCGACGTTCAGGCCCACGCGGCTGAAGAAGCCGCGGCGGAAGGGCTTGGCCATGGCCACGCGCTCGCCGCCGCGCAGCTCGATGCGGCTGAAGTACGAGCCCCAGAGGTTGGTCAGTGCCATCGGGACCACCGGCGGCTCGATGCCCTGGGCGCGCGCGCCCCCGAGGATCTTCATCACGCCGCCCTTGAAGGGCTGCAGCGTGCCGTCTCGCGTGATCGCGCCCTCGGGGAAGATGGCCAGCAGGTCGCCTTCGCGCAGCACCTCCTGCGCCTTCGCGAACGCTGCCTCGTAAGCCGCCGGGTCGTCCTTCTGCGAAGCGATCGGGATCGCCTTGGCCAGCTTGAACAGCCAGCCCAGCACCGGCACCCTGAAGATGCGGTGATCCATGATGAAGCGGATCGGCCGCGGGCTCGCCGCCATCAGCAGCACCGCGTCGATGAAGCTCACGTGGTTGCACACCAGCACGGCCGCGCCCTCGGCGGGGATGTGCGTCTCGCCCTTGATCTCGAAGCGGTAGACGAAGCGCGACAGCACCCAGGCCACGAAGCGCAGCAGGTACTCGGGCACCAGCATGAAGATGTAGAACGCCACCACCGCGTTGGCGATGCCGGTGAACAGGAAGATTTGCGGAATGGTGAAGCCCGCGCCCAGCAGCGCGCCCGCGATGACCGAGCTTGCGATCATGAAGAGCGCGTTGAGGATGTTGTTCGCCGCGATGATCCGCGCGCGGTGCGTGGGCTGGCTGCGCAGCTGGATCAGCGCGTACATCGGCACGCTGTAAAGCCCCGCGAACAGCGACAGCAGCGCCAGGTCGGCCATCACGCGCCAGTGCGCGGCCTGGTGCACGAAGGCGCCGAGGCCCATCTCGGCCACCTTGGGCAGGCCGCGCGAGGCGAAGTACAGGTCGATCGCGAACACGCTCATGCCGATGGCGCCCAGCGGCACCAGGCCGATCTCCACCTGCCGGCGGCTGAGCGTCTCGCACAACAGCGAGCCGACGCCGATGCCCACCGAGAACACCACCAGCAGCAGCGAGGCGACCTGCTCGTCGCCGTGCAGCACTTCCTTGGCGAAGCTCGGGAACTGGCTCAGGAAGACCGCGCCGAAGAACCACATCCACGAGATGCCGAGCAGCGAGCGGAACACCACCACGTTCTGGTTCGCGAGCTTGAGGTTGCGCCAGGTCTCGCTGATCGGGTTCCAGTTGATGACCAGGCCCGGATCGGTGGCCGGCGCGCGCGGAATGGCCTGCGCCACGCCGCGGCCCACCAGCGCCAGCAGCACGCAGCCCACGGCCACGCTCGTGTGGCCGACGTTCGGCAGGGCCACCAGCAGGCCGCCCGCCACCTGCCCGAGCAGGATGGCGACGAAGGTGCCCATCTCGACCATGCCGTTGCCGCCGGTGAGCTCGCGCGCGTCGAGCACTTGCGGCAGGTAGGCGAACTTGACCGGGCCGAACAGCGTCGAGTGCAGCCCCATGAGGAACACGCAGGCCAGCAGCACCACCGCGTTGCCGGCGACGAAACCCCAGGCAGCGATCAGCATGATCACGATCTCGAGGTCCTTGACGAAGCGGATCATCTTCGTCTTGTCGAACTTGTCGGTGAGCTGGCCGGAGGTGGCCGAGAACAGCAGGAAGGGCAGGATGAAGAGCGCGCCGATCACCAGGCCCGCCATCGAAGGCGGCATCCAGCTCAGCTGGAGCTGGTAGGTCACCATGACCGTGAAGGCGAACTTGAAGAGGTTGTCGTTCGCGGCGCCCGCGAACTGGGTCCAGAAGAAGGGCGCGAAGCGCCGCTGCCCGAGGAGTGCGAACTGGTTGGCATGGGCGTTCTCCTCGTGAGCCTCGGGCGTGGCCGGGGCTGCGGCGGCGGGATTTGTCATTCGAAGAGTGCTCCTCATGCGGCCACGGCGGCGGCGCCCGGATTGTGCCGCAGCGCGGCCTGCCAGCGCATCTCCAGCTTGCGCAGCGCGAACACCACGGGCAGCCCGGCGAGCGAGGCCGTCAGGTGCTTGAGCGTGTGGCCCGACACCATCCGATGCGTCAGTTCGTAGATCTGGTGGTCGGCCATCTCGAAGCCCTTGGCCAGCACGTAGAAGAAGATCACCCAGCCCAGCTTCAGCCCCACCGACTTGCGCATCGGCGTGGACAGCGCCAGCGTCAGCACCAGCGCCATGCCGCCGAACTGCACCAGCGCCCAGGGCATGACGTTGCCCGTCTCCTGGAACACCTCGGCCGACAGCAGCCCGGCCGTCAGCACGAACCAGGCGGCGGGCCAGCCGGCGCGCTGGCTCACCCGCTCGCAGACCGCCACACCGATCAGCCCGGCAAAGGCCACCGCCATGCCGGCGCGGTCCGCCGCGAGCCGGGGGCCGTCGGGCATGAGGTGGTAGAAGGCCGAGCCGGCGGCGGTGGCGATCAGGCCGGCGAAGAAGAGCCACGCGCAGTCGAGCGTGTTGTCCGGCGGGTCGCTGGCCGGCGGGGCCAGCGGAAACTGCGACAGCGCCTCCTGGTGCGAGCGGTCGATGCGGTTGAGCCGGTACAGGCCCCACAGGCCGATCACCACGAAGGGGATGTTGCTCAGCACGTCCATCGCGTTGGGCAGCCCGTGCCAGCCGCGGTTGTCGGCGAACACCGAGGCGATGGCGACGTCGGCGGCCGGCAGCTCGGGGCCGAAGAAGCCGATCAGCGCGAGCAGCATGAAGGCGAAAAGCAACCCGCGTTCGCGGCGGCTGAGGGAGGGCAGAAGCATGGCGGTCCTCGGTGGTGGTCTGAACTGGGGCGGAATTTAGGGTCCGGACCCCTCCAGAGGCATCGAGAATCGATACGAGGCACTAATTCACACCCCGTGGTATCTCCAATTGATACTCGCCGACGCCCGTGTACGCTTCCGCCCCATGAGTACCACCGTCGATCTCGTCCAAGCTCTCAAGAACGAACTCAAGAACGCCCGCATGACCTACGCCGACCTGGCGCGGTCGCTCGATATGGCCGAGTCCAGCGTCAAGCGCATGCTGGCCAAGAGCGACATGCCGCTGTCGCGCGTGGATGCCATCTGCCGGGCGCTGAAGATCGATTTCGCCGAGCTGGCGCGCCGCGTGGCCGACGCCCAGCCGCTGCTCAAGGAGCTGACGCACGAACAGGAGAAAGCCGTGGTCAAGGACAAGAAGCTGCTGCTGGTGGCCATCAGCGTGCTGAGCCAGTGGACGCTGGAGCAGATCGTGGCGGCCTACCGCGTGAGCGAGGCCGAGTGCATCGGCTTCCTGGCCCAGCTCGACCGCATCGGCATCATCGAGCTGCGCCCGCTCAACCGGTATCGCCTGAAGCTCGCCAAGACCTTCCGCTGGCGCCCGCACGGGCCGGTGATGGAGTTCTTCCGCGAGAACGTGGTGCTCGACTACTACAAGGGCGGCTTCGACGGCCCGGCCGAGGGCCTGCTGCTGGTGCACGGCCAGATCAGCCGCTCGCTGGCGCCCGCCTTCCTGGAACGCCTGCAGCGCGTGGCGCAGGACTTCGCCCAGCAGCACCAGACCGACCAGAAACTGGCCGCCAAGGACCGCGAGGGCTACACGCTGCTGCTGGGGATGCGGAACTGGGAGTTCGAGGCGTTCACCAGACTCCGCCGAGCCTGATCAAGCTCTCCCCCAGGCTTCGCGCACTTCGTGTCGCTACGCCACCCCCTTCCGGGGGCGACATCTGCGGCCCGGCAAAGCGGGTTCCGCAGTGCCACTGGGCTCTCCCCCAGGCTTCGCGCACTTCGTGTCGCTGCGCCACCCCCCTTCCGGGGGCGACACCTGCGGCCCGGCAAAGCCGGTTCCGCGGTGTCCCTGGAAGGCGCCCTTCAGGGCTTTGCGGATTCCAGGGTGTCGCGCATGGTGCGCGCGGCAGTCTTGGCCGCCTCGGCGAAATCGTCGCCCGACGAGGCGTAGATGATCGCGCGCGACGAGTTCACGATGATCGGCGCATCGGTGCGCCAGCCGGCTCGCACGGTGGCGACGGCGTCGCCGCCCTGGGCGCCGACGCCGGGGATCA
>CAJYQC010000364.1 GCA_913776885.1 uncultured Variovorax sp.
CGCCAGGTCCAGGCAGACCTGGTGGGCCTGCGCCGGCGAGGTAGACGCGATGGTGCCGCCGAAGCGCACGTCGATGGCGCGGTGGAGGTGGCCGCAGATGATGCGCTCGACGTTCGGATGGCGCGAGACCAGCGCTTCGAGCGCCTCGGCGCCTTCCAGCAGGCCGATGTCGTCCATGTGGCCGATCAGCGTCTGGAAGGGCGGGTGGTGCATCGCGATGACGACCGGCTCGCCCCGGCAGGCATCCAGCTGCGCTTCGAGCCAGGCCAGGCGCTTCTCGCACAGCGCGCCATGGCTGGCGTGGGGCACGCAGGTGTCGAGCGTCAGCAGCCGCAGCGCGCCGATGCGCACCGAATACTGGATGAAGCCGCTGCCTTCCGCGCCCAGGTAGGTGTGGCCGGGAAAGCTGCGGCGCAACTGGTCGCGCTCGTCGTGGTTGCCGGGCATCAGGTAGACCGGCATGGCCAGCGGTGCCAGCAGCCGGGCGAGGTGCTCGTACTCGGCGGCGCGGCCGAAGTCGGTGAGGTCACCGGTGACGACCACCGCGTGGGGCTGCTGGCGCAGCGCGAGCACCGATTGCACCGCACGCTCCAGGTAGGGAGCCGTGTCGATGCGGCCGTAGGCCAGACGGCCCGGCTCGCGGATGTGCAGGTCGGTGAGCTGGACCAGGATGGTGTCGTGATGGATGTCTGCTGTCGTCATGCGCTGGCTTCCTGCGAAGTCATCAGGCGTTCGGGCTGGATGCGAAGCCCCACCGTGTCGCCCGGTCCGAAAGGATTGTCGCGCCCCACGTCGGCCACCAGCACTGGCTGGTCCTGTGCGCGCAGATGCAGTTGCACTCGATCGCCGAGGAAGGTGCGGCGCTCGACGGTCGCAGCGCCCCAGTCGAGCCGCGGCGTGCCGACCTCGATGTCCTCGGGCCGCACCAGCAGCATCGCATGGCTCTGCCACGCCGGGGGGCAGGGCAGGGTCGTTCCTCCGAGTCGGACAACGCCCTGGGCGATGGCGTCCTGCCCGCGCTCCAGCCGGTTGACCCGGCCCAGGAACTCGGCCACGAAGGGGTGCGAGGGCGCGCGGTACAGGTCTTCCCCGCGGCCCACCTGCACGATGCGGCCGGCGCACATCACCGCGAGGCGGTCGGCAATGGCCAGCGCCTCCTGCTGGTCGTGCGTGACGTGGATGGCCGTGATGTGCAGGCGGCGCAGCAGCTCGGCGAGCTCGTCGCGCAGCGACTCCTTGAGCTTGGCGTCGAGCGCGGCCAGCGGCTCGTCGAGCAGCAGCACGCGCGGGCGTACCGCCACCGCGCGCGCCAGGGCCACGCGCTGGCGTTGGCCGCCAGAAAGCTCCGAGGGCCGCTTGTTCTCGAGGCCGCCCAGGCGCACCAGGTCGACCAGCTCGCCGACGCTGCGCTTCTCTTCCTCGGGCGACACGCCGCGGATGCGCAACCCGTAGCCGATGTTGGCCGCCACGGTCATCTGCGGAAAGAGCGCATAGCTCTGGAACACCATGCCCACGCCGCGATGTTCCACCGGGCGCTGCGTGACGTCCTGCTCGCCGAACACGATGCGGCTGCCCGCGTCGGGCGACTCCAGCCCGGCGATCAGCCGCAGCAGCGTGGTCTTGCCGCAGCCCGACGGGCCGAGCAGCGCCAGCACCTCGCCGGCTTCCACGCGCAGGCTGGTGGGCTGCAGGCCGCGCGTGCCGTCGGCGTAGGTTTTCGCGCAGTTGGCGATGTCGATGGTGATGCGTTCAAGTTCCATGGCGTTTCTGCATGAGGTTGGCGAGGTACTGCAGGGCCCACAGCACCGGGAGGATGACGGCGAAGAAGACCAGCGTGTAGGCCGATCCGATCTCGATGCGCATCGAGGCGTAGCTGTCGGCCAGGCCCACGGGCAGCGTGCGCGTGAGCGGCGTGTGCAGCATCCAGGTGAGGTTGAACTCGCCCACCGAAAGCGTGAACACCATCAGGCTGCCGGCCACGATGGCCGGAAACACGGCGGGCACGAGGATGCCCATGAAGCGCTGGCGGAAGTTCGCGCCCAGCGAGCGCGCGGCTTCTTCGAGCGCGAGCAGATCGTCGCGCTCGAAGGCCGAGCTCACGGTGCGCACCATGAAGGGCAGCGTGAAGACGATGTGCCCCACGAGGATGAACGCGAAGCTCTGGCGGAATGCGGTGAGCTGGCCGTAGGCGAGGATGAGCGCGAGCGCCGTGGCCAGGCCCGGCACCGCGACCGGCAGCGTGAGCAGCTCCTCGAAGATGCGTGCGGCGCGAGAGCGGCTGCGCGCCAGCGCATAGGCGCAGGGCACGCCGATCAGCACGGTGCCGACGACGCAGGCCGCGGCCAGTGCGAGCGACCAGCCCACGGTGCCGCCGTAGTTCTCCCACACCTCGGCCAGCCAGCGCAGCGTGAAGCCGCTCTTGATGCCCGTGCTGTAGTTGTTGACCAGGCCCGCCATCACCGACAGCAGCATCGGCGCGATCATGAAGAGGCTCACGATCAGCGTCACCGCGAAGAGGAAGGGAGCCTTCGGTTGAGTGTTCTTGTGCATGATGCGAACCTCAGCGTGCGACGGGGTTGGCGCCGAAGCGTCGCGCCATGAAAAGCACCAGCCAGGTCACGACGCCCAGCGCGATCGACAGCGATGCGGCCAGCGCGAAGTTGGCGTAGTTGGTGAACTCGTTGTAGATCGTGATCGGGATCACCTCGAACTTGCTGGCCAGCGTGAAGGCCGTGCCGAAGGCGCCCATCGACGTGGCGAACAGGATCGCGCCGCAGGCCAGCGTGGTGGGCGCCAGCTCGGGCAGCCACACGTCGCGCGCCACGCGCAGCCGCGAGGCGCCGAGCGAGCGCGCGGCTTCCTCCAGCTGCATGTTCATCGACTCGGCCGCTGCCGCATAGGTGGCGATGGCGCGCGGCAACGAGAAATACAGGTACGCCAGGAACAGGCCGAGCAGTCCGTAGGCGAAGGTGATGCGCTCGCCGAACAGGGTGTCGCCGATGTCCGCCACCACGCCCTGGCGTCCGCCGAGCAGGATCACGAAGAAGCCGATGATCACGCCGGGGAACGACAGCGGCAGCGTGAGCAGCGACAGCAGCACGCGCTTGCCCACGAAGGCGCGGCGCGCGAGGTAGATGCCCACGGCTGCGCCCAGCACCAGCGTGGCCAGCGTCACGGTGACCGAGAGCACGACGGTGTTGACCATGCTCGCGAGGTAGCGCGCATCGGTCAGCACCGCGAAGTAGGTGGCCCAGCCCTTGCCGGCGGGCAGCGCCAGCAGGCGCACCACCGGCAGCAGCCAGAAGGCCGCGAAGAAGGCGGCCGCGGGCGCGACGCAGGCCAGCAGGCGCCAGCGCGGGTTCCAGGCGTTCGGCACGTCGGAGGCGCTGGAGGCGTTCATGGAAATGGCTTGCGTCATCGCGTGCGGCATCCGCTCAGCGGACTTCCTTCAGGTACTCGTCGGAGAAGGCCTTCTGCGCGGCGGCCATGCGGCCGTAGTCCACGCTCTTGGCACGCGCGTACTCGCTGGCCGGCAGGAACTGGGCCTCGATGTCCTTGGGCATGGCGCTGGCGCGCACCGGACGCAGGTAGGCCTTGGCCCAGATCGCCTGGCCCTCGTCGGACAGGGTGAAGTCGAGCACCTTCTTCGCGTCGGCCGCGTGCGGGGCCTTGGCGACCAGGCTCATGACGTAGGGAACGGCCAGGGTGCCTTCGCTCGGGATCACGAAGGCGACGTTGGCCTTGTCCTTGTACTTGGCGCGGTAGGCGTTGAAGTCGTAGTCGAGCAGGATCGCGATCTCGCCCGAGAGCACGCGTGCGTAGGAGGTCTGCTTCGGCACGATCGGCTCGTTCTTCTGCAGCGCCTTGAAGTAGTCGATGGCCGGCTTGAAATTGTCGAGCGTGCCGCCGCGCGCCTCGTTGACCGCGACCGCGCCGACGTAGCCGACGAACGCCGAGGCCGGGTCAAGGTAGCCGATCAGGCCCTTGTATTCGGGCTTGAGCAGGTCGGCCCACGACTTCGGAATCGGCTTGCCCTTGAGCGCGTCGACGTTGACCATGAAGCCGAGCGTGCCCGAGTGGATGGTGAACCAGTTGCCGGCAGGGTCCTTCAGACCGTCGGGAATGTCTTTCCACGCTGCCGGCTTGTAGGGCTCGACCAGGCCGTCCTTGGCGGCCTGCACCGCGAAGGTCACGCCGAGGTAGGTGACGTCGGCCACAGGGCTGGCCTTCTCGGCCGCCAGCTGCGCGAGCGACTGTCCCGAGTTCTTGTTGTCCGGCGGCACGGTGACGCCGGTCTTGGCCTTGATGGCCTTCAGCTGGGTGCCCCAGTCGGCCCATTCGGTCGGGCAGTTGTAGCAGATGGCGGTCTGGGCCATGGCGCTGCCGGCTGCGAGCGTGGCGGCGAGCAGGCCGACGCGGGCCAGGCGGTGGAAGCGTAGGGACATGATGAGGAAGCTCCTTGGATGGATGTAGGCAGGTAACGGGGTTTTCTCGGGGTCAGGCAATCGCGGCGTTGTCGTCGTTGTCTTCGTTCTCGTGCGCCGAGGCACACGATTCGCCGTCTCGGAATGAA
>CAJYQC010000365.1 GCA_913776885.1 uncultured Variovorax sp.
CCAGCCATGGCCGTCGGGGCCGGCCTTCATCAGCAGGAAGAAGGGCCACATGCGCTTGAAGTCGTCGGCCGCGAGCAGCGCCTCTGCGTCGGGACGCGCGAGGAAGTTCATGTACGCGCTCGCCTGCTGCTGGGCCGGGTTGTTGCGCAGTTCGCGGGTGAAGGTGCCCGGGTGCGGCGAATTGATGATGACCAGCTTGCCGACCTGCTGCGGGAAGGCGTTGGCGTATCCCCAGCCGAAGGCGCCGCCCCAGTCGTGGGCGACCAGCGCGGCCATGGTGCCGTCGGCGCTCTCGGTGGCGGCGAGCTGCTGGATGTCCTGGATCAGCAGATGCGGCTTGTAGGCAGCCACGTCGGTGGGCGAGCTCGACTTCTCGAAGCCGCGCAGGTTGGGCGCCACGCAGCGGTAGCCGCCGTGGGCCGGGTCGGAGAAGTACTCGAGCAGTTCGTCCCAGATGAACGCGGCCTCGGGGAATCCGTGGAGGAACACCATCAGCGGCCGGCCCTGTTGGCCGGCGGCGCGGCAACTCAGGGTGGTGCCGTTGGGCAGGCTGCGCTGGAATGTCTCGATCATGCTTCTTGTCTCCTTCGGGTTGACGGTAGTCGCTATTGTTTTGATAGTGAACTTCGCAGATGGGACGGTCGGTGCAGCCTGTCTGATCGTCAGGCGGCTTCCGGCGGTGGTTCAGGCTCGGGCTCGGCGGCCGATTTGTCGGCGTCTTCCGGGTGCACCCAGCGCCAGAGCAACTCCGCCGCTTCGCCAACGCCCTGTTTCTTCAGTGCCGAGAACAGTTTCACTTCGCCGCCACCGGCCTGCAGTCGCGTAATGGACAGCACCTTGGCGCCCTCGCTGCGGGTGAGCTTGTCGGCCTTGGTCAGCAGCACGAGGAACTTCAGGCCCTGCTGCACGCGCGGGCGGATCACGTCGAGCAGGATCTCGTCGAGCTCGGTCAGGCCGTGGCGCGGATCGCACATGAGCACCACGCCGCGCAGGTTCTCGCGCGTCATCAGGTAGTTGCCCATCACGCGCTGCCAGCGCAGCTTGGCCTCTCTCGGCACGGCTGCGTAGCCGTAGCCGGGCAGGTCGGCAAGCACCGCGTCATCGACCTTCTGCTTGCCGATGCCGAAAAGGTTGATGTGCTGCGTGCGCCCCGGTGTCTTGGAAGCGAAGGCCAGGCGCGTCTGCTGCGTCAGGGTGTTGATGGCGGTCGATTTGCCAGCATTGGAGCGGCCGACGAACGCGATCTCGGGCAGGTCGAAGGGGGGCAGATGCTCGAGCTGGGGGGCGCTGGTGAGGAAGTGGGCGGTGTGCAGCCAGCCCAGCGCCATGCGTTCGCGTTCGGCAACCTTGGGGTCTGCGGCGGGCGCCGCGCGGGGAGGATAGGCAGCGGGCTTGGCGCGCGGGGAGGGCATCTACGGACTTTCGAAACAGGACCCACATTGTAGAATCGTGGGGTTTTGCGCCATAAATTCGAAGCCCCCGATATGAAGTTGTTTGCCAATATTGTGCTTGCGGCCCTCGTGGGCATCGCATCCAGCGTGAGTTTTGCAGCCGATGAAAACGCGGCCGCCCCTGCCGCCGCAGCGGCGAAACCGGCCAAGCCGGACCCTGCCAAGGGGGACACGCTGTTCAACGCAACGCCGGCAAACAGCCAGAGCTGCGCTTCCTGCCACAACGCCGACGGCAACTCCGCCATCGCGGCCAACCCCAAGCTGGCACAGCAGCATCCCGAATACATCCTCAAGCAGCTGCAGGACTTCAAGTCCGGCGCCCGCAAGAGCGCCATCATGAAGCCCCTGGCTTCGGCGCTGTCGGACGAAGACATGCGCAACATCGCCTGGTTCGTCGGCTCCAAGAAGATCAAGCCGGGCTTCTCGAAGGACAAGGACACCATCGCCCTGGGCGAGAAGATCTACCGCGGCGGCATCGGCGACCGCCAGATCCCGGCCTGCGCCGGCTGCCACAGCCCCAACGGCGCCGGCATTCCGGCCCAGTACCCGCGCCTGGGCGGCCAGAACGCCGAGTACACCGTGGCCCAGCTCACCGCGTTCCGCGACAACGTCCGCCTGAACAGCCTGCCCATGACCGGCGTCGCAGCCAAGCTCAACGACAGGGAAATCAAGGCTGTTGCCGACTACATTGCCGGTTTGCGTTGATGATGGCGCTCCCTGGAGCGTGACCAGCCGCCGATAACAACCCCAAACAAAGGGCGGGCCGATCCACCAGGATGGCCCGCCCTTTCTTGTTTTTCCCTTCGTACTTCCCGCCCCGATGTCAGTCTCCACCCATGGCCTTCGCGTTCATCGCGGACCGCAGATGCTTCGCGCCGCGGTGGAGCTGCTGTCGTCGATGCGCTTCGCGATCGCGCTGCTCACCATCATCTGCATCGCGTCGATCATCGGCACCGTGCTCAAGCAGCACGAGCCGATCAACAACTACATCAACCAGTTCGGCCCGTTCTGGGCCGAGCTCTTCCGCGCCGCGCGGCTCGACTCCATCTACAGCGCCTGGTGGTTCCTGCTGATCCTGCTGTTCCTGGTGATCAGCACCACGCTGTGCATCGTGCGCAACACGCCGCGCATCATGGTCGACCTGAAGACGCTCAAGGAAGACATCCGCGTGCAGAGCCTGAAGGCCTTCGGCCATCGCGCGGAGAACAGCCTGGGCGAGACGCCCGAGGCCGCGGCCAACCGCATCGGACAGCTGCTGGTCAGCGGCGGCTGGAAGGTCAAGCTGCAGCGGCGCGAGGCAAGTGCCGACGGAAGGAGCGCCGGGGGCTGGATGGTCGCGGCGCGCGCGGGCGGCGCCCACAAGCTGGGCTACATCGCGGCCCACAGCGCCATCGTGCTGGTGTGCATCGGCGGCCTGTTCGACGGCGACCTGGTGGTGCGCGCGCAGACCTGGTTCAACGGCAAGAGCGTGTTCACCGGCGGCGGCATGATCGCCGACGTGCCGCCGCAGCACCGGCTGTCGGCGAGCAATCCGACCTTCCGCGGCAACATCCTCGTGCCCGAGGGCGGGCAGGGCAGCGTCGCCATCCTGAACCAGTCCGATGGCGTGCTCCTGCAGGAGCTGCCGTTCTCCATCGAGCTGAAGAAATTCATCGTCGACTACTACTCGACCGGCATGCCCAAGCTCTTCGCGAGCGAGGTGGTGCTGCACGATCGCGAGACCGGCGAGCAGGTGCCCGCGCGCATCGAGGTCAACCATCCGGCCAGCTACAAGGGCGTGGAGATCTACCAGTCGAGCTTCGACGACGGCGGCTCGAAGGTGAAGCTCAAGGCGGTGCCGATGGCTGCCGCGGCCAAGCCCTTCGAGGTGGAAGGCGTCATCGGCGGGCCGAGCACCGAGATCACCAACGGCAAGGACAAGCTCACGCTGGAGTACGCCGCCCTGCGCGTCATCAACGTCGAGAACTTCGCCGACGCCAACGCCATGGGCAGCGGCGCCGACGTGCGCAAGGTCGACCTGCGCCACGACATCGAGTCGCGCCTGGGCGCTGCCAACAAGACCAACAAGCCGAAGGTGCTGCGCAACATCGGCCCGAGCATCGGCTACAAGCTGCGCGACGCTTCGGGTCAGGCGCGCGAGTACCAGAACTACATGGTGCCGGTCGACACAGGCGACGGCCAGCCGGTGTTCCTGCTGGGCATGCGCGAGAAGCCCGACGAGCCCTTCCGCTACCTGCGCGTGCCGGCCGACGAGCAGGGCTCCATGGACGGCTTCGTGCGCATGCGCGCCGCGCTCGGCGATGCCGCCACGCGCGAACGCGCCGTCGAGCGCTACATCGCCAAGGCGACCGATCCCAAGCGTCCCGAGATGGCCGAGCAGCTGCGCGTGTCCGCCACGCGCGCGCTGGCGCTGTTCGCGGGCAGCGAGCGCGCCAAGGCCGACGCCACCACCGTGGGCGGCTGGCAGGCGATCGCCGAGTTCATGGAAGCCAACGTGCCCGAGGCCGAGCGCGAGCGCGCGGGCGGGGTGCTGGTGCGCATCCTCAACGACGTGCTGTTCGAGGTGCTCAACCTGAGCCGCGAGGGCGCCGGCCTGGCTGCGCTGCCGAACGACGAGAAGTCGCAGGCCTACCTGACGCAGGCCGTGCTGGCCATCAGCGACGCGCACTTCTATCCGGCCCCGGTCGCGATGATGATGACCGACTTCACGCAGGTGCAGGCCAGCGTGTTCCAGGTGGCGCGCGCCCCTGGCAAGAACATCGTCTATCTGGGCTGCCTGTTGCTGATCGTCGGCATTTTTGCCATGCTGTACGTGCGCGAGCGCCGCCTCTGGGTGTGGCTGGCGCCCGATGGCAAGGTTTCCTCCGAAGGCGACGCGGCTGCGACGACGGCCGCCACGATGGCTTTCTCGGTGAATCGCAAGACCATCGACAGCGACCGCGAATTCGAGCATCTCAAACGCAAGCTGCTCGCCCTGAACGAATAAGACCCCACGAGGCAACATGAACACCACGACCCTCACGCTCAATGAAAGCTGGCTCTCGCGCCGCAACCTGTTCGACTGGGTGTTCGCGGCGCTGGTGGTGGCCGGCGGGCTCTTCGCCTTCACGCGCTACGCGGGGTCGATGGATCACTACGAGAAGCCGATCCTCGCCGCCGCAGTGGTCGCGATGATCGCCATCGGCTGGTTCTGGCGGCCGCTGCGGGTGCTGGCCATCGTGGTTGCTGCCGCCTCGCTGCTGGCCATCGCGTCGTACCAGGGCGACCTGGCGCGCGCCGATACGGTGTTCTGGCTCAAGTACTTCCTGTCGAGCCAGTCGGCCATCCTCTGGATGAGCGTGCTGTTCTTCATGAGCACGCTGTTCTACTGGCTGGGCTTCTTCGGCGGCAGGCAGTCGGACACCTTCGACGCGATCGGCTCGCGCCTGGCGTGGGCGGCGGTGACGATGGCGTTGATCGGCACCATGGTGCGCTGGTACGAGAGCCATCAGCTCGGCCCGGACATCGGCCACATCCCGGTGAGCAACCTGTACGAGGTGTTCGTGCTGTTCTGCTGGCTGACGGCGGCGTTCTACCTGTATTTCGAGGAGCGCTACGGCACGCGCGCGCTCGGCGCCTTCGTCATGCTGGTGGTCAGCGCGGCGGTGGGCTTTCTGCTCTGGTACACGATCGTGCGCGAGGCGCACGAGATCCAGCCGCTGGTGCCCGCGCTGCAGAGCTGGTGGATGAAGCTGCACGTGCCGGCCAACTTCATCGGCTACGGCACCTTCGCGCTCGCAGCCATGGTCGCCTTCGCCTACCTCATCAAGGAGCAGGCCGACGAGAAGCGCTGGTACAAGCTCACGCCGATCTGGCTGCTGGGCGTGGCGCTGTGCTTCGTGCCGGTGGCGTTCCGCCAGCGCGTTCAGGAGGCCGGCGGCAGCTACTGGGTGATCTATGCAGGCATCTCGGCGCTGATCGCCGCGGGCATCCTGCTGGGGCGCAAGCGCATCGCGGCGCGCCTGCCGGCCAACGAGGTGCTCGACGACGTCATGTACAAGTCGATCACCGTCGGCTTCGCTTTCTTCACCATCGCCACCGTGCTGGGCGCCCTGTGGGCCGCCGACGCCTGGGGCGGGTACTGGAGCTGGGATCCGAAGGAGACCTGGGCGCTGATCGTCTGGCTCAACTACGCGGCCTGGCTGCACATGCGGCTGGTTAAGGGCCTGCGCGGCACCGTGGCGGCCTGGTGGGCGCTGGGCGGGCTCGCGGTCACGACTTTCGCCTTCCTGGGCGTGAACATGTTCCTGAGCGGGTTGCACAGTTACGGCACCCTGTGAGTGCAGGCCCGAGGGCTTTCGCGAAGAATTAGTGAAACCACGCGCCCCGGCGGCGCGTAACCGAATCAGGGTTGGCCACGAACTACCCTGAGAACAACGATTCCGCGAAAGGCCCGTCATGTCGTTCCAGTCCCGTCCCATCCGTCGCACCGCCACCAACAGCGGCGACAACGGCTTCATCCATCCGCTGTCCAGCGAGATCACGCCCCGAGAGATCTACGAAGGTCGCCGCGACATGCTCAAGCTCATGGCCGGAGGTGCAGCGGGAGCCGCGCTGGCGGCATTCGCCTCGCGCGAAGCCCTGGCGCAGGTCGAGCGCCCCAACAAGCTCGCGCCGCTGCCGGGTGCGAAGTCGGCGGTGCCCGGCGCCATCTCCATGGAGAAGGTCACCGACTACAAGGACGCCTCCACCTACAACAACTTCTACGAGTTCGGCACCGACAAGGCCGATCCGGCCAAGAACGCCGGCACGCTGAAGACGCGGCCGTGGACGGTGGAGGTGGAAGGGCTGGTCAAGAAACCGGGCAAGTACGGCATCGAGGACCTGCTCAAGCTCAGCGCGCAGGAAGAGCGCATCTACCGCCTGCGCTGTGTCGAGGGCTGGTCGATGGTCATCCCGTGGGTCGGCTACTCGCTGGCCGAGCTCATCAAGAAGGTCGAGCCGCAGGGCAACGCCAAGTTCGTCGAGTTCGTGACCCTGGCCGACCCCAAGACCATGCCCTTCGTGGGCTCGCGCGTGCTCGACTGGCCCTACACCGAGGGCCTGCGCATGGACGAGGCGATGCATCCGCTCACGCTGCTGGCCTTCGGCATGTACGGCGAGGTGCTGCCCAACCAGAACGGCGCGCCGGTGCGGCTGGTGGTGCCGTGGAAGTACGGCTTCAAGTCGGCCAAGTCGATCGTGAAGATCCGCTTCGTCGAGAAGGAGCCCAGCACCGCCTGGAACAAGGCCGCGGCCAACGAATACGGTTTCTATTCGAACGTGAACCCCAACGTCGACCACCCGCGCTGGTCGCAGGCCAGCGAGCGCCGCATCGGCGAGGGCGGCTTCTTCGCGCCCAAGCGCAAGACCCTGATGTTCAACGGCTACGACCAGGTGGCGTCCCTGTATAGTGGGATGGACCT
>CAJYQC010000366.1 GCA_913776885.1 uncultured Variovorax sp.
GGCGCTATCAAAACCGTAGTGGTTGCCGACAACCTGCTGCGCGACGTCAGCGGCCTGGAATCGCCGGCGCCGATGGGCTTCGTGCTCGATGTGCCTGCGCGGCCCGAGTTGCTGGCCGACGCTCCCAGCGTGGTGCTCGACCGCCTGCAGGACGCTGGCAACGCCGGCTCCATCCTGCGCAGCGCTGCTGCCTTCGGCTTCACCCAGGTGATTGCGCTCAAAGGCACGGCCGCGCTGTGGGCGCCCAAGGTGCTGCGCGCCGGCATGGGTGCGCATTTCGGCCTGCGGCTGATTGAAGGCGTGGACGCCGATGCCCTCGACGGGCTGAAGGTGCCTCTGGTCGCGACCAGTTCCCACCGCGGCGACTGGCTGCACAAAGCCGAGTTGCCGCATCCCTGCGCCTGGTTGATGGGGCATGAAGGGCAGGGTGTCTCGGCGGCGCTGGAGGCCCGGGCCTCGCACCACATCCGCATCGCCCAGCCAGGTGGGGAGGAGTCGCTGAACGTGGCCGCCGCGGCCGCGATCTGTCTCCACGCGAGTGGAGCAGCCCTGCTGGCCGAATAACACACCCAGTCCGGGCTACAATCGGGGGCTTACTCGCAAATCAGCGTCGCCCGGCCGCCTACAACGCCATCTTCCCCTTAAGCAGCAGTCCCCAGGCTATACGCCTGAGGCTCCGGGCGACCGTAACCATCCGGAGAACCCAGTGCTTTTGTCTCTCAAGGGAAGTTTCCCGCCCGCCATCCTGGCGCTCGCAGACGGCACGGTCTTTCTCGGCAACTCGATCGGAGCCACCGGCTCCACGACCGGTGAAGTGGTGTTCAACACCGCCATGACCGGCTACCAGGAAATCCTCACCGACCCGAGCTACTGCCAGCAGATCGTGACGCTCACGTATCCGCACATCGGCAACTACGGCGTCAACGGCGAGGACATCGAAGCCGACAAGATCCATGCCGCGGGCCTGATCATCAAGGACCTGCCCCTCGTCGCCTCCAACTTCCGCAAGACCGCCACGCTGACCGAGTACCTCGTGTCCGGCAACACCGTGGCCATCGCGAACATCGACACCCGCAAGCTCACCCGCCACCTGCGAACCAACGGCGCGCAGAACGGCTGCATCCTGGGCCTGGCCGCGGGCGAGACCGTGACGCAGGCGCTGATCGACAAGGCCATCGCCTCCGCCAAGGCCGCGCCGAGCATGTCGGGCCTCGACCTCGCCAAGGTGGTGTCGGTCAAGCAGACCTACGAGTGGACCGAAACCGAGTGGAAGCTCGGTGCGGGTTACGGCGTGCAGATCACGCCGCGCTTCCACGTCGTCGCGTTCGACTACGGCGTCAAGAAGAACATCCTGCGCATGATCGCCCAGCGGGGCGCGCGCATCACCGTGGTGCCGGCGCAGACGCCAGCGGCCGACGTGCTCAAGCTCAAGCCGGACGGCATCTTCCTGGCGAACGGCCCCGGCGACCCGGAACCCTGCGACTACGCCATCAGCGCCGTCAAGGAGCTGATCGAGACGGGCATTCCCACTTTCGGCATCTGCCTGGGCCACCAGATCATGGCGCTGGCCTCCGGCGCCAAGACCTTCAAGATGAAGTTCGGCCACCACGGCGCGAACCACCCGGTGAAGGACCTGGACAACGGCCGCGTGAGCATCACCAGCCAGAACCACGGTTTCGCGGTCGACGAAAAGTCGCTGCCGGCCAACCTGCGTCCCACCCACATCAGCCTGTTCGACAACACGCTGCAGGGCCTGGCGCGCACCGACAAGCCCGCGTTCTGCTTCCAGGGCCACCCCGAAGCCTCGCCGGGCCCGCACGACATCGGCTACCTGTTCGATCGCTTCACGGCACTCATGGAAAAGAACAAGACGGAAAAGACGGAGAAAGAGAATGCCTAAGCGCACAGACCTCAAATCGATCCTCATCATCGGCGCCGGCCCGATCATCATCGGCCAGGCCTGCGAGTTCGACTACTCCGGCGTGCAGGCCTGCAAGGCCCTGCGCGAAGAGGGCTACAAGGTCATCCTGATCAACAGCAACCCCGCGACGATCATGACCGACCCGGCAACGGCCGACGTCACCTACATCGAACCCATCACCTGGCAGACGGTCGAGAAGATCATCGCCAAGGAACGCCCCGACGCGATCCTTCCGACCATGGGCGGCCAGACCGCGCTGAACTGCGCGCTCGACCTCTGGCGCAACGGCGTGCTCGACAAGTACACGGGTGCGTCCACCAACAAGCCGGTCGAGCTGATCGGCGCCACGCCCGAAGCCATCGACAAGGCGGAAGACCGCCTGAAGTTCAAGGACGCGATGACCAAGATCGGGCTGGGCTCGGCTCGCTCGGGCATTGCGCACTCGATGGACGAGGCATGGGCGGTGCAGAAGAACGTCGGCTTCCCGACCGTCATCCGCCCCAGCTTCACGCTCGGCGGCACCGGCGGCGGCATCGCCTACAACCCGGAAGAGTTCGAGACCATTTGCAAGCGCGGCATCGAAGCCTCGCCCACCAACGAGCTGCTGATCGAAGAATCGCTGCTCGGATGGAAGGAGTACGAGATGGAGGTCGTGCGCGACAAGGCCGACAACTGCATCATCGTCTGCTCCATCGAGAACCTCGACCCGATGGGCGTGCACACCGGCGACTCGAT
>CAJYQC010000367.1 GCA_913776885.1 uncultured Variovorax sp.
GGCCTGCTGCAGGGCGACTACCGCACGCTGATGCGCGGCGCCGGGCTCGACCTGGCTGACCTGCGCGAATACCAGCACCAGGACGACGTGCGCCACATCGACTGGAACGTCACCGCGCGGCTGCAGACGCCGCACGTGCGCGTCTTCACCGAAGACCGCGAGATGGCCGCGTGGTTCGTGCTCGACCTCAGCCGCTCGGTCGACTTCGGCTCGGGCCTGAAGGCCAAGCGCGAGATCTCGGCGGGCTTCGTCGGTGTGCTGGCCCGGCTGCTCACGCGGCACGGCAACCGGGTGGGCGCGCTGGTGTACGGCAGCGACCTCGAAGCCGTGATCCCGCCGCGCAGCGGCCGGCGCCATGTTCTGCACCTGCTGCACGCGATGGAGCAGCGCGCCGGCAAGGCAGAGGCCGCGCCCGCCCAAAAAGGCATGACCCGGCTGGACGACCTGCTCAAGTCGGCCGCCACGCTGATGCCGCGTCGCTCGACGGTGTTCGTGGTGTCCGACTTCCTCAGCGAGCCCGGCTGGGAACGCCCGCTGGGCCAGCTGGTGCAGCGCCACGAGGTGGTCGCGGTGCGCCTTTTCGATCCGCTCGAACTCGAACTGCCCGACCTTGGCCTGGTGCCGCTGCGCGACGCGGAGACCGGCGAGCAGTTGTGGGTCGACACCCACGACGCAGGCTTTCGCAAGCGCTTCGCGCGGCTTGCGGCCGAGCGCGAAACCGCACTGCGCGACACGCTCGCTCGGGCCGGCGTCGACGCGCTCGAACTCTCGACCAACGACGATCTGGTGGAAGCCATCGTCCGTTTCGCCGATCTGCGCAAGCGCCGCGCGCGTGTCGGCCAGGCTGGCATGAAGGCGGTGGCAGCATGACTTTTCTCTGGCCCCAATTCCTCTGGCTGCTGGCGGCGCTGCCGCTGCTGGTGCTGCTCTACGTGTGGCTGCTGCGCCGCAAGAAGAAGCTCGCTGTGCGCTACGCCAGCCTGTCGATCGTGCGCGAGGCCATGGGCGCCGGACAGAGCATGCGGCGGCACCTGCCGCCCCTGCTCTTCCTGCTGGCCATGGCAGCGATGCTGGTGGCCGCGGCGCGGCCGATGGCGGTGGTGGTGCTGCCGTCGAACCAGCAGACCATCATCCTGGCGATGGACGTCTCCGGCAGCATGCGCGCGGCCGACGTGCAGCCCAACCGGCTGGTGGCGGCGCAGGAGGCGGCCAAGAGCTTCATCAAGGACCTGCCGCGCAGCGTGAAGGTGGGCATCGTCGCCTTCGCGGGCAGCGCTCAGGTGGCGCAGCTGCCCACCACCAACCACGAAGACCTGGTGACCGCCATCGACAGCTTCCAGCTGCAACGCGCCACCGCCACCGGCAACGCCATCGTGGTGTCGCTGGCCACGCTCTTCCCCGACGCGGGCATCGACGTGGAGCAGTTCAGCGCGCCCAGCCGCCAGCGCGGTGCGGCCATCGACCAGGGCGAGAAGAAGCCGAAGGAATTCACGCCCGTGGCGCCCGGCTCCTTCACCTCGGCCGCGGTCATCATGCTGACCGACGGCCAGCGCACCACCGGCGTCGACCCGCTCGACGCGGCCAAGGCTGCGGCCGACCGCGGCGTTCGCATCTACACGGTGGGCGTGGGCACGGTCGACGGCGAGACGATCGGCTTCGAGGGCTGGTCGATGCGAGTGCGCCTCGACGAGGACACGCTCAAGGCCATCGCCAACAAGACCAACGCCGAATACTTCTACGCCGGCACCGCGAACGACCTGAAGAAGGTCTATGAAACGCTGAGCTCCAAGCTCACGGTGGAGAAGAAGGAAACCGAGATCTCGGCGCTCTTCGCGCTGGGCGCCGCGGTGCTGACGCTGCTGTCGGCCGGGCTCTCGCTGCTCTGGTTCAACCGGATTCTCTAGCGCCGCGCGGGGCGGCCAGCGCCTCGGGCGACTTCACCGCACCGATGCCGCCCAGGAACAGGTCGGCAACGATCGGCGCGATGGCCGCGTGGTCGAGCCGGCCGTCGGGCTTCATCCAGGTGAACATCCAGTTGATCATGCCGAAGAGCAGCATGGTCAGCGGCTTGGCGAGATCGTCGCTGGGCGCGCCGGGCCGCAGCGCCGAGACCGCGCGCGCGAAGCCCGCGACCACCTCGCGCTCCTTGTCGAGCACGCGCTCGCGGTCGGCCTCTTCCAGGAAGCGCACGTCGTCGGTCAGCACGCGGTGGGCGTCCTGCGCGCCGGCGTACTCCTCGACGATGCGGTAGATGAAGCGGCGCAGGCGCTCCTCGTCGGTCTGGGTGGAGGCCTCTTCCTCGGCCACCAGCGCGGCGAGCTTGGACACGTGCGTCTCGGCGATGCTGATGAGCAGGCTGCTCTTGTCCTTGTAGTAGTGGTAGAGCGTGGCCTTGGAGAGGCCGCAGGCCTCTGCCACCTGGTTCATCGATGTGGCGGGATAGCCGCTGCGGGCGAACAACTGGGCGGCCTGCGCGAGGATGAGTTCACGCTGGTCCTCGTAGGTGGCGGATCTTCCACGCGGCATCGGTTGCTGTTCCTCGGTTCTTCGGTGTTGGGTTGAAGGCGACGCGCGATCTTGCCCGAAGCTAGGCGAGGTTCAGCCGCGCTTGGTCGCTATGAGCGACCGCACCTCGGTCGCCGGCAGGCTCGGGCGGTTCGGCTCCACGGCGGCCAGCGGCTCCACCTCGTGCAGGCTCGCGAGGCTGCGCACGGTGAGCGCCTGGTAGGTCTGGGTGCCTTCGAGCTTCCAGGCGATCTCTTCGTCGCTCAGCTCGCGCTTGACCTTGGCCGGAATACCGGCGCTCAGCGTGCGCGCCGGCACCTTCATGCCGGCCGGCACGAAGGCGCAGGCCGCGACGATGGCCTTCTCGCCGATCTCGGCCTCGTCCATCACCACCGCGTTCATGCCCACCAGCGCGTCGCGCCGCACGATGCAGCTGTGCAGGATCGCGCCGTGGCCGATGTGGCCGTTGACCTCCACCACCGTGTCGTTGTCCGGGAAGCCGTGGATGCAGCAGTGGTCCTGCACGTTGGAGCCCTCCTCCAGCACGATGCGACCGAAGTCGCCGCGCAGGCTGGCGCACGGGCCCACGTAGCAGTTGGGGCCGACGATCACGTCGCCGATCAGCACGGCCGTGGGATGCACGTAGGCGCTCGGATCGACGACCGGGATCACGCCGTCGATGGAATAGGTGGGCATTCGGTATGTCTCCTTGTCTTGGCTGGCCGGCTTTTCGCCGCTCTCAGGGTTTGCCCTGATCGGGCCGGCTTGTGCCGCCGACGGGGTCGATCCTAAAATCAACCGAACGGTCGGTCAATAGTGTTTGCACGCCGGCCCGTACCCACGAAGGATGAAAGAGACAAGCGATGACTGAGCCTTTGGTACTCACCACCAACGCCGGCGCCGTGCGTACGCTGAACCTGAACAGGCCCGCGGCGCTCAACAGCTTCACCACCCAGTTGCATGAAGCGCTGATGGCCGAACTGGAAGCCGCAGCGAACGACGCCAGCGTGCGCTGCGTGGTACTCACCGGTGCCGGCCGCGCCTTCTGCGCGGGGCAGGACCTGGCCGACCCGTCCGTCGCGCCCGACCCAACCCCTGGCGCCGCGCCCAAGGATCTGGGCCACGTCATCTCTGCCTACTACGCCCCCCTGGTCGCACGACTGCGCTCGATGCCGGTGCCGGTGATCGCAGCCGTCAACGGCGTGGCCGCCGGCGCGGGCGCCAACCTTGCGCTGTGCTGCGACCTCGTGGTGGCCGCGCGCTCGGCCAGCTTCATCCAGGCCTTCACCAAGATCGGCCTCGTGCCCGACACCGGCGGCACCTGGCTGCTGCCGCGCCTGGTCGGTTCGGCGCGCGCGCTGGGCATCGCGATGCTGGGAGACAAGCTGCCCGCCGAGGAGGCCGCGCGCATCGGCCTGATCTGGCAGTGCGTGGACGACGCGGCGCTCGCCGAAACGGCGGCCGCACTCGCATCGAAGCTCGCCGGCATGCCCACGCGCGCGCTCGTCGCCACCCGCGATGCCATGGCCGCCGCGCAGCACATGGACCTGGGCGCGGCCCTGGCCGAGGAAGCCCGCATCCAGCGCGAGATGGGCAGTGCCGACGACTACCGCGAAGGCGTCGAGGCCTTCCGCGCCAAGCGCGCACCCGTCTTCAAGGACCGCTGAAGCCATGACCGACAACGACCAGCAACGCACGCCCCAGCAGACGGCCGAATACGTCCGCGACGGCATGTTCGCCAACGACAACGCCAGCAAGGGCCTGGGCATGCGCATCGTGGAGGTCGGCCCCGGCCAGGCCACCATCGAGATGCGCGTGCGCCCCGACATGCTCAACGGCCACGCCATCTGCCACGGCGGCTTCATGGCCACGCTGGCCGACTCCACCTTCGCCTTCGCCTGCAACTCGTACGACGAGCTGACCGTGGCCTCGGGCTTCGCCATCGACTTCATCGCGCCAGCGCGTGAAGGCGACATGCTCACCGCGCGCTGCCACGAGGTGTCGAAGGCCGGGCGCACCGGCGTGTACGACACCGAAATCACCAACCAGCGCGGCGAGCGCATCGCGATCTTCCGCGGCCGCTCCTACACCGCCAAGGGCCGCCCGGCCGTTCCGCCTGCCGCTGCAGCCGCCTGAGGAGACAACACACCATGACAGTCAAGCGCCCCGCCCCCGGCGAGCTCGATCCGATCGAAACCGCCAGCCGCGACGAGATCGCCGCGCTGCAGCTCGCACGCCTGCGCGCCACGCTGCAGCGCGCCTACGAGAACGTGCCGCACTACCGCCGCGCCTTCGACGCCAAGGGCGTGCACCCGGACGACCTGAAGTCGCTGGCCGACCTGTCGAAGTTCCCGTTCACGGTGAAGAGCGACCTGCGCGACAACTACCCCTTCGGCATGTTCGCCGTGCCGCGCGAGAAGGTGGCACGCATCCATGCATCGTCGGGCACCACCGGCAAGCCGACCGTGGTGGGCTACACCCTCAAGGACATCGACACCTGGGCCGACCTCGTCGCCCGCTCCATCCGCGCCGCGGGCGGACGGCCCGGCGACATGGTGCACGTGTCGTACGGCTACGGCCTCTTCACCGGCGGCCTGGGCGCGCACTACGGTGCCGAGCGCGCGGGCTGCACCGTCATCCCCATGTCGGGCGGCCAGACCGAGAAGCAGGTGCAGCTCATCCAGGACTTCAGGCCCGACATCATCATGGTCACGCCCAGCTACATGCAGGTGATCATCGAGCAGTTCGAGCGTCAGGGGCTCGACGCGAAGGAGAGCTCGCTCAAGGTCGGCATCTTCGGCGCGGAGCCATGGACCGAGGCCATGCGCCGCGACATCGAGGCCCGCGCCGGCATCGACGCGGTCGACATCTACGGCCTGAGCGAAGTGATGGGCCCGGGCGTGGCCAGCGAATGCGTGGAGAGCAAGGACGGCCCAGTGATCTGGGAAGACCACTTCTACCCCGAGATCATCGACCCCGAGACCGGCGAGCTGAAGGCCGACGGCGAGGAAGGCGAGCTCGTCTTCACCTCGCTGAGCAAGGAGGCCATGCCGATCGTGCGCTACCGCACGCGCGACCTCACGCGCCTGTTGCCGCCCACCTCGCGCTCGTTCCGCCGCATGGGCAAGATCGTCGGGCGCAGCGACGACATGATGATCATCCGCGGCGTCAATGTCTTCCCCACGCAGGTGGAGGAGATCGTGCTCGCGCACCAGGCGCTCTCGGGCCTCTACCAGGTGCACGTGAGCCGCGCCGACAAGCTCGACCAGGTCGAGATCCACTGCGAGCTCAAGCCCGCGGACGTCGCGTCGGCCGACCGCGCCGCCATCGGCGACTGGCTGCAGCACCGCGTGAAGACGCTCATCGGCATCTCCACCCGCGTGGTGGTGCACGGCCCCGACGAGATGGAACGCACCCAGACCGGCAAGGCGCGCCGCGTGATCGACACGCGCCCGCGCTGAAACAAGCCACCACCAACACCGACCGAAAGGACACGCACATGTACACCCAGGCAATGGACACCATGGGCAAGGACGCGGGCGACGGCAAGCAGAAGGCCGTGCGCTCCGCAGAGGAGATGCGCCTCGAGGAACGATTCGACGCGCAGATCGACGCCGGCGAATTCATCGAGGCGAAGGACTGGATGCCCGAGCACTACCGCAAGACGCTGGTGCGCCAGATCAGCCAGCACGCGCACTCCGAGATCGTCGGCATGCTGCCCGAGGGCAACTGGATCAGCCGCGCGCCCACGCTCAAGCGCAAGGCCATCCTGCTGGCCAAGGTGCAGGACGAGGGCGGCCACGGCCTCTACCTGTACGCCGCCGCCGAGACGCTGGGCACCTCGCGCGACCAGATGTTCGATGCGCTGCACAGCGGCAAGGCCAAGTACAGCTCGATCTTCAACTACCCCACGCTGACCTGGGCCGACATGGGCACCATCGGCTGGCTGGTGGACGGCGCGGCCATCATGAACCAGGTGCCGATCTGCCGCTGCTCGTACGCGCCCTATGCGCGCGCCATGATCCGCATCTGCCGCGAGGAGAGCTTCCACCAGCGCCAGGGCTACGAGTCGCTGCTGACCATGATGACCCACGGCACGGCGGCGCAGAAGGCCATGGTGCAGGACGCGGTCAACCGCTGGTGGTGGCCCTCGATCATGATGTTCGGCCCGCCGGACGACCAGTCGCCCAACAGCGCGCAGTCGATGCGCTGGGGCATCAAGCGCTTCAGCAACGACGAGCTGCGCCAGAAGTTCGTCGACGCCACCGTGGAGCAGGCCCGCATCCTCGGCGTGACCCTGCCCGACCCCGACCTCAAGTGGAACGAGGAGCGCCAGGCGCACGACTTCGGCGCCATCGACTGGAGCGAGTTCTGGCGCGTGATCGGCGGCGACGGCCCCTGCAACCGCGAACGCCTGCAGGCCCGCGTCGACGCCTGGGAAGACGGCGCATGGGTGCGCGAAGCTGCGCTGGCCCACGCCAACAAGCAACATCAACCGATCAAGGAAGCAGCATGAGCACCGAAGCGAAACAGGAATGGCCTCTGTGGGAGGTGTTCGTGCGCAGCAAGGCGGGCCTGGACCACAAGCACTGCGGCAGCCTGCATGCGGCCGACCCGAAGATGGCGATCCAGATGGCGCGCGACGTCTACACCCGCCGCCAGGAAGGCAGCAGCATCTGGGTGGTGCGCTCCGACCAGATCGTGGCCAGCGACCCGGGCGAGAAGGACATGTACTTCGATCCGGCCGAAGACAAGGTGTACCGCCACCCGACCTTCTATGCCCTGCCCAAGTCGGTCGACCACATGTGAGGTCTCGCCCCCTCTCCCGCTTGCGGAAGAGGGTCGGGGTGAGGGCTTCGGCCTTCGCCATCACAGGACTTCATCCACCGCCCGTGCCCTCACCCCAACCCTCTCCCCAAGGGGAGAGGGAGCAAGACAGAGCCACTGAAATGCAAGCATCGATCGAACTGAACCGCACGCCCGCCGTGCAATACCTGCTGCGCATCGGCGACACCTGCCTGGTGCTGGCGCAGCGCCTGGGCGAATGGTGCGGCCACGCGCCCGTGCTGGAGGAAGACATCGCGATGGCCAACATCGCGCTCGACCTCGTCGGCCAGGCCCGCGCGCTGCTCACGCACGCCGGCAAGCTCGAAGGCACCGGCCGCGAGCACGACGAGGACCAGCTCGCCTACCTGCGCGACGAGCGCGACTACTTCAACCTCACCATCGCCGAACTGCCGCGCGGCGACTTCGCCTTCGCTGTCGTGCGCAACACCATGGTGTCGACGCTGCTCAAGCTGCTGTGGCAGCGCCTGGCGGCCTCGAACGACCCCGAGGTGGCGGCCATCGCCGGCAAGGCGCTGAAGGAAGCGCGCTACCACCAGCAGCATTCGGGCGACTGGGTGGTGCGCCTGGGCGACGGCACCGACGAATCGCGCCGCCGCACCGAGAAGGCGCTGAAGCAGCTGTGGCTCTACATGCCCGAGCTCTTCTTCAGCGACGAGGTCGATGCCGCCGCCAGCGCCAGCGGCCTCGGCCCCGCATGGAGCGAGCTGCGCGAGCCCTGGCTCGCCGAGATGCAGCAGGTGCTGGACGCGGCCGGCCTCGCCATGCCGAAGGAAGCCGCCTTCCGCAGCACCGGCAAGCACGGCGTGCACAGCGAGCACATGGGCTACATCCTCGCGGAGATGCAGCACCTGCAGCGCACCTATCCCGGAGGCGTGTGGTGATGAACGCACTGGCCTCGCGCGTTGACGCCGCATGGGCCGTGCTGCGCAACGTGCCCGACCCCGAGGTGCCGGCCGTGTCGGTGTGCGACCTGGGCATCGTGCGCGAGGTGATCGAGCATGACGACGGCCTGGAGATCGTGCTCACGCCGACCTACTCCGGCTGCCCCGCCACCGAGGCCATCGAGCACGACGTGCTCGCCGCCGTCGAGCAGGCCGGCCTGGGCCGCGCGCGCGCCACGCTGCGCCGAGCGCCCGCATGGACCAGCGACTGGATCAGCGACGAGGGCCGCGCCAAGCTCAAGGCCTACGGCATCGCGCCGCCCGCGCACCTGAATGCCGAACAGGCCGCGGGCACCGCCGTGCCCATCAGGCTCTTCGGCCGCATCGCCGGCGAGCGCATCGCCTGCCCGCGCTGCGCGAGCGAGCGCACCGAGCGGCTTTCCGCATTCGGCTCCACCGCCTGCAAGGCCCTGTATCGCTGCATGGCGTGCAAAGAACCTTTCGAACACTTCAAGCCGATCTAACAAGAGAAAAGCGTTCCACACGATGAGCACCCTCTTCCATCCCCTGCGCGTGAAGGCCATCGAGCCCGACACCGCCGAGGCCGTCATCGTCTCCTTCGAGGTGCCGGCCGACCTGCAGCAGGTCTTCGGCTTCACGCAGGGCCAGTACCTCACCCTGCGCCACGAGATCGACGGCCAGGACCTTCGCCGCTCCTATTCGATCTGCGCCGGCCTCGACGACGGCGAGCTGCGCGTCGGCGTGCGCAAGGTGCGCGGCGGCGTGTTCTCCAACTGGATCAACGCCAGCCTCAGGCCCGGCGACGCCATCCAGGTGATGGCGCCGCAGGGCCGCTTCTTCGTGCCCATCGAGCCGGACGCGGCGCGCCACCACGTCGGCATCGCCGGCGGCAGCGGCATCACGCCCATCCTGTCGATCATGAAGACGGTGCTCGCGCGCGAGCCGCACAGCCGCTTCACGCTGATCTACGGCAACCGCCAACTGCAGTCCACGATGTTCAAGGAAGAGATCGAGGACCTGAAGAACCGCTACATGACGCGCCTCGTGCTGCAGCACGTGTTCTCCGACGAGCACACCGATTCGCCGCTGGGCTTCGGCGTGATGAACCGCGAGAAGATCGGCGAGTTCCTCGCGAGCGTGGTGCCCGCCGCGGACATCGACCACGTCTACGTGTGCGGCCCCTTCCAGATGAACGACGAGGCCGAGGCCGCGCTGCTGGCCGCCGGCGTGCCGGAAGACCGCATCCACATCGAGCGCTTCGGCGTCGCGCTGCCTTCGGCCAGCCAGGTGGGTGCGGTGGTGCACGAGGCGCAGCCGGGCGACGCGAAGCAGGCGCGAATCGTCATCGTGCGCGACGGGCTGCAGCGCGAGATCACCTTCACCGAGGGGCAGCCCAGCATCCTCGATGCGGCATCGGCCGCCGGGCTCGAGGTGCCGTTCTCGTGCACCTCGGGCGTGTGCGGCACCTGCCGCGCGAAGTGCGTGGACGGGGAAGTCCGCATGGAAAGAAACTTCGCGCTCGACAAGAATGAAGTCGCCGCGGGTTTCGTACTGACCTGCCAGGCGCATCCCCTGACCGAACGCGTCACCCTTTCCTTCGACGAGCGCTGAAAGATGAATCCACCCCCGAATCTCCGCGCACTTCGTGTCGCTTCGGATGCCCCCTCAAGGGGGCGCACCCGGTGGCCCGGCAAAGCCGGCTCCACGGGTGCCCTGAAAAAGACACCTGCAACGTAGATACTTCAGGCCTCAACTTTTCATTTCAAACGGAGACAAACCAACCATGAAATTCTTCAAGCCCCTGCTGACCGTCGCCCTCTGCGCCACGGCCCTCGCGGCCTGGGCCGACGTCAACGTCGGCGTGACCATTTCGGCCACCGGCCCGGCAGCCTCGCTGGGCATCCCCGAGAAGAACACCATCTCGCTGATGCCCAAGACGATCGGCGGGCAGAAGATCAACTACATCGTGCTGGACGACGCCTCCGACACCACCGCGGCCGTCAACAACACGCGCAAGCTCATCGCGGAGAACAAGGTCGACGTGATCCTGGGCTCGACCACCACGCCTGCATCGCTCGCCATGATCGACGTGGCCGCCGAGGCGCAGACTCCGATGATCTCGGTGGCCGCTTCGGCGCGCATCATCGAGCCGATGGACGCCAAGAAGAAGTGGGTGTTCAAGACGCCGCAGAACGACATCATGATGTCGCTGGCCATCGCCGAGCACATGGCCGCCAACGGTGTGAAGACCGTCGCCTTCATCGGCTTCTCCGACGCCTACGGCGAAGGCTGGTCGCAGGAATTCGCCAAGGCCGCCGACCTGAAGAAGATCAAGATCGTGGCCAACGAGCGCTACGCACGCACCGACACCTCGGTGACCGGCCAGGCGCTGAAGATCATGGCCGCCAAGCCCGACGCGGTGCTCGTCGCCGGCTCCGGCACGCCGGCCGCGCTGCCGCAGAAGACGCTGAAGGAACGCGGCTACACCGGCAAGATGTACCAGACCCACGGCGTGGCCAACGCCGACTTCCTGCGCGTGGGCGGCAAGGACGTGGAAGGCACCTTCCTGCCCGCAGGCCCGGTGCTCGTGGCCGACCAGCTGCCCGCCAGCAACCCGGTGAAGAAGTCCGCGCTCGCCTATGTGTCCGCCTATGAAGCCGCCTACGGCAAGGGCTCGGTCTCGACCTTCGGCGGCCACGCCTGGGACGCCGGCCTGCTGATGAGCTCGGCCGTGCCCGTCGCCCTGAAGAAGGCCCAGCCCGGCACGCCCGAATTCCGCGCCGCACTGCGCGACGCACTGGAGCAGACCAAGGAAGTGGCCGGCGCGCACGGCGTGTTCAACATGACAGCGCAGGACCACCTGGGCCTGGACCAGCGTGCGCGTGTGATGGTGAAGATCGAGAACGGCGCCTGGAAGTACCAGCCCTGATCCCGGCCTTGCTCCCTCCCCCGCTGGGGGAGGGCTGGGG
>CAJYQC010000368.1 GCA_913776885.1 uncultured Variovorax sp.
CCGAACTTCGACGACAGCACCGTTGCGATCGCAGCCGTCAGCGTGGTCTTGCCGTGGTCGACGTGACCGATCGTGCCCACGTTCACGTGCGGCTTGGTGCGGGTGAATTTACCTTTTGCCATTTTTCGACTCCGAAAAAAACGTTTCCAACGTATGCAGATGGGTTGCAATGCAGCTTTTGCAACCCCCAAAAACTGGTGCCCTTTGCGGGAATCGGACCCGCGACCTCTCCCTTACCAAGGGAGTGCTCTACCACTGAGCCAAAAGGGCTTTGTCTAACCATTCGCTTCCGGCGCCGAACCGGGTCTCTGGAGCGGGAGACGGGAATCGAACCCGCGTCATCAGCTTGGAAGGCTGGGGTTCTACCATTGAACTACTCCCGCATCAGGAGCACTCGAGGCACCCAAAGCGCGAAATCCAAACGCTCTTAGAAACCAAATTCATCGCTGGTGGAGAGGGCTGGATTCGAACCAGCGTACTCGTAAGAGGGCAGATTTACAGTCTGCTGCCATTAACCACTCGGCCACCTCTCCGGCGAACCTCGAAATATAGCACGGTTTTGTGACTACTCGGAAATCCATGCATCACGAAGATGCAGAGAAAAGCCGCTCGAGGCGTTAGCCCACGATTATCGCCTAAGTTTTCACCCCTCCGAGCGCTGCGCCTCACGCCAGGCTCGCGCTTCTCCGAAATGACCGCAGCCGATGAACGGCACCGGCGGCCGCTGGGCGGAAAGAGGTGACGGATGATTCGACATCAGCACCTTATGGCGCCCAACATCGATCAACGCACGCTTACTTTGCGCGTGCGAGCCCCACAGCATAAAAACAACAGGTTTGGCACCACCCGAAACATGCCGGATGACGGCATCGGTCAACACCTCCCAGCCATGTCCGGAATGGCTCGCAGGCTGCGCCTCTTCCACCGTCAGGCAGGTGTTGAGCAGCAAGACGCCGCGCGTGGCCCATTTCACCAGGCTGCCGCCCGGATTCGGGAACGGCGGCGGCGGCGTCCCCAGGTCGCGCTGCAGTTCCTTGAAGATGTTGCGCAGCGACGGCGGCAGCGCAACGCCCGGCGCCACGGAGAACGCCAGTCCCTCGGCCTGCCCCCGTCCGTGATACGGGTCCTGGCCCAGGATCACCACGCGCACATCTTCCGGCGGCGTGAGTTCCAGCGCCCTCAGAGGCTGCGGCGGGAAGATCACCGCCCCCGCGTCGAGCCGCTCACGCAGAAAGCCCTGCAGCTTCTGCCCCACGGCGCTGCCGAAGAACTCGTCGACCAGCGGCTGCCAGCCCGACGCCACCGGCCAGTCGGAGGGATCGCTGCTCGACAGCTGATCGGGGCGGCTCATTTGAAGAGCGCGGCGAGCGCCTCGCCGGGCTCCTTCGCCCGCATGAACGCCTCGCCCACCAGGAAAGCGTTGACTCCGGCCGCCCGCAGAGCGGCCACGTCCTCGCGCGTGCCGATGCCCGACTCGGTCACCGGCAGGCGATCGGCCGGCAGCTTGGGCAAGAGGTCGATGGTTGCCTGGATCGACACTTCGAAATTGCGCAGGTTGCGGTTGTTGACCCCGATCAGCGGCGTCTTCAGCTTGAGCGCGCGATCGAGTTCGGCCGCATCGTGCACCTCGACCAGCACTGCCATCCCCAGGCTGCGCGCGATGGCTTCGTAGTCCTTCATCTGTGCATCGTCGAGACAGGCGGCGATCAGCAGGATCGCGTCGGCGCCCATCGCGCGCGACTCGTACACCTGGTACGCATCGACGATGAAATCCTTGCGCAGCACCGGCAGTTCGCACGAGGCGCGCGCCTGCTTGAGATAGTCCACGCCACCCTGGAAGAACTGCTTGTCGGTCAGCACCGAGAGGCAGGCGGCGCTGATCTGGCCGTCGCCCTCGGCATAGCTCTGTGCGATGTCGGCGGGAATGAAGTCCGCGCGCAGCACGCCCTTGCTAGGGCTCGCTTTCTTGACTTCGGCGATCACGGCAGCGTGCCCGGCGGCGATCTTGGCGCGCAGCGCGCCCTCGAAGTCGCGCGTCAGCACGCGGCTTTCGGCGTCGGAGCGCATGGCTTCGAGCGATGTGCGCTTCAGTGCCGCGGCCACTTCCTGGCGCTTGACGGCAACGATCTTGTCGAGGATGTCGGACATGGCTTCTCGGTTTTCCTGTTCTGCTTTCTTGAAGCTCAGACGGTCGCGGAGGCCTTGACCAGTTCGGCCAGCTTGGCCTTCGCCGCTCCCGATGCAATGGCGGCGCGCGAGCGATCGACGCCCGCCTGCACCGAATCGACCACGTTCGCCGCATAGAGCGCAGCACCGGCATTCAGCAGCACGATGTCGAGTGCGGGGCCCGGCTGATTGTCGAGCACGCCCAGCAGCATCGCCTTCGAGTGCTCGGGCGTCTCCACGCGCAGCGTGCGGTTGCTCGACATCTGGAAGCCGAAATCCTCGGGGTGCAGCTCGTACTCGCGGATCTCGCCGTTCCTCAGTTCGCCCACCATGGTGGCTGCGCCGAGGGAGATCTCGTCCATGCCGTCGCGCCCATAGACCACCACCGCATGCTCCGCGCCCAGCCGCTGCAGCGCACGCACCTGGATGCCCACGAGGTCGGGGTGGAACACGCCCATCAGTATGTTCGGCGCGCCGGCCGGATTGGTCAGCGGCCCGAGGATGTTGAAGATCGTCTTGATGCCGAGCTCCTTGCGCACCGGCGCGACGTTCTTCATCGCCGGATGGTGGTTAGGCGCGAACATGAAGCCGATGCCGCACTCCTCGATGGAGCGGGCGATCTGCTCGGGCTTGAGGTTGATGTTCACCCCCAGCGACTCCAGCACGTCGGCACTTCCCGACTTGCTCGACACGCTGCGCCCGCCGTGCTTGCTGACCTTGGCGCCCGCCGCGGCGGCCACGAACATCGAACAGGTCGAGATGTTGAAGGTGTGCGAGCCGTCGCCGCCCGTGCCCACGATGTCCACGAGGTTCGTCGTGTCCTTCACCGGCACCTTGGTCGACACCTCGCGCATCACCTGCGCGGCGGCGGTGATCTCGCCGATGGTCTCCTTCTTGACGCGCAGGCCGGTGATCAGCGCGGCCATCATCACGGGCGAGCACTCGCCGCTCATGATGAGCCGCACGATGTGCAGCATCTCGTCGTGGAAGACCTCGCGGTGCTCGATGGTGCGCTGCAGCGCTTCCTGGGGGGTGATCATGGAAAGTCTCCTCGAATGAATCAGCGGCCGACGCGGACCGCGGCGGGTGCGTCGGTGAATGCGAGCTTGAGGCCGAAGCCGATGAACAGCACGCCGGCGACGCGGTCGAGCCAATGCATGCCTTTCTGCACTGCGCTGCGGCGCGCCATCCAGCCAGCCGCCAGGGCCCATCCCACATTGACGGGAATGGCGTTGACGTTGAACAGCACGCCCAGCAGCACGAAGGCCAGCGCCTTGTTGTCGGTGCCCGGCGCGATGAACTGCGGCACGAAGGCCAGGAAGAACAGCGCGACCTTCGGGTTGAGCACGTTGGTCCAGAAGCCGCCAAGGAAGACCGCCTTGAGGCTGCGCGCTGCGCCCACTGCCGCGGCGGCGGCGTCGAGGTCGGCCGGTGGTGCGGCCTTCGATGCCAGCATGCGCACGCCCAGGTACAGCAGGTAGGCCGCGCCGATGTACTTGAGCACCGTGAAGGCCGCGGCCGAAGTCGCCATCAGCGTGCCCACGCCAACGGCGGCAGCGAAGATGTGCACGAAGCAGCCGGCTGTGATGCCGAGCCCGGCCACGATGCCGGCGCGCACGCCCGAGCGCAGCGAGTTCGTCACGACGTAGAGCACGTCGGGCCCCGGTGTGAGATTCAGCAGCCAGCCGGCGGCGATGAATGCGAGCAGATGGGGAAGGTCGGGCATCGCGCGCTCGCGGCTCTCAGGACTTGAAGAAGGCGCGGATCGCCGCGACGGCCCGGTCGACGCCGGCGGCATCGACATCGAGGTGCGTCACGAAACGCAGCCGGTAGAGCCCCGTCGCAAGGATGCCCTGCGCATTGAGGTTCGCCAGCAGCTCCGAGGAACGCGCCTGCGCGGCGCCGACGAGGTCGACGAACACGATGTTCGTCTGCGGCGCCTCCACCTTCAGCCCTTCGATCCCTTCGAGCCCATGCGCCAGGCGCTGCGCCAGCGCGTGGTCGTCGGCGAGGCGGTCGACGTGGTGGTCGAGCGCGTACGAAGCCGCCGCCGCCAGCAAGCCGGCCTGCCGCATGCCGCCGCCAGCCATCTTGCGGATGCGATGCGCGCGGGCGATGAACTCGCGCGAGCCGACCAGCGCCGAGCCCACGGGCGCGCCCAGCCCCTTGCTGAAGCACACCGACACGCTGTCGAAGCACTGCGCGATGCGGCGGGCTTCAGCGCGGATGTCGCTGCGCTTGTTCAGCGCCGCCTGCGCGGTCGCGGCATTGAAAAGCCGCGCACCGTCGAGGTGGCGCTGCAGCCCCTTGCTCTTTGCGAGATCGGTCGCGGCCTGCACGTACTCGAAGGGCAGCAGCTTGCCGCCCAGCGTGTTCTCCAGCGCCAGCAGCCGCGTGCGCGCGAAGTGCGCGTCGTCGGGTTTGATGGCCGCCTCGATCTGCGCGAGCGGCAGCGTGCCGTCGCTTGCATGGTCGAGCGGCTGCGGCTGCACGCTGCCGAACACCGCCGCGCCGCCGCCTTCCCAGCGGTAGCAGTGCGCCTGCTGGCCGACGATGTACTCGTCGCCGCGGCCGCAGTGCGACAGGATCGCGCACAGGTTGCTCTGCGTGCCTGTGGGCACAAACAGCGCCGCCTCGAAGCCCAGCATGACCGCGATCTTCTCCTGCAGCGCGTTCACGCTCGGATCGGTGGCGAAGACGTCGTCGCCAAGCGGCGCCGCCATCATGGCCTCGCGCATCGCGGGCGTGGGTTGGGTGACGGTGTCGCTGCGCAGATCAACAACGGACTCGGAGATGGCCATGTCTTGGGTCCTTTCAGGAATACCGTGGAGCCGGCTTTGCCGGGCCACAGGTATTGCCCCCGGCGAGGGGGTTGGCGTAGCGACACGAAGTGCGCGAAGCCTGGGGGTTGGTCAATGCTATTCCAGGAAGTTCTTGAGCATGGCGTGGCCATGTTCGGTCAGGATCGATTCCGGATGGAACTGCACGCCTTCGATGCGCACATCTTGCGCGAAGCCGGTATGCCGCACGCCCATGATCTCGCCGTCGTCGGTCCAGGCCGTGACAGCCAGCTCCTTCGGGCAGCTCTCGCGCTCGATGGACAGCGAGTGGTAGCGGTTGACGACGAAGCGCTTCGGCAGGCCCGCGAACACGCCTTCCTGGGTGGTCGTGATCTCGCTGGTCTTGCCGTGCATGAGCTGCTGCGCGCGCACGATCCTGCCGCCGAAGGCCGCACCGATCGCCTGGTGCCCAAGACACACGCCCAGGATCGGCAGCTTGCCCGCGAACGCCTCGATGGCCGCCACCGAAACGCCCGCCTCCGCCGGCGAACACGGCCCGGGCGACACCACCAGCCGCGTCACGCCGGAGGCGATCAGCTCGCCGATCTGCTCCACGGTGATCTCGTCGTTGCGGTGCACCTGCACGTCCGCACCCAGCTCGCCGAAGTATTGGACGATGTTGTAGGTGAAACTGTCGTAGTTGTCGATCATCAGGAGCTTCATTTTTCGAGGCCCTCCGAACGCGGATTTCCGAACGCAGAAGTCGCGAAGGTTTCGCAGAAATCGCGGAAGGAATTGAAAAAGAAGGTCTTCATAGCTTGTTCACCACCCGATGGATTCCCTTGACGACGGGGAAGGTATGGAAGTTGATCAGCAGGCCCAGCTTCATGCCGGAGACGCGCAGATACGAAAGCAGCTGCGCACGATGCGCCTCGCTGACGGCATCCATGGCCTTGAGTTCGAGCAGCACGCTGCCCTCGATCACGAAGTCTGCGCGGTATGCGATGCCCAGCGGGCGCCCCTTGTAGACCGCCTCAATCGGGACTTCGCGTTCGAACCCCAACTCGCGCTCATGCAGTTCGATCGCCATTGCAGCCGCATAGGCGCTTTCAAGGAGTCCCGTGCCAAGCACACGTTGAACCTCGACTGCCGCGCCGATGACGTCGTGCGAACAGTCATTCTCAAAACTTGGCTGTTCCTTCTGCGACCTCTGCGAAACCTTCGCGCCCTCTGCGTTCGGCTGCCCGTATCCAACGTCGCTCATTCCAACCCCTCCTCGACCAGTTCGGCGGCACGCAGCAGCGCACGCGCCTTGGCCTCGGTTTCCTTCCACTCCAACTCGGGCACCGAGTCGGCCACCACGCCGGCTGCGGCCTGCACGTGCAGCATCTGGTCCTTCACGATGCCGGTGCGGATCGCGATGGCCACGTCCATGTCGCCCGCGTAGCTGATGTAGCCGCAGGCGCCGCCGTACAGGCCGCGCTTGGTGGGCTCGAGTTCGTCGATGAGCTCCATCGCGTGCACCTTCGGCGCGCCGGTCAGGGTGCCGGCCGGGAACGTGGCCTTGAGCACGTCGATGGCGGTCATGCCGTCCTTCAGCGTGCCTTCGACGTTGCTCACGATGTGCATCACGTGGCTGTAGCGCTCCACCGCGAAGGCTTCGGTCACCTTCACGGTGCCGGTCTTTGCGATGCGGCCGATGTCGTTGCGCGCGAGGTCGATCAGCATCACGTGCTCGGCGCGCTCCTTCGGGTCGTTGATGAGCTCCACTTCGGCCGCCTTGTCGAGCTCCAGCGACGCACCGCGCGGGCGGGTGCCGGCCAGCGGGCGGATGGTGATTTTCTGCTCGCCCTCGCCGATGTTCTCCTGGCGCACCAGGATCTCGGGCGACGCGCCCACCACGTGGAAGTCGCCGAGGTCGTAGTAGTACATGTACGGCGACGGGTTCAGCGAACGCAGTGCGCGGTACAGCGACAGCGGCGATTCCGTATAGCGTTTGCTGATGCGCTGGCCCACCTGCACCTGCATGAAGTCGCCGGCGGCGATCATTTCCTTGGCGCGCTCCACTGCCACGAGGTAGTCGGCCTTGGCGAAGCTGCGCTCGGGCGGGTGCGGCTGCGTGGGCTTCACGACGGGCGCGCTCACCGAGTACTTGAGCTTCTCCTTCAGTTCTCGCAGGCGGCGCTTGCCCGTGGCATAGGCCTCGGGCTGCTTCGGGTCGGCATAGACGATGAGGTAGAGCTTGCCCGAGAGGTTGTCGATGACGGCCAATTCCTCGCATTGCAGCAGCAGGATGTCGGGGCAGCCCAGCGCGTCGGGCGGGCAGGTCTTCTCGAGCTTGCGCTCGATGTGGCGCACGGTGTCATAGCCGAAGTAGCCGGCAAGGCCGCCGCAGAAGCGCGGCAGGCCCGGGCGCAGCGCCACCTTGAAGCGCTTCTGGTACTCGGCCACGAAGTCGAGCGGATTGCGCTCGGCGGTCTCGACCACCTGCCCGTCGGTCACCACTTCGGTGAGGGCTTCGGCGCCGAAGCCGCTGGCGCGAAGCAGCGTGCGCGCAGGCAGGCCGATGAAGCTGTATCGCCCGAAACGCTCGCCGCCCACCACCGATTCGAGCAGGAAGCTGTGCTTGCCGCCGCCTTGCGAATGGGCCAGCTTGAGGTAGAGGGAAAGGGGGGTCTCGAGGTCGGCGAAGGCCTCGGCCATCAGCGGAATACGGTTGTAGCCCTGGGCGCTGAGGCTCTTGAATTCAAGTTCGGTGATCACGGATACGTTCTCCAGTTGCCCGCGGCGCTCCTTCGGCCGGCGGCAAGGTCATTCACGGGTGGCCCGGTGCCGGCGAGCGTGCCGGTCCGGAACCGCGGGCGCACGGCGTGCGCCGTGCAATCAAACAGTCAGCGAAGTATGGCGACGCCAGGGCCAGGCTCCCCGGCTGCCTTCACCTGTTTGAATGACGTGATGAACGAACATATGAACTGCGGAGTTTAGCCCACGAAATCGCCGGGACGCGCAACCGAGCGCATCTGCAGCGCTTCAGGGTTCCCCCGAGGCCGGGCAAGTAGAACAAAAAGATACATTCGAACGATCGTTCGCAAAACTCCGAGGAGACAGCGTTGCCCGCCCTTCCACTCACGACCGTATTCCCTCGCCTCGCCCTGGCCGTATGCCTCGTCGTCGCCACTCTCGGTGCCTCGGCCGCGCAGGTCGACGTGGGCGGCGTCAAGCTCGACGAGCGGATGGACCTGCGCGGCAGCCCCCTGCTGCTCAACGGCGCGGGGATCCGCTACAAGGCGATCTTCAAGGTCTACGCGGCAGGCCTGTACGTGGGCAGCAAGGTATCCACTCCCGAGGAAGCGCTGGCCGCGCCCGGTCCCAAGCGCGTGTCCATCACGATGCTGCGCGACATCGACGCGAACGAACTCGGCAAGCTCTTCACCAAGGGCGTCGAAGACAACTCGCCCAAGAGCGAGATGGTCAATCTCATCCCCGGCCTGCTGCGCATGGGCCAGATGTTCGCCGACCAGAAGCAGCTGAAGACCGGCGACACTTTCACCGTCGACTGGCTTCCCGGAACCGGCACGCTGATCACCGTGCGCGGCGTGCCCCAGCCCGATCCGATCAAGGAACAGGCCTTCTTCAACGCGCTGCTGCGCATCTGGCTCGGCCCGAATCCGGCCGACTGGAAGCTGAAGGACGCGCTTCTCGGCAAGCAGTAGCCGAAGCAGCTACCGCGTGGCCGCGGGCACCAGTTCGGCCAGCGAATCGACGAAGCCGTCGGCATCCACGCCGCGCACCGGCTCGCCATGGTTGTAGCCGTAGGTCACCAGCACCACCGGGCAACCGGCCGCGCGCGCGGCGCGCGCGTCGTTGCTCGAGTCGCCGATCATCAGCGTGCGCGCGGGTTCGGTGCCCATCGCCTCGCAGGTCTTCAGCAGCGGCAGCGGATCGGGCTTCTTGCGCTCGAAGGCGTCGCCGCCGAACACCAGCTCGAAGAAGCCGTCGAGCCCCTTGTCGGCGAGCAGCGGCCTGGCGAACGAAGTCGGCTTGTTGGTGAGGCAGGCCAGCCGCAGGCCCTGTGCGCGCAACGCCTGCAGCCCCTTGATCACGCCGGGATACACAGCCGAATGCCGGCCGTTGATGGCGAGGTAGTGGTGCTGGTAGCGCTCCCAGGCTCGGTCGAACAGCGCTCGCGCCTTCGCATCGGCCTCGGCTTTGGAGAGGGCCGGAGACATCACATGCACGAGCGCCGAATGGATCAGGTGCTCCGAGCCCTTGCCCACCATGGTCTCGATGGCGGCGGGCGCGACATGCGCAAGCGAGAGGTCGTCGAGCATGCGATTGAGCGAAGCGGCGAAGTCGCCGAGTGTGTCGACCATGGTGCCGTCGAGGTCGACGATGGCGGCATCGAAGCGGGCGCGGTCGGGGCGAAGGGAGTTCAAGGCAGGATGGAGATGGTCGTGGAAGCGACCGACACTTTACCGAGCATCGACAGCGCCGCAGCCGCACCGCGCATGGACGGGCCTTTCAAACTGTTTCAAAACCGTCGCTGCCATGCCTCGGAAACTTTTCGGGGCCTTTTGCACACCTATGCCCCATCGTTTGAAAAACCCAACAACGAGGAAAATTCAATGCGTCTCACGACGAAGGGCGGCTTCGCCTTGACGGCCATGATCGATGTCGCGATGCGCGAGCAGGACGGCCCCGTGCCACTGGCGTCGATCAGCAAGCGCCAACACATTGCCCGCTCGTCGCTCGAACTGCTGTTCAGCAAGCTGCGCCAGCATGCGCTGATCAAGGCAACCCGCGGACCGGGCGGCGGCTACACACTGACGCGCAGGGCGTCCGAGATCACGGTGGCGGACATCCTCGCCTCGGTCGACGGCCAGCCCCTTTCCGATGCGGAGGAATCGTCGAAGAAGGACGAGGCGGGCGCCAAGGGTTGCTATTCCACCGAAGCGCTCTGGGCCTCCGCCAAGCACCATGTGATGGAGTTCCTGGGCTCGGTCACGCTGCAGAGCCTGGTCGAGGACCAGCTCGCCAAGGGCGTGCGCGTGGAGCACGAACCCTCGCAGCCGAAGAAGAAGGAAGCCCCGCTGAGCCCTGCCGCTCTGCCGCTGCGCGTGAACGCACCCAACTCGGTGTTCGCGTGGAACGGCGTCTTCGCCAAGCGCTGAAGACGAAAGCCCGCCGCTCTTTCTGGCTTCCTGATTGATGATGCCCCGGTGGCTCCTGTCTCTGCTGCTCGTGTTCGCACTGGGCTGCCAGAGCTTCGCGGCGCTGGCCAAGTCGCACGACGCGGCCATGGCTCCCGTCGCCGGTGCCGGGCTTCAACAGCTGTCGGGCATCCACTGCGAAGCGCCGGCGGGACCGTTCACCACGCTGGAAGAACGCTCCCCGGCCACCGATCTCGCTCCGGACCTCTCCGAAATCTGCGGACTGCGCAACGCCACGCTGCACCACGCAAGGTGGCATCACGCATCGCTGCCACAGGATATTCACTCACCCCCATCCCGCGTGCCTCAGGTTCCCCTGAAGCCGCCGCGCATCGCCGCTTAGCGATGGTGCGAGCCCACCCGCTCGCGCCTGCTTCCTTCCTCGCCTCCCTTTCCGCATTA
>CAJYQC010000369.1 GCA_913776885.1 uncultured Variovorax sp.
CAGAAGACGGGGCGCGGCTTCTACCTCTATCCGGAAGGCGTCCGTACCGGCCAGCCCGACCCGGAGGTGCTGGCTATCGTCGATGCCGAGCGCGCGAAAAAGGGCGTCGTGCCACGCAGCTTCACGCCCCACGAAATCATGCGCCGCTACATGGCCGCGATGGTCAACGAGGGCGCGAAGGTGGTGGAAGAGGGCATCGCCTTGCGGCCGCTGGACGTGGACGTGACCTTCCTCTCGGGCTACGGCTTCCCGCGCTTCCGCGGCGGGCCGATGCACTATGCCGACACGGTGGGCCTGCCGACGATCCTGGCCGACATCCGCGAATTCGCGCAGGAAGACCCCCTCTTCTGGAAGCCCGCGCCGCTGCTGGAAAAGTTGGTGGCCGAGGGCCGCGACTTCGGCAGCCTGAACCGCGCCGCCGCCGAAGCGCATTGACCGAACGACAGACCGAGCGATCGACGAAAGACCCCATGGATCTGCAATTCACCCCCCAGGAGGAAGCCTTCCGCGACGAAGTGCAGGCCTTCCTGAAAGAGCATCTGCCCGCCGAGCTGTCGCACAAGGTGCGCGCCGGTCTGCGCCTGGACAAGGCCGACATGGAGCGCTGGCACGCGATCCTGAACGCGCGCGGCTGGCTCGCGAACCACTGGCCCGAGCAGTACGGCGGGCCGGGCTGGAACGCCGTGCAGAAGTTCATCTTCGAGAACGAATGCGCGCTGGCCGGCGCGCCGCGCATCGTGCCCTTCGGCGTGAACATGCTGGGCCCGGTGCTCATCAAGTACGGCAGCGAGGCGCAGAAGCAGTACTGGCTGCCGCGCATCCTGAACGGCGAGGACTGGTGGTGCCAGGGCTATTCGGAGCCCGGCGCGGGCTCGGACCTGGCCTCGGTCAAGACCACGGCGGTACTGAAACGGGACGAGGGGGGCGACCACTACGTCGTCAACGGCCAGAAGACATGGACCACGCTGGGCCAGCACGCCAACATGATCTTCTGCCTGGTGCGCACCGACCGCGAGGCCAAGGCGCAATCGGGCATCAGCTTCCTGCTGGTGGACATGCGCTCGCCCGGCGTCGAGGTGCGCCCCATCATCACGCTGGACGGCGAGCACGAGGTGAACGAGGTGTTCTTCACCGACGTGCGCGTGCCCGCCGGGAACCTGGTGGGCGAGGAGAACAAGGGCTGGACCTACGCCAAATACCTGCTGACCTACGAGCGCACCAACATCGCGGGCGTGGGTTTCTCCGTCGCGGCGCTGGAAAAGTTGAAGCGCGTGGCCGCCACCGTGCAGTGCAACGGCCGTCCGCTCGCGCAGGACCCGCTGTTCGCCGCGCGCCTCGCCCGCGTGGAGATCGACCTGGAGAACATGAAGACCACCAACCTGCGCGTGATCGCCGCGGTGGCCGGCGGCGGCGTGCCGGGCGCGGAAAGCTCCATGCTGAAGATCCGCGGCACCGAGATCCGCCAGGAGATCCTCTCGCTCACGCGCCGCGCCATGGGCCCGTATGCGCTGCCTTTCGAGGAAGAGGCGCTGCATGCCGGCCACGAAGACCGGGTCGTGGGGCCGGAAGGGGCCGCCGCAGCCGCGGCCAACTACTTCAACTACCGCAAGCTGTCGATCTTCGGCGGCTCCAACGAGATCCAGAAAAACATCATCTCCAAGATGATCCTGGGACTGTGACGCCATGAATTTTGAACACACCGAAGACCGCCGCATGCTGGCGGACACGCTGGACCGCTTCATCGCCGGGCAGGCCGGCATCGAGCGGCGCAACCAGGCCGCTTACGGCGCGCAGGGCCACAGCCCCGCGCTGTACCGCGGCTTCGCCGAGCTGGGCGCCATCGGCGCGCTGTTCACCGAGGCCGACGGCGGCTTCGGCGGCGCGGGCTTCGACGTCAGCGTGGTGTTCGAGCGCCTGGGCCGCGGCCTGGTGGCCGAGCCCCTGCTGGGCGCCCTGGTGGTGGGCCGAGCCGTGGCGGCGGCCGGCAGCGCCGCGCAGAAAGACGCCGTGCTGGCACCGCTGATGGCCGGCGAGGCCGTGGCCGCGCTGGCGCACGACGAGCCGGGCGGCCACTACGAGCCGACGCGCGTGGCGGCCACCGCGCGCCGCGTGGGCGATGGCTGGGTGATCGAGGGCGCCAAGGGCGTGGTGCTGTTCGGCGACAGCGCCGGCTGGCTGCTGGTGTCGGCCCGCACGGGCGGCGGCAGCTTCGATGCGGAGGGCATCTCGCTGTTCCTGGTGCCCGGCGATGCCGCCGGACTCACGCGCCGGGCCAATAGCCGCATCGACGGCGGCCGCACGGCCGAACTGGTCTTTAAGGACGTGGCCGTGGGCGCGGATGCACTGCTGGGCGCCGAAGGCGAGGGCGCCGCGCTGCTGGAGCGGGCCGTGGGCTGGGGACTGCTGGCGCTCTGCGCCGAGGCCGTGGGCGCCATGGACGTGGCCAAGGAACACACGCTGGAATACCTGCGCACCCGCAAGCAGTTCGGAGTGCCGATCGGCAGCTTCCAGGCGCTGCAGCACCGCATGGCGGACCTGCTGCTGGAGGTGGAGCAGGCCCGCTCCGCCGTCATCAACGCGGCCGCCGCGATCGACGGCGCGGACCGCATCGCGCGCGAGCGGGCGCTCTCGGCGGCCAAGTTCAGCATCGGCCGCATCGGCACGCTCGTGGCCGAGGAAAGCATCCAGATGCATGGGGGCATCGGCATGACCTGGGAGCTGCCGCTGGCGCACTATGCGAAGCGCTTGGTGATGATCGACCACCAGCTGGGCGATGAAGACCATCACCTGGCGCGCTACATCGCGCTCGGCCACTGAAGTGGACACCCCCCTGAAGCGCTGCGCGCTTTCCCCCCGCTCTCGCCTTGCTTGCCGCAAGGCGGGCAGGGGGACGCAGCCCCCGCTGCGGGGCGGCCCTGGCTCGGCTGCCGCTGGGCTGGGCCTCGCCGGTTTTGAGGGGC
>CAJYQC010000370.1 GCA_913776885.1 uncultured Variovorax sp.
AACTGCGACTTCACGTCCGCCGCCTGCATCGAGGTGATGGCAGCGTAGGTCGTGCCGCCCTTGGAGGTCACGCGCTCGCGCAGCACCGACGGCGGCTCGGTCGCGCTGTGTGCCAGCGACGATGCGCCCACGAAGGTGCCGATGGCCAGCCGCTGGGCCTGCTCGGGCGTGAGGCCCATCTCGACGCCGGCCTCGGTCATCGCCTCGATGAAATAGAACACGTAGGCTGGGCCGGAGCCCGACATGGCGGTGACCGCGTCGAGCGCGGGTTCGGTGTCGACCCAGAGCAGCTCGCCGGTGGGCGCCAGCAGCTGGCCGACCGTCGAGCGGTCGGCGCTCTCGACGCCGGGCCGCGCGAACAGGCCGGTCATGCCCTTGCCGACCAGCGCGGGCGTGTTGGGCATGGCGCGCACCACGCGCTCGGTGCCGAGCCAGCGCGCGATGCTGTCGGAGGGAATGCCGGCGGCCACGCTCAGTTGCAGGGCCTGGGCGGCGAAGGGGCGCACCGCCTTCGCGGCATCGGCGAATGTCTGGGGCTTGACCGCCCAGACCATCACGCCGCAGCGCGACAGCGCCTCGCTCGCCTCGGGCCTGGCGACGATGCCGAAGGACTGCGACAGCTTCGCGCGGGCCTCCTCGAAGGGCTCGACCACCTCGAAGGCATCCGCCGGGGTGCCTTGCTGGATCAGGCCGCCGATGATGGCGCTGGCCATGTTGCCGCCCCCGATGAAGGCGACGGGAGGCAGCGGCGCGGGGCCGGTGCGGGGCAGGAAGGTCACGGCGATGGTCATGGTCGGTCGGCGTATTCGAAAGCGGCGAACTGGGTGATTTGAAGCGGATTGAAATTGTCGTCGCTCACGACCACCAGCATGCGCCCGCCGCCGGGCAGCGGCGGGCCCCAGCACATGCCTTCGGTGTTGTCGAGCCTCGACAGGCCAAGCGCGGCGAAGTCGGCCACCAGCGTCTTGGCCGCCGGCCGGTGGTTGCCGGGCGCCAGCGCGTCGACGGCGAGCACGTCGCTGGCCGCGCGGGTGTCTATTTCATACAGGCGCAGCGAGTTGCCGCGGCCGGTGGCGTAGGCGCGCTCCAGCACCAGCATGCGGTCGGCTTCGAGCATCAGGATCTCGCTCACGCCGTTGTCGGCATAGCTGCCCGGAATCAGCGGGCGCAGCGGGATGGCGTCGGGAACATAGGCGATCTGGCGGTCGGCCTGGCCGGTCTGCAGGTCGATCCGGGTGAAGCGGCAGGGGCCGCCGGGAGCGCCGATGGCGGGTTCGGGGCCGTCCTGGACCAGCGCGTTTTCCATTCCCAGCCAGGCGAAGCGGCCGTCGGGCGTGAGGCTGACGCCCTCGAAGCTCAGGTTGTCGCGCGGACCGCGACGTCTGGCAGGATCGGGCTGGAACATGCCCGGCATCCGGAATTCGCGCAGGAAACGGCCGCCGCGGGCGGATTCGTACAAGGCCGGGCCGAAGCCGCGGGCGACGTCGCCCTCGCTGGTCCAGAGCAGGGTGTTGGTGACTGGGCGCAGCCGCAGGCCCTCGGGATCGGGCACCGGCAGGCCATCGACCGCGTCGCGCCGGCTGGGCCACTGGCCACCGCCGGGGCGTTGCAGCTGCACCACGCCCGTCGCCTCCGGAGCAGCGGCCTGCGGGGAGGGCCAGCGGGCGGTGTAGTAGCGCACGGGAGCGAGATCCGACCGGTCATCGCTGATGAGCAGGTACTCACCTCGGACCGGGTCGTAGTCGATGCCCGAAAGGCCTCCGGCCGTGGTTCCCTCTATATGAAGGCGGTGCGGCCAGCGTGCCTCGGCGAGGAGGCGCAGCCGGCCTGTGTCCGGTTTCGGCGTCGCTGCGCCCTTGCAGCCGGGGAGTGCCAATAGCCCCCCGAGCCCCGCCAGGCCGGCACCGCCGGCCAGCAGCAGGCGCCGCCGCAGCAGCGATGAGGTCGAAAGGGTGGTTTTTCCGGGCATGCGCACGCCCCGCAGTCTAGTGGCTGCGTTTGCTGGCATGCAGGCCTGTTGACTTCCGGCTTCTTGCGTGCAACAATCGCGGGCTTCGCTTTCAAAAGGCGGAGCTTTCAGCCCAAAGCGGAAGTGCCCCGAGTGGTTCGGGGTATGGACGACGGGCCCAAGACTGACTGATTTGCCTCCCTCCTGGAGGCGCATCGGTACAAGTTGGGAATATCAAGAAATGATCCAAACTGAATCCCGGCTCGAAGTGGCCGACAACACGGGCGCGAAATCCGTCCTGTGTATCAAGGTGCTCGGTGGCTCCAAGCGGCGTTACGCCAGCGTGGGCGACGTCATCAAGGTCAGCATCAAGGAAGCCGCTCCGCGTGGTCGCGTCAAGAAGGGCGAGATCTACAGCGCTGTGGTGGTGCGCACCGCCAAGGGCATCCGCCGCGCCGACGGCTCGCTCGTGAAATTCGACGGCAACGCAGCAGTGTTGCTCAACGCCAAGCTGGAGCCCATCGGCACCCGCATCTTCGGACCGGTCACGCGCGAACTGCGCACCGAGAAGTTCATGAAGATCGTGTCGCTGGCACCCGAAGTTCTCTAAGGACACAACGCCATGAACAAGATTCGCAAGGGCGACCAGGTCATCGTGTTGGCCGGCCGCGACAAGGGCAAGCGGGGCACCGTCTCGTTGCGCAAGGACGACTCGCATGTGGTCGTCGAAGGCATCAACCTCGTCAAGAAGCACACCAAGCCCAACCCCCTGAAGGGTACGACCGGTGGCATCGTCGAGAAGGCCATGCCGATTCACCAATCCAACGTGGCGATCTTCAACGCCGCGACCGGTAAGGCCGATCGCGTGGGCGTCAAGGTCACCCAGGATGCTGACGGCAAGCGCGTGGCTGTTCGCGTGTTCAAGTCGAGCGGCGAAGAAATCAAGTTCGCCTAAGAGGTACTCACATGGCACGTCTCCAACAACACTATCGCGAAAAGATCGCGAAAGACCTGACCGAAAAGTTCGGCTACACGTCGCCGATGCAGGTCCCGCGCCTCACCAAGATCACCCTGAACATGGGTGTGGGTGAAGCCGTCGCCGACAAGAAGGTTCTCGAGAACGCAGTCGCCGACCTGACCAAGATCGCTGGCCAGAAGCCCGTGGTCACCAAGTCGAAGAAGGCCATTGCCGGCTTCAAGATCCGTGAGAACCAGCCGATCGGCTGCATGGTCACGCTGCGTGGCGTGCACATGTACGAATTCCTGGATCGCTTCGTGACGATCGCGCTGCCGCGCGTTCGCGACTTCCGTGGTATCTCCGGTCGCGCTTTCGACGGCCGTGGCAACTACAACATCGGCGTCAAGGAACAGATCATTTTCCCCGAGATCGAGTACGACAAGGTCGATGCCCTGCGCGGTCTCAATATCAGCATCACGACGACGGCCAAGACCGACGAAGAAGCCAAGGCGCTTCTGGCCGGCTTCCGTTTCCCGTTCAAGAACTGAGGTGACCTGTGGCTAAAGCATCTTTGATCCAGCGCGAACTCAAGCGCGACAAGCTGGTTGCCAAGTTCGCAGCGAAGCACGCCGAACTGAAGGCGGCTTCCAACGACCTGAAGAAGACCGAGGAAGAGCGCGCTGCTGCTCGCCTGGCGCTGCAGAAGCTGCCGCGCAACGCGAACCCCACGCGCCAGCGCAACCGTTGCGAAATCACCGGTCGTCCCCGTGGCACCTTCCGTCAATTCGGTCTGGCCCGCGCCAAGATCCGTGAACTGGCTTTCAACGGCGACATCCCTGGTGTCACCAAGGCCAGCTGGTAAGCCAGGCAGGAGCAAACAACATGAGCATGAGTGATCCCATTGCCGACCTGCTGACGCGTATCCGCAACGCGCAGATGGTGGCGAAGCCCACCGTGTCGGTCCCGTCTTCGAAGGTGAAGGTCGCGATCGCACAAGTCCTGAAGGACGAGGGCTACATCGACGGCTTCCAGGTCAAGACCGAAGCCGGCAAGAGCGAACTGGAAATCTCGCTGAAGTACTACGCTGGCCGTCCGGTCATCGAGCGTATCGAGCGTGTGAGCCGCCCTGGTCTGCGCGTCTACAAGGCCAGCGCTTCCATTCCGCAAGTCCAGAACGGCCTCGGCGTCGCCATCGTCACGACCCCCAAGGGCGTGATGACCGACCGCAAGGCTCGCGCCTCCGGTGTCGGCGGCGAAGTCCTGTGCTACGTCGCCTAACCGAGACATCGAGGAGTAACTGAAATGTCCCGAGTAGGAAAATCGCCGGTCGCCATCCCCGCAGGCGTGGATGTGTCGATCAAGGAAGACCAGATCAGCGTCAAGGGTACGGGCGGCACGCTCAACCTTTCGCGCAACGCGCTGGTCAACGTCGTCAACAAGGACGGCAAGCTGAGCTTCGAGCCCGCCAACGAATCGCGTGAAGCCAACGCGATGAGCGGCACGGTTCGCCAGCTCGTGAACAACATGGTGGTCGGTGTGACCAAGGGCTTCGAGAAGAAGCTCAGCCTGATCGGCGTCGGCTACAAGGCTGCTGCCCAGGGCGCCAAGCTGAACCTCCAGGTCGGCTACTCGCACCCCGTCAACATCGACATGCCCCAGGGCATCACGGTGACGACGCCCAGCCCGACCGAAGTCGTGATCAAGGGTGCCGACCGCCAGCGCGTCGGCCAGGTGGCCGCTGAGATCCGTGCCGTTCGTCCGCCAGAGCCCTACAAGGGCAAGGGCATCCGCTATGCGGACGAGAAGATCGTGATCAAAGAGACCAAGAAGAAGTAAGGGGCAGCAAAATGATGTTGACCAAAAAAGCACAGCGTCTCCGCCGCTCGCGCCAGACCCGCATCCGCATCGCGACGCAGGGCGTGGCCCGTCTGACGGTGAACCGCACCAACCTGCACATCTACGCCACCGTCATCTCCGGCGACGGCGCCAAGGTGATTGCAACCGCATCGACCGCAGAAGCCGAAGTGCGTACCTCGCTCGGCGGTTCGGGCAAGGGCGGCAACGCTGCCGCAGCCACCGCCGTCGGCAAGCGCATCGCTGAAAAGGCGAAGGCTGCCGGCATCGAGAAGGTCGCATTCGACCGCGCAGGTTTCGCGTACCACGGCCGCGTCAAGGCGCTGGCCGAAGCCGCCCGCGAAGCCGGCCTGCAGTTCTAACCGGACACGAGATTCAAAATGGCAAAGATTCAGGCAAGAACCCAGAACGAAGGCCCCGAGGACGGTTTGCGCGAGAAGATGATCGCGATCAACCGCGTCACCAAGGTGGTGAAGGGTGGTCGTATCCTCGGTTTCGCAGCGCTGACCGTGGTCGGTGACGGCGATGGCCGCGTCGGCATGGGCAAGGGCAAGTCGAAGGAAGTGCCCGCTGCAGTGCAGAAGGCAATGGAAGAAGCGCGTCGCAACCTGCTGAAGGTTTCGATCAAGAACGGCACGCTGCACCACCAGGTGCAGGGCCACCACGGCGCTTCGACGGTCGTGATGTACCCGGCTCCCAAGGGTACCGGCATCATCGCCGGCGGCCCGATGCGCGCCGTGTTCGAAGTGATGGGCATCACCGACATCGTGGCCAAGAGCCACGGCTCGTCGAACCCGTACAACATGGTTCGCGCCACGCTCGACGGGTTGAAGAACTCGACGACCGCCAGCGAAGTGGCTGCCAAGCGCGGTCTGACCGTCGAAGAAATCTTCGCCTGAGCGCAGGCCGTCGCAAGCCTCAAGGAAGCATTCAAATGACGCAACAACAAACCCTCAAGGTGCAGCTGGTCAAGAGCCCGATCGGCACCAAGGAATCGCATCGCGCGACCGTGCGTGGCCTCGGCCTGCGCAAGCTCAACAGCGTGAGCGAACTGCAAGACACGCCCGCTGTGCGCGGCATGATCAACAAGATCAGTTATCTGGTCAAAGTCCTGTAAGAGAGACTGATATGGAACTCAATGGCATCAAGCCGGCCGATGGCGCCAAGCACGCCAAGCGCCGTGTCGGCCGCGGTATCGGTTCCGGCCTGGGCAAGACCTCGGGTCGCGGCCACAAGGGCCAGAAGTCGCGCGCAGGCGGTTTCCACAAGGTCGGCTTCGAAGGCGGTCAAATGCCGCTGCAGCGTCGCCTGCCGAAGCGTGGCTTCAAGTCGCACCTGCTGAAGTTCAACGCCGAAGTCACGCTGACCGCTCTCGAGCAGCTCGGCCTGGCCGAAGTGGACATCCTGGCGCTGAAGCAAGCCGGCCTCGTGGGCCAGCTCGCCAAGGTCGTCAAGGTCGTGAAGACCGGTGAGCTCACCAAGGCCGTCAAGCTGACGGGCGTGGGTGCAACGGCTGGCGCCAAGGCTGCCATCGAAGCAGCCGGCGGCAGCATCGCCTGATCATCATCGGACTGAAAGAAGTTCTTCGTGGCAACTAACGCGGCAACGATCGCAAAGACAGGCAAGTTCGGTGACCTCCGTCGCCGGCTCGTCTTCTTGCTGCTCGCGCTCGTGGTCTACCGGATCGGCGCCCACATCCCTGTGCCGGGTATCAACCCGGACCAGCTGGCTGCGCTGTTCCAGGGCCAGCAGGGCGGCATTCTGAGCCTGTTCAACATGTTCTCGGGCGGGGCGCTGTCGCGCTTCACCGTGTTCGCGTTGGGGATCATGCCGTACATCTCGGCGTCGATCATCATGCAGCTGATGACCTACGTGCTTCCGACCTTCGAGCAATTGAAGAAGGAAGGCGAGGCCGGCCGCCGCAAGATCACGCAGTACACGCGCTATGGTGCGCTGGGCCTGGCCCTCTTCCAGTCGTTCAGCATCGCGGTGGCTCTCGAGTCGTCGGCAGGCCTGGTTATCTCGCCCGGCTTCGGCTTCCGCATCACTGCCATGGTGAGCCTGACGGCAGGCTCCATGTTCCTGATGTGGCTCGGCGAGCAGATCACCGAACGCGGCCTGGGCAACGGGATCTCGATCCTGATCTTCGCGGGTATCGCGGCTGGCCTGCCCAACGCCATCGGCGGCCTCCTGGAGCTGGTGCGTACCGGTGCCATGAACGTGATCGTCGCGCTCTTCATCGTCGCCGTGGTGGTGCTGGTCACCTACTTCGTGGTGTTCGTTGAACGCGGCCAGCGCAAGATCCTCGTGAACTATGCGCGTCGCCAGGTCGGCAACAAGGTGTACGGCGGCCAGTCGTCGCACCTGCCGCTGAAGCTGAACATGGCCGGCGTGATCCCGCCGATCTTCGCCTCGTCGATCATCCTGCTGCCGGCGACGGTGGTCGGCTGGTTCAGCACCGGCGACGGCGGTTTCCGCTGGATCAAGGACGTCGCCAGTGCGCTGCGCCCCGGCGAGCCGATCTACGTGCTGCTGTATGCCGCTGCGATCGTTTTCTTCTGCTTCTTCTACACGGCGCTCGTGTTCAACAGCAAGGAAACGGCCGACAACCTGAAGAAGAGTGGTGCATTCATTCCTGGCATCCGCCCGGGTGACCAGACCGCTCGCTACATCGACAAGATCCTGGTTCGCCTGACGCTGGCGGGCGCGGTGTACATCACCTTCGTCTGCCTGCTGCCAGAGTTCCTGATCCTGAAGTACAACGTGCCGTTCTACTTCGGTGGTACCTCCCTGCTGATCATCGTGGTCGTCACGATGGACTTCATGGCCCAGGTGCAAAACTACATGATGTCCCAGCAGTACGAATCGCTGCTGAAGAAGGCGAACTTCAAGACATCGTAGGGCTGTGTTTCAGTATTGAGTCCGGGCGGTAGACCGCCACGTTAAACAGTTTTAGGAGAGTGAAATGAGAGTTTCGGCCTCGGTCAAAACCATCTGCCGTAATTGCAAGGTCATCCGCCGCAAGGGTGTGGTGCGCGTGATCTGCACCGACCCGCGCCACAAGCAGCGCCAGGGTTGATTGAAGAGTATTAGAGGACGCACATGGCACGTATTGCTGGCATCAACATCCCGCCGCACAAGCACGCTGAAATCGGCCTGACCGCCATCTTCGGCATCGGTCGCACCCGCGCCCGTCAGATCTGCGAAGCGAGCGGCATCGAGTATTCGAAGAAGATCAAGGATCTGACCGACGCCGATCTCGAGAAGATCCGCGACCAGATCGCTCTGTTCACGATCGAAGGCGACCTGCGTCGCGAGACGACGATGAACATCAAGCGCCTGATGGACATCGGCTGCTACCGCGGCTTCCGTCATCGTCGCGGCCTGCCGATGCGCGGCCAGCGCACGCGCACCAACGCCCGCACCCGCAAGGGTCCGCGCAAGGCTGCGCAGTCCCTGAAGAAATAAGGATAGAACAGCATGGCTAAAGCACCTGCAAACAACGCCGCACAGCGCGTTCGCAAGAAGGTTCGCAAGAACGTCGCGGACGGTATCGCTCACGTGCACGCTTCGTTCAACAACACCATCATCACGATCACCGATCGCCAGGGCAACGCCCTGTCGTGGGCTTCGTCGGGTGGCCAGGGCTTCAAGGGCTCGCGCAAGTCGACGCCGTTCGCTGCGCAGGTCGCTTCCGAAGTGGCCGGCCGTGCTGCTGTCGAACAAGGCATCAAGAACCTCGACGTCGAGATCAAGGGCCCCGGCCCCGGTCGCGAATCGTCGGTGCGCGCACTGGCTGCGCTCGGCATCCGGATCAATTCCATTGCCGACGTGACGCCCGTTCCGCACAACGGCTGCCGTCCCCAGAAGCGTCGCCGCATCTGATCGTCAGTCCGCAAGGCGCAGCCGGCTTTGAATAGCGGCTGCGCGTTTGTTTTTTTACTAAGCCCACCGCCATCGGCAATCCGCTGATGGCTCCCGCAGGCAACTGCGGCAGATGACACAAAGGAAAAATCGTGGCACGTTACCTCGGCCCCAAGGCCAAACTTTCCCGCCGTGAAGGCACCGACCTGTTCTTGAAGAGCGCTCGCCGTTCGATCCAGGACAAGGCCAAGTTCGACTCCAAGCCCGGCCAGCACGGTCGCACCTCGGGTCAGCGCACCTCCGACTATGGTCTGCAGCTGCGCGAGAAGCAGAAGGTCAAGCGCATGTACGGCGTGCTCGAGAAGCAGTTCCGCCGCTACTTCGAAGAAGCCGATCGCCGCCGTGGCAACACCGGTGCCAACCTGCTGTCGATCCTCGAATCGCGCCTGGACAACGTCGTCTACCGCATGGGCTTCGGCTCGACCCGCGCCGAAGCGCGCCAGCTCGTGTCGCACAAGGCGATCACGGTGAACGGCCAGTCGGTCAACATCCCGTCGTACCTGGTCAAGACCGGCGACGTGATCGCCGTGCGCGAGAAGTCGAAGAAGCAGACCCGCGTTGTCGAAGCACTGCAACTCGCCCAGCAAGTCGGTATTCCGGCATGGGTCGACGTGAATGCCGACAAGGCCGAAGGCACGTTCAAGAAGGTGCCCGATCGCGACGAATTCGCAGCCGACATCAACGAATCGCTGATCGTCGAACTGTATTCGCGTTGATTTTTTCTACCCGCCTGCGCTCTCACGCGCCGGCGGGAGATTGTTTTTGTTGTTCACGTTCCTGTTCCGCGCTTTGCCGCGGCTCAGGTGCTTCACCAGCCTTACCGGTGTAACGAGCCGGGGGTATTGAGAGGAAGTCTGCATGCAAACCACCCTGCTGAAACCCAAGACCATCCAGGTCGAGCAACTTGCCGCCAACAAGGCCAAGGTGACGCTCGAGCCTTTCGAGCGTGGCTATGGCCACACGCTCGGCAACGCGCTGCGTCGCGTACTGCTGTCGTCCATGGTGGGCTACTCGGCCACCGAAGTCACGATCGCTGGCGTTCTGCATGAGTACTCGTCGATCGACGGCGTGCAGGAAGATGTCGTCAACATCCTGCTGAATCTCAAGGGCGTGGTGTTCAAGCTCCACAACCGCGACGAAGTCACGCTGAGCCTGCGCAAGGACGGCGAAGGCCCGGTGCTGGCGTCCGACATCCAGACCCCGCACGACGTCGAGATCATCAACCCCGACCACGTGATCGCCCACCTGTCGCAAGGCGGCAAGCTCGACATGCAGATCAAGGTCGAGAAGGGCCGCGGCTACGTGCCCGGCACGATGCGCCGCTATGCGGACGAGCCGACCAAGTCGATCGGCCGCATCGTCCTCGACGCCTCGTTCTCGCCCGTCAAGCGCGTGAGCTATACGGTCGAAAGCGCCCGCGTGGAGCAGCGCACCGACCTGGACAAGCTGCTGGTCGAGATCGAGACCAACGGTGCGATCACCGCCGAAGACGCGGTGCGCGCATCGGCTAAAATCCTGGTCGAGCAGCTCGCCGTGTTCGCGCAGCTCGAAGGCGGCGAACTCGCTGCATTCGACGCTCCGGCTCCGCGCAGCGCACAGCAGTTCGATCCGATCCTGCTGCGCCCTGTCGACGAACTCGAACTGACGGTGCGTTCGGCCAACTGCCTGAAGGCCGAAAACATCTACTACATCGGTGACCTGATCCAGCGCACCGAGAACGAGCTGCTCAAGACCCCGAACTTGGGTCGCAAGTCGCTCAACGAAATCAAGGAAGTGCTCGCCTCCCGCGGCCTGACCTTGGGCATGAAGCTCGAAAGCTGGCCGCCGGCCGGCCTCGACAAGCGTTGATATTTGAATTTTTGAAAAAGGCCCCCTGAAAAGGGCCAGTGCACCGGGCAGTACCTGACACGGCTGCCTGTTTTTATAAAGTAAAGGAAAGCACCATGCGTCACGGACACGGACTCCGCAAACTCAACCGCACCAGCTCGCACCGCCTCGCGATGCTGCAGAACATGATGAACTCGCTCATCGAGCACGAAGTCATCAAGACCACGGTCCCCAAGGCCAAGGAACTGCGCCGCGTCATCGAGCCGATGATCACCCTGGCCAAGAAGCCCACCGTCGCCAACAAGCGCCTGGCCTTCGACCGCCTGCGCAGCCGCGACAGCGTCGTGAAGCTCTTCAACGACCTCGGTCCGCGTTTCGCAGCGCGTCCAGGCGGCTACACCCGCATCCTGAAGATGGGTTTCCGCGTTGGCGACAATGCACCGATGGCGCTCGTCGAACTGGTTGATCGTCCTGAAATTAAAGAAGACGCAGCCGAGCAAAACGCTGCTGAATAAGCTATAATCTAAGTCTGCCGCGCGATGGAGCAGCCTGGTAGCTCGTTGGGCTCATAACCCAAAGGTCGCAAGTTCAAATCTTGCTCGCGCAACCAAATTGAAAAGGCCCTTTGAGAAATCAAAGGGCCTTTTTCTTTTGCTCTTCGATTTCCTTTTCCTTGCCGATCCACTGCCATGAATGGCCAACGGATTCGCAAAAACAAATGCCCTCTCGATGAGGGCATTCCTGCTTTGGGGCTGGCGGTGAAGGGTCAGTCCGGAACGACCGCCGTCACCTCGATCTCGACCTTCGCCCGGTGTTCCACCAGCGCCGCCACCTGCACGCAGGTCATGGCCGGGAAGTTGCGGCCCATGGCTTCGCGGTAGACCGGCCCGAGCTCGCTCAGCCGCCGGCTGTATTCGTCGCGATCCGTCACGTACCAGGTCATGCGAACCATGTGCTCGGGGCCTGCACCGCCTGCTCGCAGCACCTCGACGATGTTGCGCAGCGCGAGGCCGCATTGGTCGATGAAGTCGTCCGACTCGAACTGCTGTTGCGCATTCCAGCCGATCTGGCCACCGACGAAAAGCATCGTTCCGCGAGCGGCGACGCCGTTCGCATAGCCTTTGGGGGGCAGCCAGCCTTCGGGTTGCAGGAGTTTGTTGATCATGATGTCGTTGTGTTGGGTTGTCTCAGTTTGAATCGCTGGAGCTTGCCGGTTTCAGTGCGCGGCAGCGCCGGCACGAACTCGATCTCCCTCGGGTATTTGAACGGTGCGATGGTGGCCTTCACGTGGTCCTGCAGCGCCTTCACCAGGTCGGCATCGCCCTCGTTGCCAGGCTTGAGGACGCAGAAGGCCTTCACGATCATGCCGCGCTCCGGATCGGGCTTGCCGATCACGCCGCATTCGGCCACTGCGGGGTGCTTGAGCAGCGCGTCCTCGACCTCCGGCCCGCCGACGTTGTAGCCGGCGGTGATGATCATGTCGTCGGCCCGTGCCTGGTAGAAGAAGTAGCCGTCGTCGTCCTGCACGAACGAATCGCCCGGGTAGTTCCAGCCGTTCTTGACGTAGTCGGTCTGCCGCGCGTCGTCGAGATAGCGGCAGCCCACGGGCCCCTGCAGCGCAAGCTTGCCGACCGTACCGTGCGGCACTTCGTTGCCCTGGTTGTCCACCACCTTCGCGGTGAAGCCTGGCACCGCCTTGCCGACCGCGCCGCGGCGCACGTCGGCGCCGGCAGCCGATATGTAGATGTGGAAGACCTCGGTCCCGCCGATGCCGTCCAGCATCTCGATGCCGGACGCTTCCTTCCACAGCTGACGCGTGGCGTCTGGCAGGGCCTCGCCCGCGCTCACGCTGATGCGCAGGGTGGGCATGCCGTGCTGCTTCACGAATGGCGCCATCTGGCGATAGAACGTGGGCGCCGTATAGCAGATGGTCGCGCCGACTTCGTTGATGAGTTTCACCAGCCCTTCGGGCGTGAACGGCGCGTCGGGAAAGTAGACCGAGGCACCCGCCCACATCGGAAACACCAGCAGTCCGCCGAGCCCGAAGGTGAAGGCCAGCGGTGGAGATCCGACCACGATGTCGTCGCTGCGCGCGCGCAGCACGTGGCGCGGCCAGGTCTCGCACATCGCGAGAACGTCGCGGTGCGTGGTGACCGGCGCCTTCGGCTTGCCGGTGGTGCCCGATGTGAAGGCCAGCAGCGCGATGTCGTCGGATGCCGTGGGGCAGGCTTTGAACACGCCGCTCTTCTTCGCTGCCCTGGCCGACAACGAGTCGTCCGCGTCGGGCTTGTTGAACGCGATGACTGTGGCAAGCACCGGGTGCGCCTGCTGCGCGAGCAGCAACTCGTCGAGCAGCCGCCCGTCGCACAGCGCGGCCACGGGCTGCGATTTCTCGATGATGTCGCCCAGCTCCTTGGCGCGCAGCAGCGGCATCGTCGCCACCGCGATCAGCCCGGCCTTCACCACCGCCAGCCACGCGAGCGCCATCGCCACCGAATTGCCGCCGCGCAGCAGCACGCGATTGCCCGGCACCAGCTTGAGATCCTCGACCAGCACCTGCGCGATGCGGTTCACCTCGACGGCCGCCTGCGCATAGGTCAGCGTGCCCTGCGGCGAGCGCAGCATCGGCTTGTCGCCGAAGCCCTTGGCCGCCGCCTTGTCGAGCAGTTCCTCGACCAGGTTGAGCTGGTCGGGCAGCTGCAGCTCGGGCAGGTCGTAGCGAAAGACGGGCAGCTGTGCCGCGGGCGGCAAGCGGTCGTGAACGAAGCGGTCGACTTGGGCAGACACGGTGTTTATCCCCGTAGAACGGATTTGCCGATGATCAGTTGTTGAACTTCCGTCGCGCCCTCGTAGATGCGCAGCGAGCGGATGTCGCGGTAGAGGCTTTCAACCTTCGTACCAACCTTCACGCCGAGGCCGCCGTGCATCTGCAGCGCCATGTCGATCACCCGGCTCGCGTTCTCAGTGGCGCACATCTTGGCCATGGCCGCGGCGGCCGACACGTCGCCCACTGCCGGTGCACCGCGCTGCTCTGCGTCGTCGCGCATCCATGCGGCGCGGTAGGTGAGCAGCGCTGCGCCGTCGATCAGCGCGGCCATCTCGCCGAGCTTGGCCTGCGTGAGCTGGAAGTCCGCCAGCGTCTGGCCGAACATGCGGCGCTTCTTCGAATGGGCGATCGCTTCCGCCAGCGCGCGCCGGCCCATGCCGAGCGCCGCCCCGGCCACCGAGGCGCGGAAAATGTCGAGTGTGCGCATCGCGAGCTTGAAGCCGCCGTTGAGCTCGCCCAGCTGCGCGGTACGCGGCACGACACAGTTCTCGAAGCGCAGCGTGGCCAGCGGGTGCGGCGCCATCACGTCGATGTGCGCGGAGGTGTCGAGGCCCGGCGTCTTCGCATCGACGATGAAGGCGGTGATGCCGCGCGTGCCGCCTTCAGGGTTGGTCTTAGCGAACACGCAGTAGAAGTCGGCGATGCCGCCGTTGCTGATCCAGGTCTTCTCGCCGTTCAGCTTCCAACCGTCGGCGGTCGCCTCGGCGCGCATCGCCATCGCGCCCACGTCGGAGCCTGCTTCGGGCTCGCTGAGCGCGAAGGCCGCGATCTTGCTGCCCTTGGCCACGGCGGTCAGGTAGTCGGCGTGCTGCAGCGGCGTGCCCGCCAGCGTGATCGCGCCGCTGCCCAGGCCCTGCATCGCGAAGGCGAAGTCGGCCAGCGGCGAATGGTAGGCGAGCGTCTCGCGCAGCAGCACCAGGGCGCGCGAATCGAGCCGCTCCAGCGCGCCGCCGGAACTGCCCGGCACGCAGTAGCGCAGCCAGCCGCCGGCGCCGAGGCGTTGCACCCAGTCGCGGCAGGCCGCGCGGTCGTCGTGTTCGTCGACTTGCTGCGCGTCGGCCCAGGGCAGCAGGCCATCGGCCAGCGCGCGGTGCGCATCGTCGAAGAAAGGCAGCGCGAGGTGCGCGGTCGAGGGTGGTGCGGGAGCCTTGGTCAACATCGCGTCAGTCCCCGCCGAAGACCGGCTTGCGCTTGGCCGCGAAGGCTTCGTAGGCGCGCTTGAAGTCTTCGGTCTGCATGCAGATGGCCTGTGCCTGAGCTTCGGCTTCGATGGCCTGGTCGATGGTCATCGACCATTCCTGCGACAGCATCGTCTTGGTCATGCCATGGGCGAAGGTCGGGCCTTCGGCGAGCTCGCGCGCGACCTTGGTGGCGGCGTCGAGCAGCGCGTCGCCTTCATGCAGCGCGTTGAAGAAGCCCCACGAATGGCCTTCCTGCGCCGTCATCGCGCGGCCGGTGAAGAGCAGTTCCGACGCGCGTCCCTGGCCGATCACGCGCGGCAGCAGTGCGCACGCGCCCATGTCCGCGCCGGCGAGGCCCACGCGCGTGAAGAGGAAAGCGGTGCGCGTGGCGGGCGAGCCGTAGCGCAGGTCGCAGGCCAGCGCGATCATCGCGCCGGCACCCGCGCACACGCCGTCGATCGCGCCGACGATGGGCTGCGGGCAGGCGCGCATCGCCTTCACCAGGTCGCCCGTCATGCGCGTGAACTCCAGCAGCTCGGGCATGCGCATGCCGGTCAGCGGGCCGATGATCTCGTGCACGTCGCCGCCGGAGCAGAAGTTGCCGCCCGCGCCGGTCACCACGATCGTCTTCACGTCGGTGGCGTAGACCAGCGCGCGGAACAGGTCGCGCAGCTCGGCGTACGAGTCGAAGGTCAGCGGGTTCTTGCGGTCGGGCCGGTTCAGCGTGATGGTGCCCACGCCGGCCTCGAAGCTCCATGCGAAGTGCTCCGCCTTGTAGGCCGCCTTGGGTTCGAATTGCGCGCGCATGGGATTGCCCGCGCCGATGTAGTGCTTCATTCGGTCTCCGCCATCAGTAGTTGGTTGTGCGAGTGCTGCTTGACCTTGCCCAGCAGCTTGTGCAGTTGCGCGATCTCCTTGGCGCTGAGGCCCGCGAAGGCCTCGACGATCCAGTCCTCGTGCTGCTGCGCCATGTCGTTGAAGAGCTTGCGCCCGCGCGGCGTGAGGCGCACGCGCCATGCGCGGCGGTCGCCCTCGACGTTGATGCGCTCCACCAGCCCTTCGGACACGAGCTGGTCGGTGATGCCGGTCACGTTGCCGCCCGTCACCATCATGCGGCGGGAGAGCTCGTTCATCTTCAGGCCCTCGGGCGAACGCTCGAGCTGCGACATCAGGTCGAAGCGCGGCAGCGTGGTGGCGAACTGCGAGCGCAGCTCGTTGCGCACCTGCTTCTCGATCAGCTGCGTGCAGGTGAGCAGCCGAAGCCACAGCCGCAGCGCCTCCGGGTGTTCGCTGTGCGCGCGCGCTTCGAGGTCCATGTCAGTGCGTCTCCTCGCTGTTTTGTGCGGCCATCGCCGCATTGGCGGCGGCCGCGAGCTGCTGCTGCTTGGCGATCTCGCGGTACATCTGGTCGCGCCCACTCAGGTACTGCCGCGGCCATTCGACGTCGCGGCTCTGCAGCTTGGCTGCCTCGTGCAGGGTCCAGGCAGGGTCGGCAAGATGCGGGCGTGCGATGGCGCACAGGTCGGCGCGGCCGGCCGCGATGATGCTGTTGGCCTGGTCGGCGTCGGTGATGGCGCCCACCGCGATGGTCGAGATGCCGACCTCGTTGCGGATGCGGTCGGAGAACGGCGTCTGGTACATGCGGCCGTACACCGGTTTCGCGGCGCGCGTGGTCTGGCCGGACGACACGTCGATGAAGTCGGCGCCGGCCTCCTTGAACAGGCGCGCGACCACGATGGCGTCGGCATCGGTGTTGCCGCCGGGCGCCCAGTCGTGCGCCGAGATGCGCACGCTCATCGGCCTGTCGGCGGGCCAGGCGGCGCGCATCGCGCGGAACACCTCGAGCGGATAGCGGCAGCGCGCCTCGATGTCGCCGCCGTACTCGTCGGTGCGCAGGTTGGTGAGCGGGCTGATGAAGGCCGACAGCAGGTAGCCGTGCGCGCAGTGCAGCTCGAGCCAGTCGAAGCCGCACTCGGCGGCGCGGCGGGTCGAGTCGACGAACCGGTCGCGCAGCGTGTCCATCTCGGCGCGCGTGATCGCAGCGGGCAGCTGGTTCTGCTCGCCGTAGGGCAGCGCGCTGGCGGCCAGCAGCGGCCAGTTGCCGCTCTCGAGCGGCTCGTCGGTGCCTTCCCAGCCCACGCGGGTGGAGCCCTTGGGGCCGCTGTGGCCGAGCTGCATGGCGATCTTGGCGCTGGACTGCGTGTGCACGAAGTCGACGATGCGCTTGAAGGCCGCCTGCTGCTCGTCGTTGTAGAGGCCCGTGCAGCCGGGCGTGATGCGGCCTTCGGGCGTCGGGCTCGTCATCTCGACGAACACCATGGCGGCGCCGCCCAGGGCGCGTGCGCCCAGGTGCACCAGGAGGAAGTCCTGCGGAACGCCATCGACCGCGCTGTAGGTGGCCATCGGCGACACCAGGATGCGGTTCTTCAGCGTGAGGCCGCGTACCTTGTAGGGCATGAGCATCGGCGGCATGGCCTTGCCGCCGGCGAGCCACTGCTCGTAGCCGCCGAGCCACTGCGTGTCGCGCAAGCGCAGGTTCTCGTGGCTGATGCGCTGCGAGCGGGTGAGCAGCGAGTACGCGAACTGCTCGATCTGCATGCCGGTGTAGCGCGGCACGTTCTCGAACCACTCCGTGGAGTTGCGTGCAGCGTTCTGGATCTTCAGCACCTCGACGCTGCGGCGCGCCTCGTAGCCTTCGAGCACGTGGTCGACGGTGCCGCCCTGCGCGAACTCGTTGGCCAGATCGATCGCGTCTTCGAGCGCCAGCTTGGTGCCCGAGCCGATCGAGAAGTGCGCCGTGTGCGCCGCGTCGCCCATCAGCACCACGGGCACGCTGCGGCCCTCGACGTCGATGCGGTGCGTCCAGCGTTCGCACACCACGCGCGGAAAGCGGATCCAGTTGGCAGAGCCGCGCAGGTGCGTGGCATTGCTGATGAGCGAATGGCCACCGAGGTACTTGGCGAAGAGCTTCTCGCAGAAGGCGATGGCCTCGGGCTGCTCCATCTGGTCGAGGCCGTGGGCCTTCCAGACGGCCTCGGGCGTCTCGACGATGAAGGTGGATGTCTTGTCGTCGAACTGGTAGGCGTGGGCCTGGAACCAGCCGTGCTCGGTCTGTTCGAACGCGAAGGTGAAGGCGTCGAAGGTCTGGTGCGTGCCCAGCCACACGAAGCGGCAGTTGCGCAGGTCGATGTCGGGCCTGAACACGTCGGCGTAGCGCTGGCGGATACGGCTGTTGAGGCCGTCGCTGGCGATCACCAGGTCGGCCTTGTACTTGGCGGCCATCGCCTGGTCGTCGGAGACGTCGGTCTCGAACACCAGCTCGACGCCCAGCTCGAGGCAGCGCTCCTGCAGGATGTTGAGCAGGCGCTTGCGGCCGATGCCGCAGAAGCCGTGGCCGCCGGAGCGCACCTGGCGGCCCTTGAAGAAGACCTGGATGTCGTCCCAGTGGTGGAACTCGTTGCCGATGAGGGCTGCGGTGGGCGCGTCGGCCGCGCGCAGGTTGGCAAGCGTCTGGTCGCTCAGCACCACGCCCCAGCCGAAGGTGTCGAAGGGGCGGTTGCGCTCCACCACGGTGATCTGCAGCGCCGGGTTGCGCGCCTTCATCAACAGGGCGAAGTACAGGCCTGCCGGCCCGCCGCCGATGCACAGGATGCGTTGGAGGTCCGAGGCGGGAGCGGACTTGGACGGGTCGAGGCTGTTCATGGCTAAATAGTTTAGACATAAACAATCCGATGTCAATCCGGGTTCGCTCAGGCTGCAAGCCGCCCCAGATCGCGGCTTGCGCCGACACGGGAAGTCATGCAAAAGCTTGGAAAAATCAATACCATGGCCCCATGCAACACTTGATACCCAAGATCGAGTCGCAGCTGGCGTCGCTGCCTGTCCCCATCGCGCTCGAACTGCCCGATGGCCGGCGCGTCGCACAGGCCGGAGCCCGCGTCACGCTGGCCTTCAAGGAATGGGCGGTGCTGGCCAAGCTGGCGGCACGACAGGTTGGGGCCATCGGCGAGGCCTACGTCGAGGGCAAGGTGCAGATCGAGGGCGCCATGCGCGACCTGATCGATGCCACGGTCGGCATGCTCCCCGGCAACCCGGCGGAGACCGACACCGGCTGGTGGAGCCGCCTGCAGCACCGGGCCAAGTCGCACGGTTCGCATTCGCTGCGCAAGGACGCGGCGCAGATCGAGTTCCACTACGACGTCTCCGACGATTTCTACGCGCTGTGGCTGGACCCGCGCCGCGTGTATTCATGCGCCTACTTCCGCACGCCCGACCTCACGCTGGCCCAGGCGCAGGAAGCCAAGCTCGACCACATCTGCCGCAAGCTGATGCTGCAGCCCGGCGAGCGCTACCTCGACATCGGCTCCGGCTGGGGCGCGCTGCTGCTGTGGGCGGCCGAGCACTACGGCGTGGACGCCACCGGCATCACGCTGTCGAAGAACCAGCACGCTCACGTGCAGCGGCTCATCGAGGAAAAGGGCCTGCAGGGCCGCGTGCGCGTGGAGCTGCGCGACTACCGCGAAGTGCCCAACGACAAGCCCTTCGACAAGATCTCCTCCGTCGGCATGTTCGAGCACGTGGGCGCGGCCAACATGCCGACCTACTTCCGCAAGATCCATTCGCTGCTGAGGCCCGGCGGCCTGGTGATGAACCACGGCATCACCTCGGGCGAACTCAACTACCGCCAGCTCGGCGCCGGCATGGGCGACTTCATCGAGAAGTACATCTTCCCCGGGGGTGAACTGCTGCACGTGACGCACGTGCTGCGCGAGACGGCAGCAGCAGGACTGGAGATGGTCGACACCGAGAGCCTGCGGCCGCACTACGCGCGCACGCTCTGGGCCTGGTCGGACGCGCTGGAGTCGCAGCTCGACACGGCGCGCGAAGTGCTGCAACGAAGCGGTGGCCGCCAGCAAGACAACGCGGAACGCATCCTGCGCGCCTATCGCCTGTACCTCGCAGGCTCGGCCATGAGCTTCGAGCAGGGCTGGATCTCGCTGCACCAGATGCTTTCCACCAGGCCCGACGGCAATGTCGAACACGGCGTCCTTCGCGGCGCGCAATCGGTGTACCCTTTTGCGCGTGACTACATCTACAACAAGTGAGTGAGAACTACATGCTCTATCGATTCCAGTCCCGGGCCGCTCCCGATTTCGTGATGCTCGAAGTGCATGCGCGACAGTTGCTTGATATCGTCGGCAAGTCCGCTGCCCCGCAGGGCATCATTACCGTCGAGCAGATCCCCGGCGCCATCTCGGCCCTCGAAGCCGCCCTGGCGCGCGAGGGTTCCAACACCCACAACAACGACGACTACGCCGTCGAGGGCCACGCCAACGACGCCGAGAAGCAGCACGTCGGCCTGCACCAGCGCGCGATCCCGCTGCTGCACATGCTCAAGGACTCGCTGGCCGAAAAGAAGGACGTGACCTGGAAGACCTGATCACCAAAGATCAGCCACCCTCGGTCTTTACGTGAAACGCCGCGGAACCGGCTCTGCCGGGCCGCAGGCGTTGTCCCCTGCAAGGGGGTTGGCGAAGCGACACGAAGTGCGCGCAGCCTGAGGGTTAGTCAACTTTCGCGCCGGAGTCCTTCACCACCTTCGCCCACTTCACATGCTCGCTCGCAATGAGCTTGGTGAAGTCGGCAGGCGAATTCCCGCTCGGGATCGCGCCCTGCGCGAGCATCTTCTCCTTCATGGCCGGCGTGCCCAGCGCCTTTGCCACTTCCTGCTGGATGCGGTTGACGATCTCCGGTGACGTGCCCGCCGGCGCCAGCAGCCCGAACCACGAGCTCGCCTCGAAGCCCTTGAGCGTCGGGCCGCCCACTTCCGCCACCGTCGGAACGTCGGGCAGGGCCGGCGAACGCTGCGCGCTCGTCACCGCCAGCGCGGTGAGCTTGCCCGCCTTGATCTGCGCCATCGACGAGGGCAGGTTGTCGAACATCACGTCGGCGTTGCCGCCCACCATGTCCAGTAGCGCAGGGCCCGAGCCCTTGTACGGGATGTGGGCCATGAAGGTGCTCGTCATGCTCTTGAACAGCTCGCCCGCCAGGTGGATCGAGGTGCCGCTGCCGCTGGAGGCCATGTTGAGCTTGCCGGGGTTGGCCTTGGCGTACTTGATGAAGTCCTGCACGTTGTGGATGTTCAGCGACTTCGCCTTGTCGGCGTTCATCTCCATCACGTTAGGCACCGCGGCCACCAGCGTGATCGGCGCGAAGTCCTTGATCGGGTCGAAGGGCAGCTTGGGGTACAGCGCGCGGTTGATGCCGTGCGTGCCCACCGTGCCCATCAGCAGCGTGTAGCCGTCGTTGGGCGCGCGCGCCACGATCTCGGCGCCCACGTTGCCGCCGGCACCCGCGCGGTTGTCCACGATGAACTGCTGGCCGAAGGCCTTGGAAAGCTCGGGCGCGACGGCGCGCGCCAGGATGTCGGTGGTACCGCCGGCCGCGAAGGGCACGACGATGCGCACAGGCTTGGTCGGCCAGGTGCCCTGGGCCCACGAGGGAGCGGTGATGAGGGTCAGCGCGGCGGCGACGGATGCGGCCAGCGCGGTACGGCGATTCAGGGAGAGAAAAGTCTGATGGTTCATGCGCGCGTTTGTACAGGGCCACGCCTTTGGCGTCGCGGGTGAAAACCCCGTGGACCCATGAGGTTGTCGCGGCCTGGTTGCGAAGGCGCCTCAGGCCACCTGCATCCGCTGCGCGAACCGCTCTTCGCGGAAGCGCTCCAGCACGAAATCGATGAACACCCGCGTCTTCGGCGGCAGCAGCTTCTTGCTCGGGTAGTAGAGCCACACCGCCCCCGCATCCTGGTACCAGTCGGGCAGCAGGCGCATCAGTTCCCCGCTGCGCAGCCCGCGCTCCACGAAGGGCAGCGGCAGCATCGCCGCGCCCAGGCCCATCAGCGCGGCGTGTGCGATCGCCTCGGGGTCGTTGAAGATGGCGCGCGGCCGGGGCAGCTCGACGCTGACCTCGCCTTCCCCGGCGCCGCCGCGCACGCGCCGCAGCGTCCAGCCGCGCACGCGACCCGTGGGGGATGAGCGGCGCATCAGCGTGTCGAGCGCCGCCAGGTCCGACGGATGCCGGGGCGGCTTGCGCCCCTCCATGTATGCGGGCGAGGCCACCGCCACCACGTGGATTCGCGCCAGCTCGCGCGCCACCAGCCCGGCCGGCAGCTCGATGCCGCCGCCGATGGCCGCGTCGAAGCCTTCGCCCACCAGGTCGACCTGCTGGTTGTCGAAGTGCCAGTCGGGAACGATGGCCGGGTAGCGCGCGAGAAAGCCGCCCATCAGCGGCAGCACATGCTCGCGCCCGAATGCCTGGCCCATGCTTACCTTCAACGTGCCCGAGGGCTGGCCGTCGTCGGTGTCGACGCCCGCCACTGCCTCGCGCAGCGTGGCCAGCGCGCCGCCGATCTGCGCGAGGAAGCGCTCGCCGCCCTCCGTCAGTGTCAGGCTGCGCGTACTGCGCTGGAACAGCCGCAAGCCCAGCCGCGCTTCCAGCCGCGCCACGTTCTTGCTGACGGCGGCCGGCGTCACGCCCAGCCGCCGTGCGGCCTCGGAGAAGCTGCGGCCCTCAGCGCTCTGCACGAAGGATTCGAGGTGGTTCAGCGGTTCCATGGCCGCATTGTGGCGCTCATCTTCAACCATTGGTTGAATCTGATTGGCCGGATTGATGACTACCGAAGAGGGAATGAATCGCCCAAACTGAGGCCTTCCTTCTCCACCTCAACGGAAAAAATCATGGCCTCCGACACTGCAGCTGCTTCCTCGTCATCTTCATCTTCATCCCCCGTCCTTGCCAGCAAGGTCGCCTTCGTCACCGGGGGCTCGCGCGGCATTGGCGCGGCCATCGTGCGCCGCCTGGCACGCGACGGCGCCGCCGTGGCGTTCAGCTACGCCGCTTCGGCCGCGCCGGCCGACGAGCTGGTGCGCAGCATCCAGTCGGAAGGCGGCCGCGCCCTTGCGCTGAAGATCGACAGCGCCGACGCCGCGGCGCTCACCGCCGGCATCGACGAAGCCGCCCGCACCTTCGGCAGGATCGACATCCTCGTGAACAATGCCGGCGTGTTCCTCGGCGGCACCCTCGACGAGTTCTCGCTCGAAGACTTCGACAAGACGCTGGCCATCAACGTGCGCGCCGTCTTCGTCGCCGCCAAGGCGGCCTCGCGCCACATGGGCGAGGGCGGCCGCATCATCAACATCGGCAGCACGAACGCCGAGCGCATGCCCTGGCCCGGCGGCAGCGCCTACGCGATGAGCAAGTCGGCGCTGGTCGGCCTGGTGCAGGGCCTGTCGCGCGACCTCGGCCCGCGCGGCATCACGGTCAACAACGTGCAGCCCGGCCCGGTCAACACCGACATGAACCCCGTCGACGGCCCCAACGCCGCCTCGATGCACGGCCTGATGGCGCTGGCCCGCCACGGTCATCCTGATGAAATCGCCGCCATGGTCGGCTACCTTGCCAGCCCCGAAGCCGGCTTCGTGACGGGCGCGAGCCTCAACATCGACGGTGGCTTCGCGGCTTGACTTGGCTTGCCCCCCAGGCTTCGCGCACTTCGTGTCGCTTCGCCAACCCCCTTCCGGGGCAACACCAACGGCCCGGCAAAGCCGGTTCCGTGGTAGCACTTGGCTCGCCCCCAGGCTTCGCGCACTTCGTGTCGCTTCGCCAACCCCCTTCCGGGGGCAACACCAACGGCCCGGCAAAGCCGGTTCCGTGGTGTTCTGAAATGGGGTCTGGCCTGCTCGTGGTTGCGGTCAGGGGCTGCCGCGCTGCACGGCTTCGATGAGCTTGTCGAGCGTGGCGTCGAGCCGGGCCAGCTCGGCTGCGTCGATGCCGCCGAACAGCGCGACTTCGCGTTCGCGGCCCAGCGCGCCCACTGTCTCGTGCAGCGCCTTGCCGGCGGCGGTGAGGTAGAGGCGGCTGCTGCGCCGGTCGGTTGGGTCGTCGTGGCGCTGCATGCGCTTGTGGCGCAGCAGGCCGGCCAGTGCGCGGCTCACTGCCATCTTGTCGAGGCCGGTCTGGTCTGCCACCTGCGTGGCGTTGAGGCCGGGCTGCGCGGCGAGCACTGCCATGGCGCGCCACTCGTTGAGCGTGAGCTTGTGCTCGCGGCCCACGCGCTCGTGAAAGGGCCGCGCCGTGAGATTGACGACCCGCACCAGCTTGAAGAAGAGCGGGTCCATGGCCGGTCGTGCTTCAGCCGGCGAGCCTCTTCGCCGCGGCCACGATGGCTTCCGCGCCAATGCGCGACTGCGCCTCCAGCACCGGCGCGTAGCCGACCGGAATGCGCGGGGCGCCCAGCCGCGCGACGCGGCAGCCGGTTGCCTCCGCCGCACTGGCCGCGATCTCCGCGCCGAAGCCCGCAGCCTGCACCGCCTCGTGCACCACCAGCAGCCGGCCGGTGCGCGCACAAGACGACAGCACCGTCTCGCGGTCCCACGGCCACAGCGTGCGCAGGTCGATCAGGTCCACCGCGATGCCTTCGGCGGCCAGCGTGTCGCAGGCCGCCGCGCAGGCCTGCATCTGCCGGCTCCAGCTCACCAGCGTGAGCGCATCGCCCTCTCGCGCGCGCGCGGCCTTGCCCAGCGGCACGGCGATGCTTTCGTCGACCTCGCCGCGCGCGCCCCACAGCGTCTTGTGCTCGATGTAGACGACGGGGTCGCCGCACTGCAGGGCGGCGCGCAGCAGGCCATGGTTGTCCTGCGGCGTCGAAGGGCACACCACCACCACGCCCGGCAGGTGCGCGAACCAGGCTTCGAGCGACTGCGAATGCTGCGCCGCCGAGGCGTCCCAGATGCCGCCGGGCATGCGCGCCACCAGCGGCACGCGGCCCTGGCCGCCGAACATGAAGCGGTTCTTGGCGGCCTGGTTCACCAGCTCGTCCATGCCGCACAGCGCGAAGTCGACCACGCGCATCTCGACCACCGGCCGCAGCCCCGCGAGCGCCATGCCCACGCCGGCGCCCATGATCGCCGCCTCGCTGATCGGCGTGTCGATCACGCGGCCTTCGCCGAAGCGCTGCAGCAGCCCCCTGTATTGCCCGAAGATCCCGCCGCGCCCCACGTCCTCGCCGAGCACCACCACGCGCGGGTCGGCTTCCATCTCGCGCTGCAGGGCGAGCAGGGCCGCTTCCGAATAGCTGAGTTCGTGTTTCATCGCCACTGGCCCTCCCCGACGGTCTGCACGTCGGTGAAGGCGGCTGCCGGCTCTGGCCAGGGCGCCGCGTCGGCGATGGCGAGGGCGGTGTCGACCTCGTCGCGCGCGGCGTTCTCGATGGCGTCGAGCGCAGAAGCTGCCACGCCGGCCGAAAGCAGATGGGCGCGCGCCCGCGCGATAGGGTCGGTTTCGAGCGCGGCGGCCAGCTCGGCCGGGTCGCGGTACGCCGCCACGTCGACCGACACATGCCCCTTCACGCGGTAGGTCAGCGCATGCAGCAGGCGCGGCCCGCCGCCGGCGCGCACCTGCGCCACCAGCCTTGCGGCGGCCGCGTGCACCGCGAACACGTCGTTGCCGTCGACCTGCGTGGACGCGATGCCGAGCGACTCGGCGCGCACCGAAGCGCCTTCGCCAGCGGTCATCGGCCCGCTCGCGGTGGTTGCGCTCCAGCGGTTGTCCTCGCAGACGAAGAGCACCGGCAGTTCGTACACCCGCGCCCAGTTCAGCGCCTCGAGGAAGGGGCCGCGGTTGATCGCGCCGTCGCCGAAGAAGCAGACGGTGATGTCGTCGGCCTTCTTCAGCAGCTTCTGCGCGTGCGCCGCGCCCACCGCGATCGGCAGCCCCGCCGCCACCACGCCGTTGGCGCCCAGCATGCCGACCGAGAAGTCGGCGATGTGCATCGAGCCGCCCTTGCCGCCGTTGAAGCCGGTGGCCTTGCCGAACAGCTCGCACATCATCCGCGCGAGGTCGGCGCCCTTGGCCAGCGTGTGGCCGTGGCCGCGGTGGGTGGAAGTGAGGTAGTCGGCGGCGCGCAGGTGGGCGCAAACGCCGGCCGGCACCGCCTCCTGCCCGGTCGACAGGTGCAGCGGCCCGCGCACCTTGGCAGCGCCCGCCGCCTGCTGGCCGTAGGCGCTCACACCGCCCTGGCTGGCGGTCTCCGCCGCGTTCTCGAAGGCCCGTATCCGCACCATGACGCGGTACATGGCCACACCCGCGCCGTTCGCGCCATCGGCGGCGCTGCCGGAAATGCTCGAGTCCATCTTGTCTCCGACGCCCTTGGAGCGGGCGTTCCGGAAAAAATCGTATCAAGCGATACGGACTCGCGGCACCGGGCTTACCCGCCGCTCGTCCTGCGGATTCAGGCCACCGGCGGTAGGCGATCCAGCAGCTTGTCGAGCGTGATCGGGTAGTCGCGCACCCGCACGCCCGTCGCGTTGTAGACGGCATTCGCCACCGCCGCGGCGACGCCGCACATGCCGAGCTCGCCGACGCCCTTGGCCTTCATCGGCGAGGAGATCGGGTCGGTCTCGTCGAGGAAGACGACGTCCTGGTGCGGAATGTCGGCGTGAACCGGCACCTCGTAGCCCGCCAGGTCGTGGTTGACGAAGAAGCCGTGCCGCTTGTCGAGCGCGAGCTCCTCCATCAGCGCGCCGCCCACGCCCATCGTCATCGCGCCGATCACCTGGCTGCGCGCGGACTTCGGGTTCAGGATGCGCCCCGCGGCGCACACCGCGAGCATGCGCCGCACGCGGATCTCGCCGGTGGCCGCGTCGACGCCGACCTCCACGAAATGCGCGCCGAAGGTCGACTGCTGGTACTTCTTGTCGAGGTCGCCGAACTCGATGCTGTCCTCCACCACCAGCCCCTGCGGCCCCGCCGCCTCGGCCAGCGGCACCGCGCGCGAGCCGGCGCGCACCATGCCGTCCGCGAACTGCGCCTCGGCCGCCGGAAGGCCCAGCCTGGAGGCGACCGCTTCGCGCAGCTTCATGCAGGCGGCGAAGACGCCCGAGGTCGAGCTGTTGGCGCCCCATTGCCCGCCGGAGCCGGCCGAGACCGGATGTGCCGAATCGCCCAGGCGCACCAGCACCTTGTCGAGCGTCACGCCCATGGTCTCGGCGGCGGTCTGCGCGATGATGGTGTAGGTCCCGGTGCCGATGTCGGTCATGTCGGTTTCCACCGTGACCATGCCGCGGTCGTCCAGGCGCACGCGCGCTCCCGACTTCGAGACCAGGTTGTTGCGGAATGCGGCCGCCATGCCCATGCCGACGAGCCAGCGGCCGTCGCGCTGCTGCCCCGGCGCGGGGTTGCGCCTGTTCCAGCCGAAGCGCTCGGCGCCGGTGCGCAGGCATTCGATCAGCCTGCGCTGGGAGTAGGGGCGCTGCGGTTTCTCGGGGTCGACCTGTGTGTCGTTGAGCACGCGGAACTCGACAGGGTCGATGCCCAGCTTCTCGGCCATCTCGTCCATGGCGATCTCCAGCGCCATCATTCCGGGCGCCTCGCCGGGCGCGCGCATGGCGTTGCCCTCGGGCAGGTCGAGCACGGCCAGGCGCGTGGTCGTGAGGCGGTTCGCGCCCGCGTAGAGCAGGCGTGTCTGGTTCACGGCGGTCTCCGGCTGGCCGCCGGGCAGGTCGCCCGACCAGCCTTCGTGGGCGATGGCGGTCAGCTTGCCGTCCCTGCCCGCGGCCAGGCGGATGCGCTGGATGGTCGCGGGCCGGTGCGTGGTGTTGTTCGCTATCAGCGGCCGCTGCAGCGCCACTTTCACCGGCCGCCGCGCAGCCCGCGCGCCGAGCGCCGCAAGCAGCGCGTCGGCCCGCACGAACAGCTTGCCGCCGAAGCCGCCGCCGACGAAGGGCGAGATCAGCCGCACGTTGGCCTTGGGGATGCCGAGCGTCTTGGCGACGTCGCCGGTACCCCAGGCGATCATCTGGTTGGACGTCCAGATGGTGAGCTTGTCGCCCTGCCACTGCGCGATGGAGGCGTGCGGCTCCATCATCGCGTGCGACTCGTCGGGCGTGGTGTAGGTCGCGTCGAGCTGAACGGGGGCGGCCGCGTAAGCGCTGGCGAAATCGCCCGTCCTGGTCTGCGGCTCGCCAGAGAAGGCAGTGGCCGCGGGCATCTGCGCCGCGTTCTTCTCGGCGGCCAGATCGAAGCGCCCGGGCGTGCGCTCGTACTCGATGCGCAGCAACTGCGCCGCCGCGCGCGCCTGCTCGAAGGTCTCGGCCACGACCAGCGCCACCGCCTGGTGGTAGTGGTCGATCTCAGGGCCGCCCAGGAGCTTGGCCGTGTTGAAGTCGCCCTTGGCGAGCTTGCCCGCATTGCGCGCGGTGACGATGGCCAGCACGCCCGGCGCCGCCCGGGCAGCGGCTGCGTCCATCGACGCGATGCGGCCCTTCGCGATGCCTGCGCCCACGACGTAGCCGTAGGCTGCGCCGGGCATCTCGGTGCTGCGCTCGTAGGCGTAGCGCGCGGTGCCGGTGGTCTTCATCGGGCCGTCGATACGGTCCGTGGGCCTGCCGACGATCTTCAGCTGGTCGATGGGGTTGGTCGTGGCAGGGGTGTCGAATTTCATGGTCAGCTCCTCGCTTGCGTGATGGCTGCGGCCAGCGTGCGCTCGGCGAGCTGCAGCTTGAACGCGTTCTCGTGGGTGGGCTGCGCGTCGGCAAGGAGCCGCGCGGTCACGGCCTTCGCGCCCTGCGGCATGGCGGACTCTGCAGCCTCCATGCGCCACGGCTTGTGCGCGACGCCGCCGAGCGCCACCCGGCCGGAGCCGTCGCGCTGCACGATGGCAGCGACCGACACCAGCGCGAAGGCGTAGGAGGCGCGGTCGCGCACCTTGCGGTAGACGTGCGTGCCGCCCACGGGCCTGGGCAGCGTGACGCCGGTGATGAGCTCGTCGCGCTCCAGCGCCGTTTCGACGTGGGGCGTGTCGCCGGGCAGGCGGTGGAAGTCGGCGATCGGGATCACGCGGGCGCGCCCGTCGGGCCGCACGGTCTCGACCGAGGCGTCGAGCACGCGCATCGCCACCGCCATGTCGCTGGGGTTGGTGGCGATGCAGGACTTGCTGCCGCCGATCACCGCGAGCTGCCGCGTCACGCCGCCGATGGCGCTGCAGCCGCTGCCGGGGCGGCGCTTGTTGCAGGGCTGGTCGGTGTCGTAGAAGTAGGGGCAGCGCGTGCGCTGCAGCAGGTTGCCCGCGGTGGTCGCCTTGTTGCGCAGCTGGCCCGATGCGCCGGCCAGCAGCGCGCGGGAGAGCACGCCGTAGTCGCGACGCACGCGCTCGTCGGCCGCCAGGTCGGTGTTGCGCACCAGCGCGCCGATGCGCAGGCCGCCTTCGGGCGTCGGCTCGATGCGGTCCAGCGCCAGGCCGTTCACGTCGACCAGGTGCACCGGCGCCTCGATCTGCAGCTTCATGAGGTCCAGCAGATTGGTGCCGCCGGCGATGAACTTCGCGCCGGGCCGGCCCGCAACGGCCGACGCCGCCTGCGCCGGGGTCGCGGCGCGCTCGTAGGTGAAAGCCTTCATGCCTTGCTCCCCGCCACTTCGGTGATGGCCTCGACGATGTTGGAGTAGGCGCCGCAGCGGCAGATGTTGCCGCTCATGCGCTCGCGCAGTTCCTCCGCCGAGAGGATGGGGCGGGCCGTGAGGTCGGCGCTCACGTGGCTCGGCACGCCGCGCTTGACCTCGTCGATCACCGCCACCGCCGAGCAGATCTGGCCCGGCGTGCAGTAGCCGCACTGGTAGCCGTCGTGCTTGACGAAGGCGGCCTGCATCGGATGCATGTTCTGCGGCGTGCCGAGCCCTTCGATGGTCGTGACCTGCGCGCCCTCGTGCATCACGGCGAGCGTCAGGCACGAGTTGATCCGGCGGCCGTCGACGATGACCGTGCAGGCTCCGCACTGGCCGTGGTCGCAGCCTTTCTTGGTGCCCGTCAGCTGCAGGTTTTCGCGCAGCGCGTCGAGCAGAGTGGTGCGCGTGTCCACGTCGAGCGCACGCGCGGTGCCGTTGACGCTGAGCGACAGCTTCATGCGGAAGCCGCCCGCCGCGCTGGCGGAGCCTGCGGACGCGGCTGTAGGGGCGGAGGCGGAAGATGTCTGCGCCGAGGCGGGCGTCGCGCTGGACGCGGAAACCGCCGCAGCGGTTGCGGCGCCGACGATGAGGGCGTCGCGCCGCGAGATCAGTGGGGTCGTGGGACTGTCCATGTCAGCTCCTGCTGTTTCGTTCGAGGGTTTCGTGGGAATGGCGGATACCGTCATATCCCGGGCGACGGGCGGCGTCGGTAGGAAAACGGCGGCTGTTGGCCACTGCTCGCGGCTTGTTCTGCGTGCGGGGTGCGAGCCGTCGATCCCCATTCTTCTGGAGCCGCGCGCGGATCGAAAAGCGCGATCCTCCTGATTTCCTGCCTGATCCGATGAGCCGCCGCTCTCGGCACCCCGCGCGCCGCCGTGCGCAGCACCGCCATGTCGCGCCATGAGTGGGGCGATGACGGGGGCCGCATCCGCGGCTGAATCGCCTGGCACCACCGGACGGAGCGGGCACCTGCCTGTCCTCCTACATCGTTGCGGGATGTTTCTGCGAACCCGTGCAGGACAAACGCCCGACCCGACTTCGGAGGCTCCGCTTCGCACGAGCCTGTGGCATCGTGACGAACTCCTTCCGCTGCCTGCCAATACGCTCGCTTGCGGCCCCCAACAAACACATCACAGGAGGCTCATCACATGATCAAGATCGGCATCGTCGACGACCACGCCGTCGTCCGCACTGGCCTGAAGTCGTTCTTCTCAACTTTCGTCGACTTCCGCGTGGTAGGCGAGGCCGGCAGCGGCCGCGAGGCCATCGACCTCGTGCGCACGACCGACATCGACGTGCTGGTGATGGACCTTTCCATGCCCGGCCAGAGCGGCATCGACGCGCTCGCCATGGTCCGCGCCAAGGCGCCCGATCTCGGCGTGCTCATCCTCAGCGGCTACCCCGAAGAACACTACGCGGTGAACCTGATCCGCCAGGGCGCCTCGGGCTACCTCAACAAGGAATGCGATCCCGAGGAGATCGCCAAGGCCATCCGCACCATCGCGCTGGGCCGCCGCTACATCTCGCCGTCGGTGGCCGAGCTGCTCGCGGGCCAGCTGGAACGCAAGGACAACGCGCCGCCGCACGAGCACCTGTCGGAGCGCGAGTTCCAGGTGTTCCTGAAGCTGGCCAAGGGCGAATCGGTGGGCGCCATCGGCGAGGCGCTGTCGCTGTCGGTGAAGACCATCAGCACCTACCGCACGCGGCTGATGGAGAAGATGAACCTCTCCACCAACAGCGACCTGACCTACTACGCGATCAAGACGCAGCTGATCGACTGACGCTTTGATCGGCACATCGTTTGGGCAGGCAGTCTTCGCGTCCTGAAGTGCGCCGCCGAGGGTCGCTCAGGGCGATCGTCTGGACTTTCGTCCTGACGGTGGCCGCCACGCTGCTGGTGCTCAACTTCACCAGCGGCGAGAAGAAACTCGACGAGCAGGTCAAGCGCGAGTACGCCCTGCACGACGCGCAGTACCAGCGCGCGCTGGGCGTGATGCTCGGGCCTCCCATCACCGGCGGCAACCGCTTCGAGGCCTTCCAGAACGGCGACAAGATATTCCCGCCGATGCTCGCCGCCATCCGCGGCGCCAAGCGAAGCATCACCTTCGAGACCTATATCTACTGGTCCGGCGACATCGGCCGGCAGTTCGCCGACGCGCTTTCGGAGCGCGCCCGCGCGGGCGTGAAGGTGCACGTGCTGCTCGACTGGGTGGGCAGCGCCAAGGTCGACGCCGACTTCGTGCGCGAGATGGAAAGCGCGGGTGTGCAGATCCGCAAGTTCCACAAGCCGAGCTGGTACGACATCGCGCGCATGAACAATCGCACCCACCGCAAGCTGCTGGTGGTCGACGGCCGCACCGGCTTCACCGGCGGCGTGGGCATCGCGCCCGAATGGACCGGCAACGCGCAGGACGCCGAGCACTGGCGCGATTCGCACTACAAGGTCGAGGGCCCGGTGGTGGCGCAGATGCAGGCCGTGTTCATGGACAACTGGGTGAAGGTGTCGGGGGACGTGCTGCACGGCGAAATCTACTTTCCGCCGATCTCTGCGGCGGGCGATGGTCGCGCGCAGATGTTCAGCAGCTCGCCCTCCGGCGGCAGCGAGAGCATGCACCTCATGTACCTGCTGTCGATCGCGGCGGCCACCAAGACCATCGACCTGTCGAGCGCCTACTTCGTGCCGGACGACCTGACCGTGGGTGCGCTGGTCGCGGCCATGAAGCGCGGCGTGCGGCTGCGCATCATCACGCCGGGCCCGATCATCGATTCGCAGACCGTGCGCGGCGCCTCGCGCGCGGCATGGGGTCCGCTGCTGGAGGCGGGTGCCGAGATCAGCGAATACCAGCCGACCATGTTCCACTGCAAGGTCTTCACGGTCGATGGGCTGCTGGTATCGGTGGGCTCAACCAACTTCGACAACCGCTCCTTCCGCCTGAACGACGAGGCCAACCTCAACATCTACGACGAGGCCTTCGCCGCCGAGCAGACGGCGCAGTTCGAGGCCGACCTGCGCCAGTCTAGGCGCCTGACGTACGAGGCCTGGAAGGACCGGCCGCTGCGCGAGAAGGCGATGGAGCACCTGGCGGCGCTGCTGTCTTCGCAGCTCTAGTGCCGCGCGGGGGCACACTCGCGCGATGACTGCACCGCATGAACTCTCCATCGATGTGAGGCCCGGCATTGCGGTGTCGGCCCTCGCGATGTCGCCACCCTCTGCCGACGCCTGCCTGGTGCTCGCGCACGGCGCGGGCGGGGGCATGGCGCATCCCTTCATGCAGGCCGTGGCCGAAGGCCTCGCCGAGCGGCGCATCGCCACGCTGCGTTATCAGTTCCCCTACATGGAACAGGGCAGCAAGCGTACGGACGCACCGCCGCTGGCGCATGACACGGTGCGCGCGGCTGTGGCCTGCGCATCGGCGCGGCTGCCGGGCATGCGCCTCTTCGCGGGCGGCAAGTCGTTCGGCGGCCGCATGACATCGCAGGCCCAGGCACTGGCGCCGCTTGCGGGCGTCGAGGGGCTGGTCTTTCTCGGGTTTCCGCTGCACCCGTCGGGTGCGCCCGCGAAGGCGGCCGAGCGGGCGGCGCACCTGCGCGAGGTCGAGGTGCCCATGCTCTTCGCGCACGGGCCGCGCGACACGCTGGCAGAGCCGGCTTGCTTCGACGCCACCGTGCAGGCGCTGGGGCCGATCGCCACCGTGCTGGAGATCGACGGCGCCGATCACTCCTTCCATGTGCTCAAGCGCACCGGCCGCACCGACGAGGAGGCGCTCGACGAAGTGCTAGACGGCATCGCGGTGTGGCTGCAGGCCTGGCGCATCGGCTGACGCCGGCCGGCGCGGGGTCGTCCTACGACGTGTCGCCCGACGGGACGACGCGGTGGGAGCACAGCTTTTCTGACGATGTGCATTCGACGGACGGCAAATCGAAAAGAGTCAGACAGCCATCCAAGTCCAAGGAACATCATCAACTGAAAGGATCAACGCCATGGCATACGAAAACACTTCCCTCGACACCATGCAGCCGACCGGCCCCGTGCTGGCGCAGGACGACGTGGTGGACGTGCTCAACGACCTGCTGGAGAACTCGCGCGACGGCGAGTACGGGTTCCGCGCCTGCGCCGAGGAGGTCGAGAGCCCCGCGGCGAAGCAGCTGTTCGCCAACCGCGCCGAGGAGTGCCGCAAGGCCGGTATCGAACTGATGGCCCTCATCACTGCCTACGGCGGCAAGCCGGCAGACGGCGGCACCGCCAGCGGTGCGCTGCATCGCGGGTGGGTGCACGTGAAGGGCTCGCTGGGCGCCAACAGCGAACTCTCGATCCTCGAATCGTGCGAGCGCGGTGAAGACACCGGCGTGGCGCGCTATCGCAAGGCGCTGAAGCAGAACCTGCCTGCCGACGTGCGCAGCGTGGTCGCTGCCCAGGCCGAAGGCGCGCAGCGCAACCACGACCAGATCCGCGACCTGCGCAACGCAGCGCGCGCTCGCGACTGATCGATCGCCGCCAAGCGTTTCTCGCATGAAGGCCGGGCTAGCCCGGCCTTTTTCATGGGCGCCGCACGCTCCGGGAATTCCCCGATGCCCATGTCCGTGGCTCGATGGGATAGTTAGTTCGGCCTTCAAACTAACTAATTTCTTACTTGGCTGTCGCCCTGCGGGCGAATCATTCAGGAGACATCGATGCGACTGAAACAAACCTTGGCCGCCATGGCCTTCGCCACGGCACTCGGTTCCACGGCCGTGGGCGCGATGGCGCAGACCGTGGTCGGCGTGAGCTGGTCCAACTTCCAGGAAGAGCGCTGGAAGACCGACGAGGCGGCCATCAAGGCCGAGCTGGAGAAGCTCGGCGCCAAGTACATCAGCGCCGATGCGGGCGGCTCGCCAGAGAAGCAACTGGGCGACATCGAGGGCCTGATGTCGAAGGGCGCGAAGGCGCTCATCGTGCTGGCGATGGACAAGGACGCCATCCTGCCGGCCGTCACCAAGGCCACGCGCCAGAAGGTGCCCGTGATCGCCTATGACCGGCTGATCGAGGCGCCCGGCGTCTTCTACATCACCTTCGACAACGTCGAGGTCGGCCGCATGGAGGCGCGCGAGGTCTTCAAGGTCAAGCCCAAGGGCAACTACGTGATCATCAAGGGCTCGCCCAGCGACCCGAACGCCGACTTCCTGCGCGCGGGCCAGCAGGAGGTGCTGGACGCCGCCATCAAGAAGGGCGACATCAAGATCGTCGGCGACGAATACACCGAAGGCTGGAAGCCCGAGGTCGCGCAGAAGAACATGGAGCAGATCCTCACCAAGAACGGCAACAAGGTCGATGCGGTGGTGGCTGCCAACGACGGCACGGCCGGCGGCGCGGTGGCGGCGCTCACTGCCAAGGGCATCCGCGGCATTCCGGTATCGGGCCAGGACGCCGACTTCGCGGCGCTCAACCGCATCGCGCTGGGCACGCAGACCGCCACCATCTTCAAGGACTCGCGCGAGCTGGGCCGCGAAGCCGCCATCGCGGCGATCGCGCTGTCGCAGGGCAAGCCTGTCGACAAGGCCGCACCGTGGAACTCGGGGCCGAAGAAGGTCTCGCTGCAGTCGCGCCTGCTGACGCCGGTGGCCGTGACCCGCGACAACCTCGACCTCGTGGTCAAGGCCGGCTGGATCAAGAAGGACGAGCTCTGCAAGGGCGTCTCGGGCGCCAGCGCGCCCGCGGCCTGCAAGTAAGGCCACACCAAAGACGAGCAGCGCGCCGGCGCCATCCTCGCAAGGGGCGCTGGCCTTTTTTCTCCTTCCCATGCAACGCACCAGCTGCCGGCGCAAACGCGTCCGGCCGGCGGGGGCCTGCGCATCCGTCCGTCACCCCGAGGGGATCTGAATCATGAGCAACCCATCGTCGTCCACGCCGGGCTGGTGGCGCCGCAGCGGCATCGACCTGCGGCTCATCCTGATGTGCGTGCTGCTGGTCGTCATGGCCGTGGTCTTCAGCGTGATGTCGGGCGGCGTGTTCCTCTCGCCCGAGAACCTCTACAACGTCGCGCAGCAGACGGCGGTGGTGGGCATCGTGTCCACCGTGATGGTGCTGATCATCGTGGCGCGCCACATCGACCTGTCGGTGGGCTCGGTGATGGGCTTCGTGGGCGTGCTGATCGCCTACCTGCAGTACACCTCCGGCTGGTCGTGGCCCACGGCCTGCCTCGCGGGGCTCGCTGTGGCGCTGCTGGTGTCCATCTACCAGGGCTGGCTCACGGCGGTGCTGGGCGTGCCTTCGTTCGTAGTCACGCTGGGCGGGCTGATGTCCTTTCGCGGCGCGGCCTTCCTGGTGGCCGACGGCAAGACGCAGCCGGTGAACGACGAGTTCTTCCAGCGCCTGGGCGGCGGCTACGACGGCGGCATCGGCGTCACCGCGAGCTGGGTGCTCGCCGCGCTGGTGGCGGTGGTGCTGTTCGTGCGCATGGTGCAGAAGCGCCGCGCGCGCCAGCGCTACGACATGCCCACCGAGGCGCTGTGGCTCGACGTGCTCATCACCGCAGTGCCGGTGGCGGTGGTGTTCGGCTTCGCGTGGGTCATGAACAGCTACCAGATCTCGTCCAAGAACGAGCCGCAGGGCATTCCCATTCCGGTGCTGATCTGGGCGGTGGTGGCCATCGTGCTGTCGTTCATCGTGCACCGCACGCGCTTCGGGCGCTACGTGTTCGCGATGGGCGGCAACCCCGACGCGGCGGCGCTGGTGGGCATTCCGGTCAAGCGCGTCACGCTGATGCTGTTCGCGCTGCTGGCGGTGCTGGTCACCATCGCGGCCATCGTGTCGATCGCGCGCCTGAACGCCGGCACCAATTCGCTGGGCACGGGCATGGAGCTGTACGTGATCGCCGCGGCCGTCATCGGCGGCACGGCGCTCGCGGGCGGCAGCGGGTCGATCTTCGGCTCGGTGCTGGGCGCGCTCATCATGCAGTCGCTCGACAGCGGCATGCTGCTGCTGGACGTGCCCATCGGCAAGCGCATGGTCATCATCGGGCAAGTGTTGATCGTCGCTGTGGTGTTCGACGTTCTCTACCGGCGCAAGTTTGGGGAGAACTGAAATGGCCGACATCGACACAACCAAACCCCTCGTCGAACTGCGCGACATCCGCAAGGCCTTCGGCGGCGTGAAGGCCGTGGACGGCGTGAGCGTGAACCTATATCCCGGCGAGGTGGTCGCGCTGCTGGGCCACAACGGCGCCGGCAAGTCCACGCTGATGAAGATGCTCGCGGGCGCCTACCCGATCGACTCGGGCGACACGCTGATCGCGGGCGAGAAGGTCAGCATCCGCACGCCAGCCGAGGCGCAGGCGCAGGGCATCGAGACCATCTACCAGACGCTCGCGCTGGCCGACAACCTCGACTCGGTGGCCAACCTCTTCCTCGGCCGCGAGAAGATGACGCCGTGGAACACGCTCGACGACCACTTCATGGAAGTGCAGGCGCGCAAGGTGTTCCAGCGGCTGAACAGGAACTTCACCAACATCCGCGTGCCGGTGCGCAGGCTCTCGGGCGGGCAGCGGCAGGTGGTGGCGATCTCGCGCGCGCTGTACTTCAATGCGCGCATCCTCATCATGGACGAGCCCTGCGCCGCGCTCGGCCCCGAAGAGACGGCGATGGTCGGCGGCTTGGTGAAGCAGCTCAAGGCCGACGGCGTGGGCATCTTCCTCATCACGCACGACATGCCCGACGTGTTCTCGCTGAGCGACCGCCTCGCGGTGATGAAGAACGGCAGGCTCGTGGGCACCTACCGCACCGCCGACGTGACCGAGGACGAGGTGCTCGGGATGATCATTGCCGGCAAGCGCCCCGAGGGCAAGGAGCAGGCCCATCACGCGGACACCGCCGCGGCGGCTGCCTGAGCGGAGACTCGGCAGAGGCCCGACGTGACCACCACCGCCGACCAGCAGCTCGTCAAGCGCATGAACCGCAGCGTGCTGCTGCGGCTGCTGCGCGCGCAGCCGGGCCTCTCGCGCGCGCGGTTGGCCGGCGAGAGCGGCCTCACCAAGTCGACCGTGAGCCTGCTGGTGCGCGAGCTGATCGACGAGGGCTGGCTCAGCGAGGCCGGTGCGATCGCGGCCGACGGCCTTGGTCGGCCTTCCACGCCGCTGCAGATCGACGTGGGCGTGCGCGCGCTCATGGGCGTGGAGATCGCCGTGGAGACCGTGCGCCTCGTGTGCATGTCGCTGCAGGGCGATGTTCTGCATTCGCAGAGCCTCGAGCTGACCGACGGCTCGCCCGCGGGCGTGTGTGCGCAGGTCGCGCGCATGGCGGCCGCCGGGCATGCGAAGCTGCGGCAGCTCGGCCTGCAGCTGTCGGGCATCGGCGTGTGCGTGCCCGGCGCGGTGGACGACTGCACCGGCGTGGTCCGCTTCGCGCCCAACCTCGGCTGGCGCAACGTGAGCCTGCTGCCCGCGCTCGAGCAGGCCTTTGCGGCCGCAGGCCTGCCGGGCGTGACCGTGCAGCTGCAGAACGACGCCGACGCCGCCGCGCTCGGCGAGTACGAGTTCGCGGCCAGCGTGGGCCAGGAGGGCGAAGATCCGCTGGTCTTCGTCAATTGCGACGTGGGCGTGGGGGCAGGCGTGGTGCTCAACGACCGGCTGTTCACCGGTGCGCAGGGCATGGCCGGCGAGATCGGCCACACCATCCTGCAGCTCGACGGCCCGCTGTGCTCTTGCGGACGGCGCGGCTGCGCCGAAGCCTTCTTCGGCTCGCGCGTGCTGGAGCGCGAAGGCGCCGACCTGAAGCGCGCCGCGGCCTTCTTCGGCGTGCTGCTGCAGAACCTGTGGGTCACCTTCAACCCGCGCGCCATCGTGCTCGGCGGCAAGGCCTGCGCCGACCACCGGGGCTTCGCGCAGGCGGCATTCGAATGCGTGAAGCGCCATGCGGACGATGCCGGCATGCCGGCGCCGGAGCTGCGCACCGCGCGCTATGCGGAACTCGCACCCGCCGTGGGTGCCGCCGCACTCGCGCTGCACGAGTACTTGAGGCCGCTGCAGCCCGATGCGAAGGCGCGCCGGGCGCGCGCGTTGGCGCGCGCGGCGGTCTGATCAGCCGGCCGCGTCGTCTTTTTCTTCGCCGGCGTCGCGCCAGCCGCGCAGCCGCCGGTAGAGCGTGCCGCGCGACACCCTCAGCTGTCGCGCCGCCTGCGACACATTGCCGCCGTGCGCGGCGAGCGTCTCCTCGATCAGCTTTCGGCTGTGCTCGCGCAGCGTGGTCTCGGCCTGGGGCGAGGCCTCGGCGTCGTCCGCATCGGCGCGGGCCTCGGCCGCCGCGAGCTGCATCTGCCGGGCTTCGCGCGTCTCGATGGCCAGCGGCGGCGCTTCGCCCGGCATCGCCACCGCGTGGCGGAAGTCCGCGCCGTCGGCGCCGCCCTTGAGCTGCGCCTGCATCCACACGCCCAGGCCGCTGGCCAGCCGCAGCGGCTGCGCGGCCTCGCGCCGGCCGAGCCGCAGCAGGCTCGCGAGGTCGTGGCCCAGCAGGAACTCCACGTCGCGCTCGTCCGCCGCCTCGGGCAGCCGCCCCAGCAGCCGCGCGCCGGCGTTGTTGAGCCAGGCGATGGTGCCGTCGGGCGCGATGCCGGCCAGCGCTTCGAGCGGCGTGCCCAGCAGCGTCGGGCTGGCCTGGAAGCGCAGGATCAGGTGGTCGCGCGACTGCGCCTGCAGCAGCCTGTTCTCGATGGTGGTGGCGTACAGCGCCACCATCGCTGCCGCGTCGAAGCCGAAGCGCCGCTCCTCCACCGTGAGATCGAGCACGCCCGCCAGCCGGCCCGTCACGTCGCGGATCGGCGCGGCGGCGCATTGCATGTGGCACAGCAGGTCGAAGTAGTGCTCGGCGCCGTCCACCGTGCAGGCCTGGCCGGTGCTCGCGACGATGCCCGGTGCCGTGGTGCCGACGATGTGCTCGGCGATGTTCACGCCCACGCGCGCCGTCTTGCGCAGCACCGGCTGGTGCGCCGCGGCCGGCTGCTGCGTGACGTGCACCACCACGCCCTCGCGGTCGGTGAGGATGACGCGGCAGTCGGTGCCTGCGAGCGCGTGCTCCATCTGCCCCAGCTCCTGGCGCGCTGCTTCGAGCAGCTGGCGGTTGCGCGCGAGCGTGGCATGCAGCCGGCTCGGCGTGACCGGGTCGAAGGGCACGATGCGCTGGCGGTCGGCGTGGGTGCGGCTGCAGCGCATCCACGACTGGATCACCGCCTCGCCCACCAGCCCCGAGGGCCGCACGCCCTCCTCGAAGAACTGCTGCCGCGCGAGCGCCACGCGCTGCGCGGGCGTGCTGGCGAAGAGCTGGCGCGGGGCATCGGGCGTGCCGATGCCTGCATCGCGGCCTCCAGCAAGGCTTCTGTCGAGGGCCATGGGTTCGCTGCCTCCCGTTTCAGGATTCACACCGGCGTCGAATGTGTTCCGCAATGGAACAGCGCCGGACTGGGGAAATCCCGAAGATGAACGCGCGGCCCGTCCCGACGATTCTTGGCGCACAAAGGAGACCTGCGATGAAAAGAACACACTCCAGGCTGCTCGTGCTCGCCGGCGCCTTGCTGTGCCTGGGCGCGACGAACACCGCCGCGGCCCAGAACAACGCACAGGACCGCGCCGCCGCCGCGACCCAACGCGTGGACGGCGCATTCATCCGCGCCAACGCCGCGCAGAAGAAGACGCCCGACTGGCCCAGCGTGGGCCTGGACTATTCGGAATCGCGCTTCAGCCAGCTCGACCAGGTGAACGCCAGCAACGTGAAGGACCTGGGGCTGGTCTGGTCGTACAACCTCGAGTCCACGCGCGGCGTCGAAGCCACGCCGCTGGTGGTCGACGGCATCATGTACATCACCGCGTCCTGGAGCGTGGTGCATGCCGTCGACACGCGCACCGGCCAGCGGTTGTGGACCTTCGATCCGCAGGTCGACAAGTCCAAGGGCTTCAGGGGCTGCTGCGACGTGGTGAACCGCGGCGTCGCCATCTACGAAGGCAAGGTCTACGTGGCGGCCTACGACGGGCGGCTCATCGCGCTCGATGCCGCCACCGGCCAGAAGGTCTGGGAGAAGAACACCATCGAGGGCCAGAAGGGCAGCTACACCATCACCGGCGCGCCGCGCGTGTTCAAGGGCAAGGTCATCATCGGCAACGGCGGTGCCGAGTACGGCGTGCGCGGCTTCGTCACCGCCTACGACGCGAAGACCGGCGACCAGAAGTGGCGCTGGTTCGTGGTGCCGGGCAACCCGAGCAAGCCCTTCGAAGACGAGTCGATGGCGCGTGCCGCCAAGACCTGGGACCCCAGCGGCAAGTACTGGGAGGCCGGCGGCGGCGGCACCGCCTGGGACAGCTTCGCCTTCGACCCCGAGCTCAACCTGATGTACGTGGGCACCGGCAACGGCTCGCCCTGGTCGCACAAGGCGCGCAGCCCCAAGGGCGGCGACAACCTCTACCTGGGCTCGGTGGTGGCGCTCGATCCCGACACCGGCTAGTACGTGTGGCACTACCAGGAGACGCCCGGCGACAACTGGGACTACACCTCCACGCAGTCGATGATCCTGGCCAACGTGAGGATCGGCGGCAAGCAGCGCAAGGTGCTGCTGCACGCGCCGAAGAACGGCTTCTTCTTCGTCATCGACCGCACCAACGGCAAGTTCATCTCGGCGAAGAACTTCGTCGAGGTCAACTGGGCCACCGGCTACGACAAGAACGGCCGCCCTATCGAGATCGCCTCCGCGCGCGACGGAACCAAGCCCTACGACGCCATTCCCGGTCCGTTCGGCGCGCACAACTGGCACCCGATGTCGTTCAACCCGCAGACCGGCTTCGCCTACCTGCCCGCACAGCACGTGCCGATCAACCTCATGGACGACAAGGACTGGAAGTTCGACGAGAACGCGCCGGGCCGCCCCCATTCGGGCCTGGGCTGGAACCTGGGCAAGTTCGCCAACGCCGAGCCGCCCAAGAGCAAGCCATTCGGCCGCCTCGTGGCCTGGGACCCGGTGGCGCAGAAAGAAGCCTGGGGCGTGGACTACGCATCGCCCTGGAACGGCGGCACCCTCACCACCGCCGGCAACCTCGTGTTCCAGGGCACGGCCGACGGGCGCCTGCTGGCCTACAACGCGAAGACCGGAGAGAAGCTCTGGGAGACACCCACCGGCACCGGCGTGGTGGCCGCCCCATCGACGTACATGGTCGACGGCAAGCAGTACGTGTCGGTCGCGGTGGGCTGGGGCGGCGTCTACGGCCTCGCGCAGCGCGCCACCGAGCGGCAGGGTCCGGGCACCGTCTACACCTTCGCGGTCGGCGGCACGGCCAAGATGCCCGACTTCGTGCAGTACCGCATGGACAAGCTCGTGCAGGGCGTGAAGTACGACCCCGCCAAGGTCCAGGCCGGCACCATGCTCTACGTGAGCAACTGCGTCTTCTGCCACGGCGTGCCGGGCGTCGACCGCGGCGGCAACATCCCCAACCTCGGCTACATGGACCCCGCCTACATCGAGAACCTCGACAAGTTCGTCCTCAAGGGCCCGGCCATGTCACGCGGCATGCCCGACTTCACCGGCAAGCTCTCCAACGACGACATCGAAAGCATCAAGGCCTTCATCCAGGGAACCGCCGACGCCATCCGCCCGAAGTAAGAAGCAGAAAAAAAAAGAAGCCGCCATCCCAAAAGACAGCGGCTCCAAGCATTCAATTCCAGGAACACCGAGGAACCGGCTCTGCCGGGCCTCAGGTGTGCCCCCGGAAGGGGGTTGGCGAAGCGACACGAAGTGCGCGCAGCCTGGGGGAGAACCAGGTCAATCGGCGTACACGCCGGCAGCCTTGATGATCGGGCCCCACTTCGCGATTTCCGACGAGACGAACTTCTTGTGTTCGGCCGGCTCGGTGCGCTTGTCGGTGGTGATCACCGCGCCCAGCGCTTCTTCACGCTGGATGAAGCCAGGGTCCTTCATGGCGGCCTTGATGGCTTCGTTGAGCTTCTTCAGCACCGGTGCGGGCGTGCCCTTGGGCGCGTACACGCCGTGCCAGATCGTCACTTCGAAGCCCTTGAGGCCCGACTCGTCCAGCGTGGGCAGATCTTTCAGCGCGGGCGTGGTCAGGCGCTTGCTCGTGGTCACGGCATAGGCCTTGACCTTCTTGGCCCCGATCTGCGAGGAGGTGTTGGTGGTCTGGTCGCACAGCAGGTCGATCTGGCCGCCCAGCAGGTCGGCGATGGCCGGTGCGGTGCCCTTGTAGGGAACCGGCGTCATCTCGACCTTCAGCGCGCTCTGGAACAGCAGGCCGCACAGGTGCGACGCGGCGCCCAGGCCGGCGTTGCCCAGATTGATCTTGCCCTTGTTGGCAGCGATCCAGGTCGTCAGCTCCTTGTAGTTGTTGGCCGGCAGGCCGGGCTTGCCGATCAGCGTCATCGGCACTTCGTTGACCATGCCCAGGTATTCGAAGTCGGTCTCGACGTTGAAGGGCAGCTTGCGATAGAGCGCCGGCATGGTCGACATGCCGATGTGGTTGAGCAGCAGCGTGTAGCCGTCGGGGTTGGCGCGCGCCACCTTGGCGGTGCCGATGGAACTGCCCGCGCCGGCGGTGTTGTCCACCACGATGGTGGTGCCCAGCGTCTTCTGCATGGCCTCTGCCAGGTCGCGGGCGACACGGTCGGTAGGGCCGCCGGCGGCGAACGGCACCACCAGCGTCACGGTCTTGCCGGCAGGGAAATCCTGGGCGTGTGCACCGACGGCCGCGGCGGCAATCGCCGCGAGGGCGAACAGTTTCTTCATGTCGTCTCCGGAAAAGGGGGGGATTGAAAACGCCGCGATCTTAAGGGCTGACCAGGGGCTGACCTATAGCGAATAGCCCTTAGCCTTTGGCCGTCATGCGCACCTTGTCGGGGCGCTCGGAGGAGCTGCCAAACCCCGGCCTGGCACGCGGGTTTGCGGCGGCATGCTTGCGGCAATGCGGCCGGCGTGGTCCGCTCGTCCTGCGGGCGTCGACACGCCGGGCCTTCCAGGTCCATTCATCCACCCCAACTTCAGTTCGCACGAACGCCAGGAGACCCTCACCGATGCAGACCATCCAGCTCAAAGACCCGGCCCTGCTGCGCCAGCAGGCCTACATCGCAGGCGCCTGGGCCGACGCCGACAGCGGCGAGACCGTGGCCGTCACCAACCCCGCCAATGGCGAGCAGATCGGCACCGTGCCGATGTGCGGCGCCGAGGAAACCGCACGCGCCATCGCCGCCGCCGAGGTCGCCCAGCGTGCGTGGGCGAAGCTGCCCGCGAAGGAGCGCTCGGCGGTTCTGCGAAGGCTCAACGACCTGATGCTCGCCAACGTGGACGACCTCGCGCTCATCATGACCACCGAGCAGGGCAAGCCCATGGCCGAGAGCCGCGGCGAGATCGCGTACGCCGCTTCCTTCATCGAATGGTTCGCCGAGGAGGCGCGCCGCGTGTACGGCGACACCATTCCCGCGCCGCAGGCCGACCGCCGCATCCTCGCGCTCAAGCAGCCCGTGGGCGTGACGGCCGCCATCACGCCGTGGAACTTTCCCGCCGCCATGCTCACGCGCAAGGCCGGGCCCGCGCTCGCAGCCGGCTGCGCGATGGTGGTGAAGCCCGCCACGCAGACGCCCTTCTCCGCGCTGGCCTTTGCGGAGCTGGCCGAGCGCGCGGGCGTGCCCAAGGGGCTGCTGTCGGTGCTCACCGGCTCGGCCGGCAAGATTGGCGGCGAGATGACGCGCAACCCGGTCGTGCGCAAGCTCACCTTCACCGGCTCCACCGAGGTGGGCCGCACGCTGATGAAGCAGTCGGCCGACACCATCAAGAAGCTGTCGCTCGAGCTCGGCGGCAACGCGCCCTTCATCGTGTTCGACGACGCCGACGTGGACGCGGCCGTCGAGGGCGCGATGGTCTCCAAGTACCGCAACACCGGCCAGACCTGCGTATGCGCCAACCGCATCTACGTGCAGCGCGGCGTGCTCGACGCCTTCACGCGCAAGCTGGTGGCGAAGGTCGAAGCGCTGAAGGTGGGCGAGGGAACCGCGCCCGGCGTCACGCAGGGTCCGCTGATCGACGCCAAGGCCGTCGAGAAGATCGAGGAGCACGTGGCCGATGCAGTGGCCAAGGGCGGCAAGGTGCTCACCGGCGGCAAGCGCCATGCGCTGGGCGGGCTCTTCTACGAACCCACCGTGATCGGCGGCGCCACCGCGGGCATGCTCTTCGCGCGCGAGGAGACCTTCGGCCCGCTCGCACCGATCTTCGCCTTCGACACCGAGGAAGAAGCCATCGCCGCCGCGAACGACACCGAGTTCGGCCTGGCTTCTTACTTCTACGCGCGCGACATCGGCCGCATCATGCGCGTGGCCGAGGCCCTGGAGTCGGGCATCGTGGGTGTGAACACCGGGCTGGTGTCCACCGCGGAGGCGCCCTTCGGCGGCGTGAAGCAATCGGGGCTCGGCCGCGAGGGCTCGAAGTACGGGCTCGACGATTTCCTGGAGGTGAAGTACGTGTGCCTCGCGGGGCTCGACACGTGACGGGCAGCAGGCATGCGCACCACAGGTAAGTGAAGTTTGCAGGCCGTCGAACTGTCCGACAGGCAGAGCCGGCGCCGGACGATGCGGCGGGTGCTTGCAGGGCCTAGGGTGGAAAGCTTTCAGCAACGAGCCTCAAGGAGTTTTCACCCATGCCCGACATCAATGCAACGTCATCCACGCTCGAGGGAATGAAGGTCGCCATTCTCGTGTCCGACGGCTTCGAGCAGGTCGAGACGACCGAGCCGCGAAAGGCGCTCGACAACGCCGGTGCGCGCACGCGCATCGTCTCGCCGGTCCAGGGGGGCAGCGTGCGCGGCTGGAACCATCATGACCCGGCCGACAGCTTTCCGGTCGACGTGCCGCTGAAGATCGCCAACCCCGACGACTTCGACGCGCTGCTGCTGCCGGGCGGTGTCGTGAACCCCGATACGCTGCGCATCGACGAGAAGGCGGTCGCGTTCGTGCGCGCCTTCGTGGAGGCCGGCAAGCCCATCGCGGCCATCTGCCATGGCCCCTGGACGCTCATCGACGCTGGCGGCGTCGAGGGCCGCAAGATGACCTCGTGGCCCTCGCTGCATGCCGACTTGCAGAACGCCGGCGCGCAATGGAGCGATGCCGAGGTGGTGGTCGACCGCGGCCTGGTCACCAGCCGCAAGCCCGACGACATTCCCGCCTTCAATCGCGAGATGACGAAGCTCTTCGAGCAGGCGCGGGAATCGGCGGCGCATTGAGTTCTGCCACCTGCCGATCGACCAGGTGAAGAAGGGAAGGGGCGGCAGACCCTCCCGCAGTCGGTCGGCTCCGCTCCCGCGCTGTGGGAGTCGAAAGCAGTCTGAAAAGCTGCACTCAGCCGCACTCGCGCACTGAACCTACAGGGAGCGTGCGCGTGCATCCGATACGCTCGCCTTTCCCGCAGGGCACAGGTCTACACCCGCGCCCTGCATCGTGAAAGGTGAAAGTATTTCTTCCATGACGGCGACTTCCCTTCAGTCGCAGGCGCTGCGCCTGCCGCGCGATCTCGCGCTCATCACCGTGGTCATCAGTGCCGTGATGCTGTTTGTCAGCATGGCCGCGCGGCTCCTGCCCGACTCGCCCGATTCGCAGCAGCTGCGCAGTGCCTATGCGCTGCCCGGCGTGTGGATCCCGATGGTCTGCAGCATCGCGATGGGCTGGGTGCTCTCGGCCGCGATCGCGTGGTGCCACGGGCGCAATGCGCTGGAAAGGCGCGGCGCCGGCAGCGTGGCGAGGCTGCCGCAGCCGCGCCTGCGCTACGCCGCGGCCTACGTCGTGGTGCAGCTGCTGAACGCCTACGCGCTGAGCCCGCTGCTGTACGACCTGCAGCTGCTCTTCATGCCGGGCGGTCGCTTCCATGAGTCGCTCGGCTTCACCTCGATGAGCGCCGCGATGCCTGTGTTCGTGTTCCTGCAGTCGGTGGCCCAGCTGATCGTGCTCGTGCTGGGCATATGGCTCTCGGCATGGATCGCGCTCAGGGGCGCTCGTGCCGAAACCGAGGGATCCACCGGTGCGCACGGCGATGAAGCGATCCACTGGGCACCCCCGCGCCGCGCGGTGGCGCTGGTGGCGGCCAGCGTCTTCGCATCGCTGCAGATGTGGAGCGGCGCGGTGATGAGCCGATGGAGTTCCGTCGCCCAGGACATGAACGCTGCGCAGCTGCTGGTCGCCTGGGTGGTGCCACCGCTCGCGGCTTTCGGGATGGCGTTCTGGGGCACATGGATGGGCGCCGCGCCCATCGTTTCGCGGGTGCGGCCGTTCAGGGCCATGGGCGCATCCGTGCTCGCGTTCGTGCTGGTGCAGCTGCTGTGCATCGCGGCCGGGCTCGCCTGGCTGTCGGTGGCGTTCTCGCTGCACGGCTTCAACAGCAGCCCGGGCAGTCTCATCGGCTTCGCGCTGATGCTCGTGCTGCTCTACATCCTGTGCACCGTGCTGCTGACGCGCGCCATCACGCGCGGGCTGTACCGCCGCTACTTGTAGCTGCGCGCGTCCTCGATCACCTTGCCGTCGTTGGGCAGCGAGCCCGCGCCCACCACGACGACCTCGCCGCGCAGCTTGGTCACCTCGCGGATCGCATCGCCCACGCGCGCTTCGAGTCCTTCAGAAGCCGCCTCCGCGCATTGGAGCTGCAGGGTCATCCTGTCGTCGCCCGTCTCCCCCGAAACGACCAGCCGTGCGCGCTGCACCTCGGGAAAGCGCCGCGCGATCTCCGCCACCTGAGACGGGTGCACGAACATGCCGCGCACCTTGGTGGTCTGGTCGGCACGGCCCATCCAGCCCTTGATGCGCTTGTTGGTGCGGCCCGTGGGGCAGGTGCCCGCGAGCACGGCGGAAAGATCGCCGGTGCCGAAGCGCACCAGCGGGTAGTCGGGGTTGAAGGTGGTGACGACGATCTCGCCGACTTCGCCGTCGGGCACCGGGTCGCCGGTGCCGGGGCGCACGATCTCCACCAGCACGCCTTCGTCGAGCACCAGCCCCTCGCGCGCGCTGGTCTCGTAGGCGATGAGGCCCAGGTCGGCGGTGGCGTAGCACTGCGTGCCCTTCACGCCGCGCGCCGCGATCCAGTCGTGCAGGCTCGGCGGAAAGGCTTCGCCCGAGACCAGCGCCTTGGTCAGCGAGGGCAGCTTCAGGTTCTTCTCCTCGGCCTTCTCCAGCAGGATCTTCAGGAAGCTCGGCGTGCCCGCATAGCCCTCGGGCCTGAGGTCCACCATCGCCTCTAGCTGCTGCTCGGTCTGGCCGGTGCCACCTGCGAACACGGTGCAGCCCATGGCGTGCGCGCCGCTTTCCATGATGGAGCCCGCGGGCGTCATGTGGTAGCTGAAGCTGTTGTGGATGAGTTCGCCGCTTCTGAAGCCTGCCGCATGCAGTGCACGCGCAGTGCGCCAGTAGTCGCGTGCCTCGCCTTCGGGCTCGTAGATGGTGCCGGGGCTCGCGAACACCCGCGGCATTCGCGCGCCGCGCACGATCGACGAGAAGCCGCCGAACGGATCGTCCGCACGGCGAGCCTTCTGCAGTTCGAGCAATTCCGATTTGCGCGTGACCGGTAGTTTCGCAAGCGCCTCGCGCGTGGTGACGTCGCCGGGCTTCACGCCGTCGAGGATCTTCGCGAAGGCGGGGGCCGCGGTCTGGGCCTGCGCGATCTGCTTCGGCAGCGCGGCCAGCAGGTCGCGTTCGCGTTCGGCGGGGTCCCGGATCTCGAGCTTGTCGTAGTGGTCGGTCATGTCCGTACCCTTTGTCTTGCAATTCGGTTTTTCAACCACACTGATGTGTTCAGGGTGCGTGCACAGGCCACCGGGTACTCCCTTGCGCGAATGACCCCCGGCCTGCGGCCTCCTCCTTTATTTCGCTGCGGGGAGCACCCGGTACCCTGTGCACGAGACACGCTGTCGGCGTGATCGCGCCCCGAACGGCAACGCGGCGAAAACGTCGAAGCAGTCAAGCCAGCCACCTCTTGCGCCGCTTGTAGCTCTTCACGTCGCGGAAGCTCTTGCGGTCCGCGCCGCCGACGCCGAGGTAGAACTCCTTCACGTCCTCGTTCTCGCGCAGGCTCTTCGCCTCGCCGTCCATCACGATGCGGCCGTTCTCCAGGATGTAGCCGTAGTCGGCGTAGCGCAGCGCCATGTTGGTGTTCTGCTCGGCCAGCAGGAAGGTCACGCGCTCCTTGGCGTTGAGGTCCTTCACGATCTCGAACACTTCCTCCACGATCTGCGGCGCCAGGCCCATCGAGGGTTCGTCCAGCAGCACCATGGTCGGGTTGGCCATCAGCGCGCGGCCGATGGCGCACATCTGCTGCTCGCCGCCCGATGTGTAGGCCGCCTGCGAGCTGCGGCGCGTCTTCAGGCGCGGGAAGTACGCGTAGACCTTCTCCAGTGTCTGCTGCACCGCGGCCTTGCCGTCGGTGCGCGTGTAGGCGCCGGTCATCAGGTTCTCTTCGATCGTCAGATGAGCGAAGCAGTGACGGCCTTCCATCACCTGGATCAGCCCGCGCTTGACCAGCTCGGCCGGCGACAGCGCCTCGATGCGCTCGCCGCGCAGCTCTATGGTGCCCTTGGTGACCGCGCCGCGTTCGCCGGCCAGCAGGTTGCTCACCGCGCGCAGCGTGGTCGTCTTGCCCGCGCCGTTGCCGCCGAGCAGCGCCACGATGCCGCCGTCGCGCACCGTCAGCGACACGCCCTTGAGCACCAGGATCACGTGGTTGTAGATGACCTCGATGCCGTTGACGTTGAGGAGGATGTTGGATTCGCTCATGGTGTGGTCCGAAGCATTCGAAAGAACCGACGCGATGCCGTTCTTTCGGATGCCCGCTTGGCCCACCTCCTTTCGGGGAACACCGCGGAACCGGCTTTGCCGGGCCGCAGGTGTTGCCCCCTGCCAGGGGGTTGGCGAAGCGACACGAAGTGCGCGAAGACTTGGGGGTCAGCTCAAGACTGGCAATCCGCCGATTCGCGGCGCGTGAGCTTCTTCTCGCCCGCGTACTTGTCGGCAGCCGCCTTCGCCATCGGCTTGATGATCTGCTCGTCGGCCTGGTACCAGTCGGACATGTCGCCCCACTTCGCGCCGTCCCAGGTGTGCACGCGCGCCCAGGTCGAGCCCATGTGGTCCTGGCAGGAGGTGCTCAGCGGACGCATCACGCCGGAGAAGCCCAGCGCGTCGAGCTTCTTCTGGTCGAGCGCGAGGTTCTCCATGCCCCAGCGCACCTGCTCGCCGGTCATGACCTTGCCCTTGCCGAAGCGCTCCTGCGCGCGCTTCACGGCCTCGATGGTCAGCATCTGGATGATCACGCCGCGCGTGTAGAGCACCGAGCCCACTTCTTCCTTCGGACCCGTGCCCTGGCCCTTGTCGTGCACCTGCTTGAGGATGTCCTGGATCACCTTGGGCTCGGTGCCCGAGGTGTTCAGCGCCAGCGCGTGGTAGCCCTTGGCGTTGGCGCCCACGTCCTTCACGTCGGGCTCGGCGCCGGCCCACCACACGCCATACATCTTGTCGCGCGGGTAGCCGGTGGCCACGGCCTCCTTCAGTGCGGTGGAGTTCATCACGCCCCAGCCCCACAGCAGCACGAAGTCGGGGCGCTGCTGGCGCACCTGCAGCCACGCCGACTTCTGCTCCACGCCGGGCGCGGTCACCGGGATCAGCGAGAGCTCGAAGCCGTTCTGCTTGGCGCGCTCCTGCAGCAGCGGAATCGGTTCCTTGCCGAATGGCGAGTCGTGGTAGACGAGGGCGATCTTCTTGCCCTTGAGCTTGTCCATGCCGCCTTCCTTCTTCCCGATGTGCTGGATCAGGATGTCGGCCGCGGTCCAGTAGGAGCCCATCAGCGGGAAGTTCCACTTGAAGACGCCGCCGTCCTGCGAGGCGGCCAGGCCGTAGCCCAGCGTGATCAGCGGGATCTTGTCGGTGGGCACCTTGTCGGTCAGCGCGAAGGTGATGCCGGTGGCCTGCGGGTCGAACAGCGCCACGCCCGGGCGGCCCTTCAGGCGCTCGTAGCACTCCACGCCCTTGTCGGTGGCGTAGCCGGTCTCGCACTCCTCGTACGCGATCTTCACGCCGTTGATGCCGCCATTGGCATTGACCAGCTTGATGTAGTCCTGCTTGCCGTTGGCCCAGGGCGTGCCGTTGGGCGCGTAGGGGCCGGTGCGGTACACCAGCAGCGGGAAGAACTGCTCCTTGGCCTGCGCGCCGGCCACGGATGGCGCGAGCGCGGCGCCGAGCGTGCCGGCCACCAGGGCGGCGGTCAGAGCGAGCGATTTCAGTTTCATGCCTGTCTCCTTTGTGGGCACCTCGGTGCCGGGTTTTCTACGAACGGGAACTCGTCAATCAATGCGGGAAGGGCCACAGCCGCAGCTTCTCCTTGGCCGTGGACCACAGCCGCGCCAGGCCGTGCGGCTCGACGATCAGGAAGAACACGATCAGCGCGCCGAAGATCATGGTCTCCAGGTGCGAGGCCAGCGCGGTGGAAATCGAGAAGCCCAGCCAGCCCGGCAGCTGGTTGAGCAGCAGCGGCAGCAGCACGATGAAGGCGGCGCCGAAGAAGCAGCCCATGATCGAACCCAGCCCGCCGATGATCACCATGAACAGCAGCTGGAACGAGCGGTCGATGCTGAACGCTGCCGGCTCCCACGCGCCCAGGTGCACGAAGCCCCACAGCGCGCCGGCCACGCCGACGATGAAGCTGCTCACCGCGAAGGCCGTGAGCTTGGCGTACACCGGGCGGATTCCGATCACCGCTGCCGCCACGTCCATGTCGCGCATTGCCATCCATTCGCGGCCGATGGCGCTGCGCACCAGGTTCTTGGCCAGCAGCGCGAACACCGACACGAAGATCAGGCAGAAGAGGTACTTCTGCGCCGGCGACTCGATCGGAAAGCCGAACACGTTGAGCCCCGCCACGCTCACCGAGCCGGAAGAAGAATTGTTGGTGAACCACTGGATGCGCAGGAAGGCCCAGTCGGTGAAGAACTGTGCCGCCAGCGTGGCCACGGCCAGGTACAGCCCCTTGATGCGCAGGCTCGGAATGCCGAACAGCACGCCGATCACCGTGGCGCACAGCCCGCCCAGCAGCAGCGACGCGATGAGCGGCATGCCCTCGATGCGCACCTGGAAGTTGTAGGCCGCGTACGCACCCACCGCCATGAAGGCACCCGTGCCCAGCGAGATCTGCCCGCAGTAGCCCACCAGGATGTTCAGCCCCAGGGCAGCGAGCGAAAGAATGAGGAAGGGCGTGAGGATCGCGCGCATCCAGTAGTCCGACACGCCCAGCGGCACGACCACGAAGGCCACGACGAGCAGCGCCAGGATCGCGAAGCGGTCCTGCGCGATCGGAAAGATCTGCTGGTCGGCGCGGTAGCTCGACTTGAATTGGCCGTTTTCTCTGTAGAACATGTCAGTAGGTCGAATGCGGGATCGGACAGCCGAACGCAGAGGTCGCGAAGGTTTCGCAGAGGTCGCAGAAGGAATGCAGAAAATCTTGAGGTTTTCTTCTGCGACCTCTGCGCAACTTTTGTATTTCTTCTGCGTTCGGCTGTCCGTATTCGAAGTTCTTCATCTCACACCCGATCGATGATCTTTTCGCCGAAGAGGCCCTGCGGACGTACCAGCAGGAACACCAGCGCCAGCACGTAGGCGAACCAGATCTCGATGCCGCCGCCGAACATCGGACCGAGATAGATCTCGGAGAGCTTCTCGCCCACGCCGATGAGCAGGCCGCCGATGATGGCGCCCGGAATGGAAGTGAGCCCGCCCAGGATCACCACCGGCAGCGCCTTCAGCGCTACCAGCGAGAGCGAGAACTGCACGCCCAGCTTGGAACCCCAGATGATCCCGGCCACCAGCGCCGAGAAGCCGGCCACCGACCACACGATCACCCAGATGCGCTTGAGCGGAATGCCGATGGACTGCGCGGCCTGATGGTCGTCGGCCACCGCGCGCAGGGCCCGGCCGGTGGCGGTCTTCTGGAAGAAGATGGCCAGCACCACCACCAGGCCCGCCGCCACCAGCGCGGCGATCAGGTCTTCCTGGCTCAGCAGCAGGCCGCCCTGAAAGGTGCTTTCCAGCACCATCAGCGGCTCCTTGGGCATGCCGACGTCGATCTTGTAGATGTCGTTGCCGAAGATGGTCTGGCCCATGCCGTCGAGGAAGTAGGCGATGCCCAGCGTTGCCATCAGCAGCGTGATGCCTTCCTGGTTCACCAGCTTGCTCAGCGCGAGCCGCTCGATGAGCCATGCCACGACCACCATCACCGCCATGGCCGCGACGAAAGCCAGGATGTTGGCGAGGATCTGGTTCTGGAAGCCGAACCACTGCGGGAACCACTCGGCGAAGCGCGCCATCGCCAGCGCTGCGAACAGCACCATCGCGCCCTGCGCGAAGTTGAAGACGCCGGAGGCCTTGTAGATCAGCACGAAGCCGATGGCGATCAGCGAATAGAGCATGCCGACCATCAGGCCGCCGAAGAGGGTTTCGAGGAAAAAGCCCATGGTCAGTTTCTTTCCTGTCTTTCTCCCTCCCCCAGCGGGGGAGGGAGAAAGACAGGAAAGAAACTGAC
>CAJYQC010000371.1 GCA_913776885.1 uncultured Variovorax sp.
CGTTCACCTGCTCCAGCGCCACGCCCAACGTGTCGGCGATGCGCTGGCACATCAGCGGAATGTGCGGCGCGAGCTTGGGCGCCTGCGCGATCACCGTGCTGTCGACGTTGCCGATCTGCCATCCCTCGGCACGCACCCGGCGCGCCGCCTCGGCCAGCAGCACGGTGGAATCGGCGCCTCGGAACTGCGGATCGGTGTCCGGAAAATGCCGGCCGATGTCGCCGAGCCCCGCGCCGCCCAGCAGCGCGTCTGTGATGGCGTGCAGGAGCACGTCGGCATCCGAATGACCCAGCAGCCCGGTGGTGTGCGGCACCTCGATGCCGCCCAGGATCAGCTTGCGCCCCGCCACCAACTGGTGCACGTCCCAGCCTTCGCCGATGCGGATGTTGAAAGCTGCGGCGCTCATGCCAGCTCCTTCCTGCGGCCCAGCAGCACGGCCTCGGCCAGGGCGAAGTCTTCGGGAAAGGTCACCTTGAAGTTCTGGGCGCTTCCGGGCACCAGCAGCGGCGACAGCCCGACCGCCTCGATGGCGCTGGCCTCGTCGGTGACGGCGTCGCCCGCGCGCTCCAGCGCATCGAGCAGCATGCCGATGCGGAACATCTGCGGGGTCTGCGCCAGCCACTTGTCGGCGCGCGGCAGTGTCTGGGCGACGCGGCTTTCGGGGGTGGACGATTTCAGCGTGTCGGCCAGGCGCTGCGCCAGCAGGCCCCCGACGGCATCGTGTTCACAGGCGGCGATCAGCGCCTCGATCTGGCTGGAGGTGACCAGGCAGCGTGCCGCATCGTGCACCAGCACCCAGTCTTGTGCGCCGGCGCCCTTCTGGCGCAGCGCCACCAGGCCGTTGCGAACGGTGGCGGCGCGGGTCACGCCGCCCACGCGCAGCAGGTATTCCTCGTCGGAGGGGAAGCGCGGCAGCGCCGCATCCACGTCGCGGTCGTCCGGCGACACCACCAGCGCCAGCCCCGCGAAGCGCCCAGCGAGTGCGCGGAAGGCCTCCAGCGTGTGGGCGACCATCGGCAGCCCGGCCAGGCGCCGGTACTGCTTGGGCTGCGCATGCCCCGCACGATGGCCGGAGCCGGCACACGGGATCAGCACGAAGAGTCGGGAAGAGGACATGGGGCCCTTCGTCGGCCGTGGCCGACAAGCGGATAAAGGGCCGCCATTCTAGAATTGCCGGCCACGCACACCCCTCGCCAGCCGGCGCGGGGTGTTGTGCATTTCCACCAAGCGTTCCATGGACCTCCCCCACCTCACGGCGGGCAAGCGATTCACGCTGCCGCGTCCTCCCCTGTCGGCAGATGCCTTGCTGCTGGCGCAACTGGCCATGCGTGAGAAGGCCGCCGGGCGCGCCACCGCGATGTTCACGGCCGACGCCAACGACGCACAGCGCCTGATCGACGAGATCGCCTTCTTCGCGCCCGACCTGCGCTGTGCCCTTTTCCCCGATTGGGAGACGCTGCCCTACGACAGCTTCTCGCCCCACCAGGACCTGATCAGCGAGCGCCTGGCCACCCTCTGGCGCATCAGCCAGAAAGAGGCCGACGTGGTGCTGGTGCCCGCCACCACCGCGCTCTACCGGCTGGCACCGCCGTCCTTCCTGGCCGGCTACACCTTCCACTTCAAGGCCAAGCAGAAGCTGGAGGAATCGAAGCTCAAGGCCCAGCTCACGCTGGCCGGCTACACCCACGTGACCCAGGTGGTGAGCCCGGGCGAATACGCGGTGCGCGGCGGCCTGATCGACCTGTTTCCCATGGGGTCGCTGGTGCCCTTCCGCGTCGACCTGTTCGACGACGAGATCGACACCATCCGCACCTTCGACCCCGACACCCAGCGCAGCCTATACCCCGTGCCCGAGGTGCGGCTGCTCCCGGGGCGCGAGTTCCCGATGGACGACGACGCGCGCGGGCGCTTCCGCAGCCGCTGGCGCGAACTGCTCGAAGGCGACCCGACCAAGAGCCGCATCTACAAGGACATGGGCAACGGCGTGGCCACCGCCGGCATCGAGTACTACCTGCCGCTGTTCTTCGACGAGACGGCCACCGTGTTCGACTACCTGGGGCCGGACGCCACCGTGGTGCTGCACGGCGACCTCGAACCCGCCTTCCAGCATTTCTGGCAGGACACCAACGAGCGCTACCGCCTCGTGCGCGGCGACCCCGAGCGCCCCGCCCTGCCGCCCGAGGCGCTGTTCCTGAACGCCGAGCAGTTCTACCAGCGCGCGAAGCCGCATGCGCAGCTGGCGATCCGGGGCGACGTCGCCGCCGATGCGCCCTACGCCGAATTCGACCGGCTGCCGCCCTTCGCCGTGGTTCGCGGCGCCGAGGATCCGCTGGTCGGCCTGAAGGCCCACATCGCGAAGACGCCGCACCGCGTGCTGCTGATCGCCGAAAGCGAAGGCCGCCGCGAGAGCCTGCTCGACTTCCTGCGCGCCAGCGGCGTGAACCCGCCGGCCTTCGATTCGCTGGCCGAGTTCGAGGCCTCCGGCGACGAGAAGATCGGCATCGCCACGGCCGCGCTGGCCTCTGGCTTCGCGTGGCGCGAACAGGCCATCGACTTCGTCACCGAGACCGAGCTCTTCGCGACTGCGCCCACCACGCGCCGGCGCAACAAGAAGCAGGAGCAGGTCAGCGACGTCGAGGCACTCATCAAGGACCTGTCGGAGCTCAACGTGGGCGATCCGGTGGTCCACAGCGCGCACGGCATCGGCCGCTACCGCGGCCTGATCCACATGGAC
>CAJYQC010000372.1 GCA_913776885.1 uncultured Variovorax sp.
CGACGAGGACAGCATCTCGTCGACGACAAGCTCCTGAAACCTGCCAGGGCACAACACCGAAGATGCTGTATCGCACCACCATCGCCGGCCAGGTCTTCGCCTTCGACGACCTTCGGCAGGTCATGGCCTTCGCAAGCCCTGCCCGCTCCGGCGACTACCTCGCGGGCATCGGCGCGGCCACCGCGCAGCAGCGGATGGCCGCGCGGCACGTGCTGGCCGAAACGCCGCTGCGGCAGTTCCTCACCGAGGCGCTGATTCCGTACGAGAGCGACAACATCACGCGCCTCATCATCGACAGCCACGACGCGCAGGCCTTCGCGCCGGTGGCGCACCTCACGGTCGGCGACTTCCGCAACTGGCTGCTGTCCGACGCGGCCACCACCGCCGCGCTCACCGCGCTGGCACCCGGCCTCACGCCCGAGATGGTCGCGGCCGTGTCCAAGCTCATGCGCAACCAGGACCTGGTGTCGGTCGCCAGGAAGTGCAGCGTGGTCACGCGCTTTCGCGACACCATCGGCCTGCCCGGCCATCTGTCGGTGCGCTTGCAGCCCAACCACCCGACCGACGACCTGCGCGGCGTGGCCGCCTCCACGCTCGACGGCCTGCTCTACGGCGCGGGCGACGCGGTGATCGGCCTCAACCCGGCCTCCGACAGCATGCCCGTGCTCGGCCGGCTGCTGCACATGCTCGATGAGGTCATCCAGCGCTTCGAGATTCCCACGCAGAGCTGCGTGCTCACGCACGTGACCAACACGCTCAAGCTCGCGGAAGCCGGCGCGCCGGTGGACCTGGTGTTCCAGTCGATCGCGGGCACCGAGAAGGCGAACCTTTCCTTCGGCGTGACGCCGGAGCTGCTCGACGAGGCCCATGCGGCGGCGCAGTCGCTCAAGCGCGGAACGGTCGGCGACAACGTCATGTACTTCGAGACCGGCCAGGGAAGCGCGCTTTCGGCCAACGCCAACTTCGGCGTCGACCAGCAGACCTGCGAGGCGCGCGCCTATGCGCTGGCGAGGCGATACAGGCCGCTGCTCATCAACACGGTGGTGGGCTTCATCGGCCCGGAGTACCTGTACGACGGCAAGCAGATCATCCGCGCGGGGCTGGAAGACCACTTCTGCGGCAAGCTGCTGGGCTTGCCCATCGGCTGCGACGTCTGCTATACCAACCACGCCGAGGCCGACCAGGACGACATGGACACGCTGCTCGTGCTGCTGGGCACGGCGGGCATCAACTTCATCATGGGCATTCCGGGCGCCGACGACGTGATGCTCAACTACCAGAGCACTTCCTTCCACGACGCGCTGTTCCTGCGAGACACGCTGGGCCTGAAGCGCGCGCCCGAATTCGAGGCGTGGCTGCAGCGCATGCAGATCACCGACGGCGCCGGCAGGCTGGCGCCGCCCTCGCCCTCCTCTTCCAACCGGCTGCTGGCCGACATGAGCGGGCTGTCCGCACTGACCAAATGAGCGACGAATCGCCAGTCACCCCCAACCCATGGTCGCAATGGCGTTCTGCCACGCCTGCGCGGCTGGCGCTGGGCCGCGCGGGCTCGGGCATGCCGACCGACGAGACGCTGCGCTTCGGCTGGGCGCATGCGATGGCGCGCGACGCGATCCATGCGGCGCTCGACGTCGATGCCTTGGCCGCCGCCCTCGCCGCACAGCGCTGGGAGGTGGCCCACGCGCGCAGCCGCGCGGAGGACCGCACCGAATACCTGCGCCGCCCCGACCTCGGCCGCCAGCTGCACGAGGACGACGCCACGCGCCTGCTCGCCGGGCGCCGCTACGGCTGCGACGTCTGCGTGGTGATCGGCGACGGCCTCTCCTCGCTCGCCGTGGCCCGCCATGCGGTGCCGCTGCTGGCCGCACTGCGCTCCCAACTGCCGGCCGACACCCGCTTCGCCCCGGTCGTCATCGCCACCCAGGCGCGGGTGGCGCTGGCCGACGAAATCGGCGAGCTCTTCGGCGCGGCGCTCTCGGTCATGCTGATCGGCGAGCGCCCCGGCCTGAGCTCGCCCGACAGCCTGGGCATCTATCTCACCCACGCGCCCAAGCGAGGCCGGCACGATGCCGAGCGCAACTGCATCTCGAACGTGCGGCCGGAAGGCCTGCCGTACGACGCGGCGGCATTCAAGCTGGCTTGGCTGATGCGCGAGTCGTTGCGGCGCGGGCTGACCGGGGTCGATCTCAAGGACGAGAGCGATCTCGTGGCGCTCCGTTAGGCCGGAGCGCCACGCTGCCTTCACTTCTGCTGCTGCGCGCTGGCAGCGGCGGTCGCCACCGGCTTGATCGAATCGCGCACCTTGGCCACCTGGGCCGCGGTCACGGCTTCGCCCTGGTTTCCCCAGCTCGACCGCGCGAAGCTCAGCACGCTGGCGACGTCGGCGTCGCTCAGCCGCCAGCCGAAGTCGGGCATGGCGATGGCCGACGGCGCCTGCGCGGTGCTTGGCATGGCCGAGCCCGCGAGCACGAGGCGGATCAGCGAAGTCGGGTCCTTGGCGTTCACCACGCTGTTGCCGGCCAGGGCCGGAAAGGTCTTGTTCGCGCCCGTGCCGTCGGAGCGGTGGCAGGCGTTGCAGTTGTTGAGGTAGACCATCGCGCCGCTGTTGGCCTCGACCGTGCCGTTGCGCAGTGCGAGCGCGCTCGGATGCTGCGGCGCCGCAGCCACCAGGGACGCGGGCGAAGGCACGCCCGGCTTGCCGCTTTCGGCACCAAGCGACTGCAGATAGGTGGCCACCGCCTGCAGGTCTTGCGTCGACAGGTGCTGCGTGCTGTTCTGCACCACGTCGACCATCGCGCCGAAAGCGGCCGTGTGGCTGGTGCGCCCGGTCTGCAGGTATTGCACGATGTCTTGCGCCGGCCACTGCGCCATGGTCGGGCGGCCGGTGTGGCGCAGCGGCTGCGCATACCAGCCGTCGATGAGCGCGCCGGACAGGAACAGGTCGCCCTTGGCGTTGCTGGACGCCTTCACGCCGCCGAGCATGCTGCGCGGCGTGTGGCAGTCGCCGCAATGGCCCAGCCCCTGCACCAGGTAGGCGCCGCGGTTCCACTCGGCGCTGCGTGCGGTGTCGGGCTGGTAGACGCCCTTGTCGAGGTAGATCCAGTTCCAGCCGATCATCAGTCCGCGCATGCTGAAGGGCCACGGCAGGTCGGTGGCCGGCGGCTTCTGCGCGACGGGCTGCACGCCGTTGCGGAAAAAGGTGAAGAGCGCATGCATGTCCTCGTCATTCACGCGGGCGAACGACGGGTACGGCATGGCCGGGTACAGGTGATGGCCGTCCCTGGCGACGCCTTCGCGCAGCGCGCGGGCGAAATCTGCCTCGGTGTATGCGCCGATGCCCGCTTGGGGGTCGGGCGTGATGTTGGTCGAGACGATGGTGCCGAACGGCGTCTTCATCGGCAGGCCGCCGGCGAAGGCGGGCTTGCCCGGCGCGGTGTGGCAGCTCACGCAGTCGCCGGCGCGCGCGAGGTATCGGCCACGCTCCAGCACGGGGTCGGACGATGCGGGCGCGGGGCTTGCGGTTGTGGAGGGCGCTGCGGCCGGCCCGGCGGCGCTGGCGGCCGCCGCAGGCGCATCGGCGTTCTGCGCCACGGCCCAGGCCCCAGCGCACAGCATGGCCACGGCGGCCGCCACCACTGTGCAGACACGGCGCGCGTTCATGCCAGTGCTCCAGGGTTCTTCAGGTACTGCTCGCGGATCGCCTTGGCAGCCCAATAGGCCAGTGCGCCCACCATGCCTGTCGGGTTGTAGCCGAAGTTCTGCGGGAAGGCGCTCGCGCCCATTACGAAGACATTGGGCACGTCCCACACCTGCAGGAAGCGGTTCACCGCGCTGGTCGTCGGGTCGGTGCCCATCGGCGCGCCGCCGGTGTTGTGGGTCGACTGGTAGTAGCGCACGTCGTAGTGCGCGCCGGCCTTCTGGAAGTTCATCTTCATCTGCTTGGGGCTCATGGCCCGCGCGATCTGCTCGACCTTGGTGCCGATGAACTGCGTCATCGCGAGGTCGTTGGCCTTCCAGTCGAAGGTCATGCGCAGCAGCGGCTGGCCGTGCACGTCCTTGTAGGTCGGGTCGAGGTCGAGGTAGTTGTCGCGGTAGGCCATCACCGAGCCCTGGCTGCCCACGCCGGCCTGGTAGAGGTAGCTCTCCCTGGCGGCCTTCTTCCAGCCCGAGCCCCAGCTGGGCGTTCCCGGCGGCAGGCTCAGCTGCTGGATCGGACGCCCGCCGGTGTTGATGCAGTTGATGGTCGCGCCGCCGACGAAGCCGAGCGGGCCGTGGTCGAAGTTGTCGCCGTCGAAGTCGTCGATCACGCTGCCGCTGGCGCCCGCGCCGACGAAGGGGTTCATCGGCTGTTCCTTGTCGAAGAACAGGCTGGCGCCGCCGTTGAGCTGGTAGGCGTAGTTGCGCCCCACCACGCCTTCTCCCGTGGCCGGGTCGTACTTCTTGCCGATGTTCGACAGCAGCAGCAGGCGCACGTTGTGCAACTGGTAGGCGCACAGCACCACCAGGTCGGCCGGCTGCTCGACCTCGTTGCCCTGGGCGTCGACGTAGGTCACGCCGGTGGCGCGCTTGCCGTCGGGCGACATGTTCACGCGCAGCACGTGCGAGCGGGTGCGCAGCTCGAAGTTGGGCCGCTTCATCAGCACCGGCAGCAGCGTGGTCTGCGGCGAGGCCTTCGAATACATGTAGCAGCCGTAGCGCTCGCAGAAGCCGCAGAAGTTGCACGGCCCCAGTTGCGCGCCGTGCGGGTTGGTGTACGCACGCGAGGCATTGGCGGCCGCCTGCGGGAACGGGTGGTGGCCGAGTTCGCGCGCGGCTTTCTCGAACAGCCTGGCGCTGTTGACCGAGGCCAGCGGCGGCAACGGGAATTCGTTGGCGCGCGCCCCTTCGAAGGGGTTGCCGCCGGGCTGGATCCTGCCGCCGATGTTGCCGGCCTTGCCGGAGGTGCCGCAGATCTTCTCGAACTGATCGAAATGCGGCTCCAGTTCTTCATAGCTCACGCCGAAGTCCTGGATGGTCATGCCTTCAGGGATGAATTTCTTGCCGTAGCGCTCCTCGTAGGTGCTGCGGATGCGCAGGTCGCTGGGCAGCGGCCGCCAGTGGTGCCCGTTCCAGTGCACGCCTGCGCCGCCCACGCCGTCGCCGGGCAGGAAGGAGCCTAGCTGCCGGTACGGCACCGCCACGTCGGCCGGCGTATGGCGGATGGTGACGGTCTCGCGCGAGAGGTTCTGGAACAGCTTGCCGCGTATGCCGTAGCTCAGCTCGTCGGTGATGCGCGGGTAGGCGAAGTCGGGTTGCGTGTCGCGGCTCTCGCCGCGCTCCAGCGCCAGCACCTTCAGGCCGGCGGCCGTGAGCTCCATGCCCATGATCGCGCCGGTCCAGCCGAAGCCGACCAGCACCGCGTCCACTCCGGGCTTCCTGATGTTTGCCATGGTGTGCCGCTCCCTCAGCCCTGCGGGCCGGCAATGCTCACCGGCGGCAGGTTGTACTTGACGCCGGGCCTGTCGACCCAGTCGGCATAGTCGGCGCGCGCGCCGGGGAAGCCGATCATCTTCCAGGCGGCGGCATTCTTGTTGCCGCCGTGGATCGGGTCGCTGAAATAGCCTTCCTTGGTGTTCTGCAGCAGGAACCCGAAGAAGTCGGTCGCACCCACGCCGTCGAGCGCGACGGTGCCGCCCTCCAGGCCCTTGAGCACGTCGTCCTGCTGCGCGGCATCGAGCTGCGCGAAGGCCTTGCCGGAAAACTGCCTGCGGCAATAGGCATCCGTGGCCGCGATGCCCGCGCGGTACACCTCGCGCGGCGGCATCTTCTTCTGGTAGCCGAACAGCGGCGACGACTCGACGAACGGACCCTGCATGTACCAGGTGGCGGCATGCCCGAAGGCGCCTTCCATCTGCCG
>CAJYQC010000373.1 GCA_913776885.1 uncultured Variovorax sp.
TGGCCAAGCAGAACGCCATGACCGCGCAGTGGGTGAACGACGCCGCGCGCGAAGCCCGGCTGCAGCGCATCGAAAGCAGCTACGCCGAGCAGGTCAGCGTGCTCAAGGACGTGTCGCCATGACGCTGCGCACCGGCCTGCGGCGCGCGGCGGCCGTGCTCCTCCTGGCCTTCGTCGTCGCCTTGCCGGCGGTGGCGCAGCAGGGCGCGGCAACGGGCGCCGCCGTGGCGCCGGCCGAGAAGGGCGCGCCGTCGCCTGCGATCCGGATGCTGCGTTTCGGCGTGCTGCCGCTGGGCGGCACCGTCGAGTCGCGCGCGCTGTGGACGCCGCTCATGAACGACCTGGGCCGCGCGCTCGGCATGCCGGTCAGCATGTATTCGGTGCCGACCTACGAAGAGCTCGACCGCGCCATCGGCCGCGACGAGATCGACATGGCCTTCCTCTCCGGAAAGATGGCGCTGGACGCGGTGATGCAGCGGCGCATGAAGGTGCTGGCGCAGATCGCGCGGCACCCCGGCATGCCCGAGCACCGGGCGGTGCTGCTGGTGCGCAAGGCCGGCCCGCTCAACACGCTCGAGGGCCTGCTCGCCCAGCCCGAGAAGTGGCGGCTCGCGCGCGGCGACAGCCGATCGGTCACCGGCTTCATCGTGCCGCAGAGCCAGCTCTTCCTGCCGAACAACATCGAGATGGAGACGCGCTTTCGCAGCGAATTCGTCGGCACCCACCAGGCCACCGCACTGGCCGTGGCCAATGGCGACGCCGACGTGGCCACCAACAACACCACCGACTTCGAGCGCTTCCGCCAGCAGTTCCCCATCGAGGCCGAGCGGCTGAAGGTGGTGTGGGAATCGCAGCCGCCGCCCGGCGCGCAGATGGTGGTGCGGCGCGACTTTCCGCCCGAGTTCCAGGCGCGGCTGCAGAACTTCCTGACCGGCTACGGCAAGGGCAAGGGCGCGCGCGGCGACGCCGAGCGCGAAGTGCTCAAGAGCCTGCGTGCGACCTACGGCTACGTCGCCGCCGACGACAGCGCGCTGCTGCCGCAGGCGCAGCTCGAGCGCCAGCTCGGCAGGCAGCACGCCCAGGCCGCTGCATGGGTCAACGAGGCCGCGCGCGAGCAGCGGCTGCAGCGCATCGAGAAGACCTACGCCGAGCAGGTCGAGATGCTGCGCCCCGCCGCGCGCTGAATGCGCGGGCCGCCCGCGCCTGCCGAAACGAATCTCTACTCCCTTCGCCGTAGCTCCAGCGCCCCCGCCTAGGCCGTTGGCTAGGCCTTAAGGCGGATTTGCCACCAGCCCCCCGGGCCGGAAACTTCGTGTTTCTTTCAGGCAACCCTTGCCGTTGACGGAGTGCGGATGAGTTGGCGAACAAAAGTGGTCTGGAGCGAGGGGATGCTGTTGCAGCCTCAGCACCTGCAGCAGAGCGAGCGTCATGCCGATCACGCGCGGCACGTGCTGCTGCGTTCGACCACGCCCTACGCCTGGGGCTTCGCCGAGCTGGAGATCGATGCGGCCGCGCTCACGCTGGGCAAGCTCGCGCTGGTGCGCGCGGTGGGTATCTTCGGGGACGGCACCGTCTTCGACATGCCGGCGGTCGACCCGCTGCCCGAGCCCATCGACATTCCATCCACCATGCGCGACGAGGCCGTGGTGCTCGCGCTGCCGCTGCGCCGCGCGGGTGCGCGCGAGGCCGACGCGGAAGAATATGAGGAGCTGGTGCGCCACCGCGTGCTCGAGTCGGAAGTGCCTGATTCCAACACCGCCGGCGAGCGCACCGCGATGCTGCAGCTGGGCCAGCTCCACGTGCGCCTGATGCGCGCGAGCGAGGCCACCGACGCCTGGACCACCCTCGGCGTGGCCCGCGTGGTCGAGCGCCGCGTCGACAACCAGGTGCAACTCGACCGCGCGATGCTGCCGCCGCTGCTCGACGTGGCCGGACATGCCGTCATCCGCGCCTGGCTCGACGAACTGCTGGGCCTGCTGCGCCAGCGCGGCGAGGCGCTGGCCGGCCGGCTCACGCAGGGCGGCACCGGCGGCGTGGCCGAGATCGCCGACTTCATGCTGCTGCAGGCCGTCAACCGCAACGAGGCCGTGTTCGCGCACCTCGCGAAGAGCGCGATGCTGCATCCGCAGCACTTCTTCGAGCATGCGCTGGGGCTGGCGGGCGACCTCGCGAGCTTTCGCGACTCGCGCCGCGTGTCGCGCTTCGGTCCCTACATCCACGACGACCTCGCGATGAGCTTCCGTCCGCTCATGGACGACCTGCGCCGAAGCCTGTCGATGGTGTTCGAGCAGTCGGCCATCCGCATCGACCTGCACGACCGCAAGCACGGTGTGCGCGTGGCGGTGGTCACCGACGTGGAGCTGCAGCGCAAGGCCACCTTCGTGCTCGCGGTGAGCGCGAGCATGCCCAGCGAGGCGCTGCGCGCGCGCTTTCCCACGCAGGTCAAGATCGGGCCGGTCGAGCGCATCCGCGACCTCGTCAACCTCGCGCTGCCGGGCGTCACGCTCACGCCGATGCCGGTGGCGCCGAGGCAGATTCCCTTCCACACGGGCGCCAGCTACTTCGAGCTGGAGACGCGCAACAGCGACCTGTGGCGGCAGCTAGAGCAGTCGGGGGGCATCGCGATGCACATCGCGGGCGATTTCCCCGGCCTCGATCTCCAGTTCTGGGCGATCCGAGCATGACCCCCAGTGGCACCGTCAGCGTGGAGCCATCATGAGCACACCTCCCGATCCCTTCGCCGCCTTCGAGTCGGAGCGCACGGTCATCAAGCCCAAGCCGCGCGCGCCGGCGGGCACGCCGAGCGCGCCTGCGCCGGCGCCTTTCTTCGGCGGGGCCGATCCGACGCCGGCTGCCGACGTGGGCGAGCTGGGGTTGCTCAATCCGCTGGTGTCGGCCGCCGGCAAGCTGCTTGTGCTGATCGGAAAGCTGCGCAACCTCGCGCAGCCGCCCAACGTGCCGGCCCTTCGCGCATCGACCGCCGACGCGGTGAACCAGTTCGATGCCAGCGCGAGACGTGCCGGTGTCGGCAACGAGTCGGTGCTGGCCGCGCGCTACGTGCTGTGCACCGCGCTCGACGAGGCGGTGGCCAACACGCCCTGGGGCGTGCAGGCCGGCTGGAACAAGCAGAGCCTGCTGGTGCAGTTCCACAACGAGACCTGGGGCGGCGAGAAGGTCTTCCAGCTGCTGGCCAAGCTCGCGCAGGACGTGCCCACGCACCGCCAGCTGCTGGAGCTGATCTACAGCGTGCTCGCACTCGGCTTCGAGGGCCGCTACCGCGTGATCGACAACGGCCGCGCGCAGCTCGACTCGGTGCGCCAGCGCCTGGCCGACCTCATCGCGAAGGACCGTCCGCCCGTGGAAGCCGAGCTCTCGCCGCACTGGCGCGGGCAGGGCGCCGGCACGGTGCGGCTGCGCGAGTCGCTGCCGCTGTGGGTGTTCGCCGCGGGCTTCGCGCTGCTGCTGGCGCTCGCGTGGTTCGGGCTGCGGCTCACGCTCAACCATCGTTCCGACACCACGTACGCCGCGGTGTCGAGCCTGCGCGCGCCCAACATCCAGATCGCGCCGCCCGCGCTGCCGGCGAAGACGCCGCGCCTCGCGCGCTTCCTCGAGCCCGAGGTGAAGCAGGGCCTGGTGACGGTGACCGACGAGGCCGACCGCAGCGTGGTGCGGCTGCGCGGCGACTCCTTCTTCGGCTCCGGCAGCGCCGACCCCATGCCGCAGTCGCTGCCGGTGCTGCGCCGCATCGGCCAGGCGCTGTCCGAGGTGAAGGGCGAGGTGCTGATCACCGGCCACTCCGACAACCAGCCGATCCGCTCGCTGCGCTATCCCTCGAACTGGCACCTGTCGGCCGCGCGCGCCGACGCGGTGAATGGCGCGCTTTCCGCACTGGTCGACCCGGCGCGCATGCGTTCCGACGGCAAGGCCGACGCCGAGCCGGTGGCGCCCAACGACACACCGGCCAACCGCGCGCGCAACCGCCGCGTGGAGATCGTGCTGCTGACGGGGCCCGAGGGCGTGACACCCGCACCGGCCGCCGCTGCTCCTGCTGCGGCCACGGGAGCGACGAAATGATCAGGAAAATCTTCGGCTTCCTCTTCAGCCCGCTGCTGCTCACGCTGCTGGCGCTGATCGTCGTCGCGCTGCTGATCTGGTGGATCGGCCCGCTGGTGAAGATCGGCTCGCTCGCGCCGCTGGAGAGCGAGACCACGCGCGCCATCGTCATCGGCGTCATCGTGCTCGTCGTGGTGCTGCGCGCGCTGTACCGCCGCTGGCGCGCCCGCCGCGCGAGCCAGCATCTGACCGAGGGCCTGATGAAGGCGCCGGCCGCCAAGGCCGATGCGCCTGTCAACGGCGAGCAGAAGATCCTCGACACCCGCTTCAGCGAGGCCGTCGCCACGCTCAAGCAGATGCGGCTGCA
>CAJYQC010000374.1 GCA_913776885.1 uncultured Variovorax sp.
ACTCCGTGCCGCCGCACCGGCAGCAGGCGGTGGCCGTCATCAAGCGCGGCGGGGAGCACCTGCTGTCGCTCATCGAGGGCACGCTGGCCATCGCGCACATCGAGGCCGGCAAGCTCACGCTGCATGCGCGGCCGATGCGCTTCGCCGACACGCTGCGCGAGCTGGCCGACATGTTCGAGCTGCAGGCGGCCGAGAAGGGCCTGCAGTTCCGCTTCGAGGCGGCGGGGCAACTGCCCGAGGTGGTTCGCGCCGACGAGAAGCGCGTGTGCCAGATCCTCATCAATCTGCTGGGCAACGCGATCAAGTTCACGGCCGCAGGGCAGGTGACGCTGCGGCTGGCCTATGCGCGCGAGTTCGCTTCCATCGAGATCGAGGACACGGGCCCGGGCATGCCGGCCGAGGACATCGAGCGCATCTTCGAGCCCTTCGCGCGCGGCAACGCCACGGGCACGGCTGCTGCGCCGGGCGCGGGGCTGGGCCTGACGATCGCCAAGATGCTCACCGACCTGATGGGCGGCGAGATGAAGGTGAGCAGCACGCCGGGCGTGGGTTCGCTCTTCTGCGTGCGCCTGTTCCTGCCGCGCGTGCACGACACCATGGCCGGTGCGGGCCGCGCTCTGCCCGTCGCCCGCGCGCGGCGCGGCTACGAGGGCTCGCGCCGGCGTCTGCTGGTGGTCGACAACGAGGAGGCCGACCGCGACCTGCTCGGCCACTTGCTCGCGCCGCTGGGCTTCGAGCTGCGAAGCGCCGCCAGCGGCCACGACGCGCTCGACCTCGTCGCTGCAGGCTACCGGCCCGATGCGATGTTCGTCGACCTCGCCATGCCCGGCATCGACGGCTGGGAAACCATCCGCCGCGCGCGCAAGCTGGGCCTGACCGACGCTGCCGTGGCCATCGTCTCGGCCAACGCCTTCGACAAGGGGCTGGACAACGACGTGGGCATCGCGCCCGAGGACTTCTTCGTCAAGCCCGTTCGCCATACCGAACTGCTCGACTGGCTCGAACGCCGGCTCGGACTGCGCTGGACCGACACCGCGGCCAAGCCTGCCGCCGTCGCCGCACCGCGCGCGATGCTGGCCCCCTCGCTGGCCCGCCTGCGCGCGCTGGAGGAGGCGGTGGGCCTGGGCTACTTCCGGGGCATCATGAACCAGCTCGACGACATCGACGCCGCGCAGCCGGAGTGCGCGGCATGGACCGAAGCGCAACGTGTGCTGGCCCGCCAGTTCCAGTTCGAGAAAATTGATTGCTCCCCCCCAGGCTGCGCACTTCGTGACGCCGCCCACCCCCTACCGGGGGCGAGCCGGCCGCTCCGGGCGGCCGAGCGCGGCGGCTCCCACGAAAAGACATCCTTGCCGAAAGAACAGCAGTGAGCACCCTGGCCAGAGACATTGCAGGCAACAGCGACCTCGTGCTCATCGTCGACGACGTGCCCGACAACCTTGCGGTGCTGCACGACGCGCTCGACGAGTCGGGCTACACCGTGCTCATCGCCACCAACGGCGAGCAGGCGCTGCAGCGCGCGGCGCAGGCCAAGCCCGACATCGTGCTGCTCGACGCGATGATGCCGGGCATCGACGGCTTCGAGGTCGCGCGGCGGCTCAAGGCCGATGCCGCGACGGCGCACATCCCGATCGTGTTCATGACCGGGCTCACCGAGACCGAGCACCTGGTGGCCGCACTGGAGGCCGGCGGCGTCGACTATGTCACCAAGCCCATCAAGCCGAAGGAAGTGCTGGCGCGCATGAACGTGCACCTGCAGGGCGCGCGCCGCGCGAGGCAGGACGCGCGGCAGGCCGGCCAGGCGCGCAATGCGCTCGACGCCTTCGGCTACGCGAGCTTCACGGTGCGCCTGCCCGAAGGCAAGCTCATCTGGCAGACGGCGCTCGCGCGCGACCTGCTGCAGCGCTATTGCGACACCCGCGCGCCCGAGACGCCGCCGGCGGTGCTCGAGTGGCTGCGCAGCCACACGCCCGATGCGCGCGAGCGCGGCATCGAGCCGCCGGCGCTGTCCATCGTGCAGGGCGCCGGCAGCCTCACGCTGCGGCTGCACCAGCAGACCGGCGGCGACGACGACGGCGACGAGTGGATGATCATCATGCGCGAGGTGTCCGACACGGCGGTGATCGAGGCCATGAGCCTGAGCCTGAAGCTCACCGCGCGCGAGGCCGAGGTGCTGTACTGGGTGGTCAAGGGCAAGACCAACAAGGACATCGGCGAGATCCTCGGCAGCAGCCCGGCCACCGCCAAGAAGCACCTGGAGCGGGTGTACGTGAAGCTGGGCGTGGAGACGCGCACCGCGGCGGCGGGCGTGGCCATCAAGCGCATCCGCGAGCTGCAGCCGCAGTTCGAGATCTGAAGGGTAACCAGCGCCCGGCACTGTGTCATGGCGCCTGCTTTTCGCATCCCTAGAATGGTTCGAGGCCCCGGGGACGCGAGCGATGAAGAACACCAGTCACGGCAGAACAACGACCCGACCGCCGTCGCGCGGCCGGATGCTGGCGGCTTCCTGCTTCAGGGCGGGAATGCTCGCGGGCCTGTTCGCGGGGCCCGCTGCCCATGCGGCGGGCCATTTCGACGTGGACGACGCGAGCACGCTCGACCCCGGCCAGTGCCAGTACGAGACCTGGTGGGGCCGCACCGGCGTCGAGCCCGTCACGGGCTTCCATTTTGGGCCGGCCTGCCGCGTCGGGCCTGTCGAGCTGGGCCTGAATTTCGACCGCAGCTCGGCGGACGGCGTCCATTCGGTCACCGGCGGGCCGCAGCTCAAGTGGAATTTCTACGGCCAGGCAGCCGATGCGCCCTTCAGCGCGGCGGTGTCGATGGGCGCGACGTTCGACCTCAAGCGCGGCGGCCGCGCGGGCGGGCAGTTCGTCGTTCCCCTCACGTGGCGGCCGCTCGACAGCCTTCAGGTCCACGCGAACGTCGGCGCCGACTGGGCGACCGGCACCGGCGTGCGCACGCCGCGCGGCGGGGTCGGCGTGGAGTGGGCGCTGAACGACGCGGTGTCGCTCATCGCAGAGCGCAACCGCGCGTCGAACGTCTGGACCTCGCGCGTGGGCGGGCGCTTCAGCATCACGCCGCTGATCAGCATCGACGTGAGCGCATCGCGCACCGGGCCGCAGGGCGTGCGCGGCTTCGTGATCGGACTGAACCACGAGTTCAGCTGGAAGTGAATGTCGATTCACCCTGGCGCAGGTGGCGCTGGATGCGCTTCTCATCCTCAGCCAGCTGCTGACGCATGAGCGAGATGAAGTCGCGCGCGGTGGCCGAAAGCACCTTGCCCGCGGGCAGCGCGAGCAGGCAGGTGAAGTACACGTCGACCGAGAACCGCCGTGCCACCAGGCCGCGCTCCACGTAGTCGAGCGCGGTGATCGGGTTGACCAGGCCCACGCCCAGGCCGCGCAGCGCCATCTCGCACACGCTGGCCGCGTAGGGCGTCTGCACCAGCACGCGCAGCGCCACGCCGTGAGGCGCCAGCGCGGCCTCGAGCCGCTGGTGCGAGGGGTCTTCGGGGTTCAGCGAGATGAAGGGCGCCTCGGCGAGCTGCTCGGGCTTGATCGTCTTGAAGCGCGCCAGCGCGTGGCCCGGCGGCATCACCACCACGCCGGGAAAGCGCGAGAAGGTGGAGTGGTCGATGCCTTCGAGCGAGAGTTCGTCGGCCATCAGCCCGAAGTCGGAGATGCCCATGGCCACCCGGTCGCGCACGTCCTTGGAGCTGAGCACCTGCAGCGACACCTGCGGCCAGGGGCTCGCGCCGCGATGGGCCTTCAGCCTTGCCAGCGCGCGCGGCATGAAGCCCAGGCCGTAGGCCGGAAAGCAGCTGAGCTCCAGCTGGCTCACGCCGAAGTCGCGCAGGCTGCGCACCCGGTGCTCGATGGCGTCCATGCCGATGAAGACCCGTTCCACCTCCACCCACAGGGCACGCGCCTCGGGCGTGGGCACCAGCCGCCCGCCGGTGCGCTGGAACAGCAGCATGCCGGCCTGCGCCTCGAGGCGCTTGAGCGACTGGCTGATGGCAGGCTGAGTCACATGCAGCAACGCGGCCGCCTTGCGGGTGGAACTGCTGCGCATCAGCGCCCGGAACGTTTCGATTTCGCCGAATCGCATCGATAAGTTTTGTTATCGGTTGAGTATCTGGGGCTGCATAATTTTATTTCCGATTGCATAAGATTTAGTCACAACTTCATCAAGCGCAGACCCTCGTGACGACATCGCCCGTTCTGGACTTCAAGTTCGCCGCTCTCCCGCAGGAGCTGCCCGGCCACTCCGCCGCCCTTGGCCATCCCCTCGGGCTGGTTCGCGACCGCACTCCCAAGCCCGTGCGCAATCCGAACCTGCGCGGCCTGCAGTGCCTGCGCTGCGATGCGCTCTACCCGGTCACGCTGACGCACGACGGCTGCCCGGCATGCAGGCGCGAAGGCATCCACGTCGCCCTGCGCGCCAGCTACCTGCCCGACAGCGGCGAGCTGATGCCCATGCCTTACACCTCCAGCTTCGCGCTGGGCGAAGGGCAGACGCCGCTGCAGGACATGCCCGGGCTGGCCAGCGAGTTCGGCGTGGCGCGCCTCGCCATCAAGGACGAGTCGTGCAACCCCACCGGCTCGCACAAGGACCGCATGACCGCGGTGGGCGTGGCGCAGGCGCTCGACTTCGACGCCCACACGCTGGTGCTGGCCTCCTCGGGCAACGCTGCCGTCTCGGCCGCGCACTACGCCTGGGCCGCGGGCCTGGGCTGCGAGGTCGCGACCTACGAGGGCATGCCGGCCACCTACGCGCGGCAGCTCGACGCACTGGGCGCGCGTCGCTACGTGTTCTCCGACAACGCCGGCCGCTGGGCCTTCGTGCGCGAGCGCTCGCAGCACCCCGGCTATTTCGCGCTCACCAACTACCGCCTGCCCGCGCTGGGCAGCGCCCCGCTGGCGATCGAGGGCTACAAGCCGATCGCGCTGGAGTGCGTGAACGAGGGCGGCCTGCCCGACCACGTCGTGATCCCGACCGCGCGCGGCGACCTCGCCTGGGGCA
>CAJYQC010000375.1 GCA_913776885.1 uncultured Variovorax sp.
CGAGGTCGCGCGCGCCAGCAGGCCGATCACCGCCGGGCCTGCCATGAACCCCAGATAGGCCACCGCCGAGACCGACGCGATGCCGCGTGCGGGCTCGACGCCGGGCACCTTCGCCGAGGCCGAGAACAGGATCGGCACCACATTGGCAAACCCTACGCCCACGCCAGCGAAGCCGACCAGTGCCAGCCACGGCAGGTCGGTGATCAGCACCATCGCCATGGCGCCTGCGGCCAGCAGGCCGCTGCCGAGCAGCAGCACATGCGGCGCGAAGCGTGCGCGCATCGCGTCGCCGCCGAAGCGCGCGGCCGCCATCGCCGCCGAGAAGCTTGCGTAGGCCAGTGCGGCCTGCTGCTGCGGGCTGCCGATCTCCTGCTGCATGTAGAGCACGCTCCAGTCGTAGATCGCGCCCTCGGCGATCAGGCCCAGTGCGGCAAGCACGCCCAGCACCGCGAGCGTGCCGCGGGGCAGCAGGAACCCGTGATCAGCTTCCGCGGCGTCACTGGTGGCGGGTCGGGGCAGCATGCGGGTGGCGGCCACTGCGACCAGCACCGTCATCGCGGCCGAGACCACCAGCAGGTGCGCCTGCGCGCCGAGCCCGGCCGCCAGCGCCGCGCTGCCGCTCGCCGCGCCGGCCATGCCGCCGAGGCTGAACATGCCGTGCATGCCGCTCATCAGCGGCGTGCCGCCATGCAGTTCGAGCTGCGCGGCCTCGGTGTTGATGGAGACGTCGAACACGCTGGTCACCAGGCCGAAGGCGGCCAGCAGCACCAGCAGCGCCGCATAGCCCGGCATCGCGATCAGGCCCGCCAGCAGCAGCGCATAGACCACGCCGCAGATGCCGGCCATGCGGCGCGGGCCGTGGCGGCCGATCCAGCGGCCTGCGCTGGTCAGGCCGAACATGGCGCCGGCGCCGGCAGCGAGCATGGCCAGGCCGAGCTGTGCCTCGTCGATGCCGTAGTGCGCCTTGACCGTGGGCACGTGCACGCCCCAGGTCGCGAAGATGAAGCCGGCTGCGAAGAACTGCGCGCGCGATGCCCAGCGCGTGGCTGAAGTGATGGCCACCATGGGGTCAGCGGCCGATCGCGAACACGGCGGGCAGGCGTTCGTCTGTCGTTAACTGGGGCTTCGCGGCGCGCCAGGACTTGACCGTCTCGCTGCGCACTTGCGCGTTGGCGAGCGTCAGGCCGCGCGCGACGGCCAGGCGCGTGTTGTGCTGCAGCGTCTGCACCAGCGCCTGCAGCAGCGCGGCGTTGCGATAGGGAGTTTCGATGAAGAGCTGCGTCTGGCCCGACTTGAGCGCCAGCGCCTCCAGCTCCCGGATGCGGGCCTGGCGCTCGCCGGCGTCCTGCGGCAGGTAGCCGACGAAGGCGAAGTTCTGGCCGTTGAGCCCGCTTGCGGCCAGCGCCAGCAGCAGCGAGACGGGGCCGGTCAGGGGCACCACAGCAAGGCCGAGGTCGTGCGCGGCGCGCGCGACCGACGAGCCCGGGTCGGCCACCGCCGGCATGCCGGCCTCGCTCATCAGGCCGATGTCGTGGCCTTCGAGGGCGGCGGCGAGCAGCGGGCGGGCGTCGAACTGGCCGGCATGATCGCCTTTCTTGTGCACTTCGCGCGGCAATTCCTGGATGTTCTGCGCCTGCAGCGGAGCGGCGAGCGGCGCCACAGCGTCGATGCGCTTGAGGTAGGCGCGCGCGGATTTCGCGTTCTCGCAGATCCAGTGCGTGATGCCGGCGGCGGTCTGCAGGGTGCCGAGGGGCAGGGCGTCCTGCAGCGGGGCTTGTGCTTCGCAGCCGAAGTCGAGCGGCGCGGGAACGAGGTAGAGCTTGCCTTTTTCCTTCTGCGTCATAGGAGGTCGACCCCCGCGGCGCGCAGCATCCGGCATGTTCTTATCAGCGGCAGGCCGACCAGCGCGGTCGGGTCGTCGCTGTCGATGGCGTCCAGCAGCGCGATGCCCAGGCCTTCGCTCTTGGCGCTTCCGGCGCAGTCGTAGGGCTGTTCGGCCTGCAGGTACTGCTCGATGGCGGCATCGCCGAGGTCACGGAACACCACGCGCACGGGGGCGATGTCGCGCTGGACGAAGCCGGTTGCCTTGCAGACGACGGCCACGGCCGTCTGGAAGATCAGCGTCTGGCCGCGCATGCGGCGCAGCTGGGCGGTGGCCCGGGCGTGGTCGCCGGGCTTGCCGAGCGCTTCGCCGGCGAGGTCGGCCACCTGGTCGGAGCCGATGACGACGGCTTCCGGGAAGCGGGTGGCAACGGCGTTGGCCTTTTCGAGCGCGAGGCGGACGGCCAGATCTTGAGGCGTCTCGCCGGGCAGGGGCGTTTCGTCCACTCCCGGCGAGTGCACGTCGAAAGGCAGGCGCAGGCGGGTGAGCAATTCGCGGCGGTAGCGCGAAGTCGATGCGAGGATCACGGTGCGTTGCATGCCGGCGATTGTGCGTGAGGCGCCCAAAACCCTCAGGCATGCATGACGGGCCTGATGTCGACGGGCCGGCCGGCGCGCTAGACTGGCGCGGATGAAGAGAGAATTCGCCCCCGAACGGCTCAATGTGCCCGGTTTCGCCGCTGCAGGAGCCACGCTGGAAGCCGCCGATCCTGTGCCGAAGTACGAGCGTCTGGTCGCCGAACTGGCCGTCCCCGCGCCTGACGCGGTGGTGAACTGGA
>CAJYQC010000376.1 GCA_913776885.1 uncultured Variovorax sp.
CCTTCACTGCACAGGAGCCAGGCGCGCTGGCGCAGCCGGTGGCCGTGTGGTCCTGGTCGTCTACCGTGAGGTCGAGCAGCGCGCCTGGCTCCTGTGCAGTGAAGGCCGCCGCGGCGGCGACGAACCACGTCGCGAGCGTGTCGGCATTGACCGCAACGCGGATCGTGACGCGCTCGCCGCCGGCCTCGTCGCCGCCCATGCCCAGCGCGGGCAGGGCGCCGCGCAGTTCGTGCTCCAGCATGCCCACGCGCTCGACATGCCGGCACAGTTGCCGGCCGGCCTCGGTCGCCACGCAGGGCTGGCCGCGCACCAGCAGCGCGCCGCCGGTTTTCTCCTCCAGCTGACGGATGCGCTGCGACACCGCCGAAGGCGTCACGTGCAATGCGCGCGCGGCGCGTTCGAAGCTGCCTTCGCGCACCACGGCGGCGAGGGCGTTCAGGGCGGCGTAGTCGAGCATGGGTGGTCCTCGAGAAATGAAGAAAAACTGAATCTGCTTAAGAAAGTTTAGTTTGAGTTAATACGCGGCGGCCGGCATCCTCCGACGGATGCAAGCCGTACAAGTCACCACCGCCTTCGCCAACGGACTCTTCATGAGCCTGGTCCTCATCGTCGCCATCGGTGCGCAGAACGCCTACGTGCTGCGCCAGGGCCTGCGGCGCGAGCACGTGGGCGCGGTGGTGCTCTTCTGCGCGGCGAGTGACGCGGTGCTGATCGGCGCCGGCGTGGCCGGCATGGCGCAGGCGCTGAACGGGCGGCCCATGCTGGCCACGGTGCTCGCGGGGCTGGGGGCGGCGTTCCTTTGCGCCTATGGGCTCAGGGCCCTGTGGCGCTCGCGGCAGCCGGCGGCGCTGCGGACTTCGGCGCAGGGGGCTGCGTCGCTCTCGCGCGCGGCGGTGGTGGCCCAGGCTGCAGGCTTCACGCTGCTGAATCCTCACGTGTACCTCGACACGGTGCTGCTCGTGGGCAGCGCGGGCGCGCAGTACGCGGGCCTGCTCAAGGTCTGGTTCGTGGCGGGCGCCGCGACGGCGAGCGCGCTGTGGTTCACCTCGCTGGGCTTCGGCGCCCGGCTGCTCGCGCCGGTGTTCGCGAAGCCCCGCGCCTGGCAGATGCTCGACGCGCTGATCGGCGGCACCATGCTCGCGCTGGCGGCGATGCTGCTGCGGCGCGCGCTGTCAGGGACTTGAGTGGCGAGTGGAATCGGCGGCGTTAAGCTCGCCGCATGCCCCAGCACCAGAAGAAAGCAGCCTCACCCTCCCGATCCGCACCTGCCGGCAACAAGCCCAAGCCGGCGGTGAAGCGTCCCTCGAAACCCAGCGAGGTGCGCATCATCGGCGGCGAATGGAAGCGCACCCGCCTCGCCGTGGCCGACAAGCCCGGCCTGCGCCCCACGCCCGACCGCGTGCGCGAGACGCTCTTCAACTGGCTCGCGAGCCTGGCCGGCGCCGGTGGCGGCGAGCTTCCCGGCTGGCGTTGCGTCGATGCCTTCGCGGGCACCGGCGCGCTGGGCTTCGAGGCCGCCTCGCGCGGTGCGGCCAGCGTGCTGCTGTGCGAGCAGGACGCCGCGCTCGTCGCGCAGATGCAGGCGATCAAGACCAAGCTCGAAGCCGAGGCTGTTCGCGTGGAGCGCGGCAACGGCGTCACCGCCCTCGAACGCACGCCCGCAGGCAGCCTCGATGTCGTGTTCATCGATCCACCCTTCGACAACCTCGCGCTCTACGAGCCCGCGCTTCGCGCCGCCGTGCGTGCGCTGCGCCCCGGGGGCTCGGCGTACCTCGAGGCGCCGCGCCGCTGGAGCGGCGAAGAGCTCGCGGCCCTCGGCCTCGTCGATTTCCGCTACCTGAAGGCCGGCGCCGTGCATGCACATCTGCTGAGGCCTGCCGCGCAGGGGACTGCATAATCCGCCGGACAAGCCGCACCGGCAGCATGAGGAAGAAGCAACCATGGCCAGCAACGTCATCGCGGTTTATCCCGGCACTTTCGATCCCATCACCCTCGGTCACGAGGACGTGGTGCGCCGTGCCACCCAGCTCTTTTCGAAGGTCATCGTCGCAGTGGCGGCGGGCCACCACAAGAAGGCGCTGTTCACTCTTTCCGAGCGCATGGACATGGCCCGCGAGGCCGTGAAGCCCTACAGCGACCAGGTGTCGGTCGAGAGCTTCTCTGGCCTGCTGCGCGACTTCGTGGTCGCGCGCGGCGGCAAGGCCATGGTGCGCGGACTGCGCGCCGTGACCGACTTCGACTACGAGTTCCAGCTCGCCGGCATGAACCGCTCGCTGATGCCGGACGTCGAGACCGTCTTCCTGACTCCCAGCGACAAGTACCAGTTCATCTCCAGCACCTTCGTACGCGAGATCGCGATGCTCGGGGGCGAGGTCCACAAGTTCGTCTCTCCCAACGTGGAGCAGCAGCTGGCGGCCAAGGTCCGCAGCCTCGGACGTGAATAGGTTCTCCCCCAGGCTCCGCGCACTTCGTGTCGCTTCGCCGACCCCCTCGCCGGGGGCGACACCGGTGGCCCGGCAAAGCCGGTTCCACGGTGTCCCGCGAATTGTTCACGCCGAACTGCGAGCGGGTGTGAGGTGAGCGGCACGCCCCTGCCCCGCCTGCATCTGCTGGGGGACGCAGCGCTGCTGTGCGACCTGCCCGCACCCGCCACGCTCGCGCAGCAGCAGCGCATCTGGGCGCTGGCCGAGCACGCGCGGGGGTGGCCTGGCGTCGGCGAGACGCTGCCGGGCATGAACAACCTGACGCTCACCTTCGATCCCACCGT
>CAJYQC010000377.1 GCA_913776885.1 uncultured Variovorax sp.
GTGCAGCCCTCGAGCTCGCACTTCGCACACACAGACACCAACCTGCTGGGCCACGCGCTGCCCATCGGCGGCGTGGCCGGCGACCAGCAGAGCGCCCTCTTCGGCCAGGCCTGCTTCGAGGCCGGCATGGCCAAGAACACCTACGGCACCGGCTGCTTCCTGCTGATGCACACCGGCGGCGAATTCCAGCCCTCGCACAACGGGCTTCTCGTGACCAGCGCCGCGCAGACCGACGCGAAGCCGCAGTACGCGATGGAAGGCAGCGTGTTCGTAGGCGGCGCCGTGGTGCAGTGGCTGCGCGACGGCCTCAAGGCCATCAAGGGCAGCGCCGAGGTGCAGTCCCTCGCCGAGAGCGTGCCCGACGCAGGCGGCGTGATGATGGTGCCGGCCTTCACCGGCCTGGGCGCGCCCTATTGGGACGCCGAGGCGCGCGGCACGATCACCGGCCTGACTCGCGGGACCACCGTGGCGCACATCGCGCGCGCCGCGCTGGAGAGTATCGCCTACCAGAGCGCCGCGCTGCTGCAGGCCATGAGCCGCGACGCGGTGGCCGCCGGCGGCAAGCCCGTGGCCGAACTGCGCGTGGACGGTGGGGCCAGCGTGAACGACCTGCTGATGCAGTTCCAGGCCGACCTGCTGGGCATTCCGGTGGTGCGGCCCGAAGTCATCGAGACCACCGCACTCGGCGCCGCGTACCTGGCCGGCCTTTCGACCGGCGTCTACACCGACGCGCGGCAGCTGTCGAAGCTCTGGAAGATCGAGCGGCGCTTCATGCCGACCATGGGCCGTGCACAGGCCGAGGAATCGATGGCACGCTGGGAGCGTGCCGTGCGCCAGGCCACCGCTGCCTGACGCACCCGCGCCGGACGCCTACCAGCCCCAGACCAGGCTGCGCTGCACCCAACCGGTGGCGCCGCCTTCGTGGCGCACCTTGACCCAGTTGCCGCGCCGCTCGATGGTGCGCAGCACGTCGCCATAGCCCGCCCGCTTCACCACCGGGCTGCGCACGCCGGGCGCGCGGCGCAGGTTGGCCGACTTCGACTTCACCACGTAGTGCGCCGTCTTGCTGGTCATCGGGCGGAAGACCCAGGCCTTGTCGCCCTCGAAGTCGCTGACGTGCAGCCAGTCGCCCTTCCTGCCGATCACCCGGAACGGGTAGCCCCGGCTGACCGTCCAGTGCGTCTCGTAGCGCTGTCCGGGGCCGGTGCGCATGTTCAGTGTCTTGACGGCTGCGCTGACCATCTGTGTCTGGGCGGCATTCGCGGACGGCAGTGCCGCCAACAGCGAAAGAACGAAAGCGAGAAGGAGCGCGGGAAGCCGGCTGAAACTGAACATGGAGCGGAAATTCCTTTCTGAGGACTGATGAAAAAGCCCGTCTGGGCATCTGATTCCCGATAAGTTCCGTGGGGATATCCCTGAGTGCACCTGATGGCCAAAGAGCCTCCCTGGCATCGGGGCTATGGAGACCGCCGCGCGGGCGCGGGGCAGAATGCGCGCGCCCACCCCTCCCCCCGTTCCCCCGACTCGCCTCGCTGCGCCGCCTGCTTGACCGCCCTTTCTCCACAAGCTTCTTCGTCGCGCAACGCGCTGCTCGCCTGCGGCGTGGTCGGCGCGACGCTGCTGGCGCTCATTGCACTAGGCCACGACGGCCGCCGCATCGCGCAGCTCGCGGTGCTCGCCCTGCCGATGGTGCTGTGGCTCGCGTGGCCGCTGCGCAGCGCCCGCATGCGGCGCGTGCGCACAATGCTCGTGTGGCTCTGGGCGATGGGCTTCGCGATCGACGGCGCGGTGCGCGCCTACCTGCTCGACACCTACCAGGCCGCGCCCGACGGCGCGATGGTCCTGGGCGCGGCGGCCAACACCAACGTACGCGAAGGCACCGAATACCTGTGGATGCATTGGCGCTCTGCCGCCGTGTGGGGCGCGGTGCTGGTGGTAGCGGGCGTGCTCGTGGGCATGTTCGCGCGGCGCGGTGCTTCGGCAGGCGCGGCGCCGTCGGCTCGGCCTTCGCGATGGATGGTGGCGCTGATCGCGCTGCTGCTCCTGCTCTCTTGCGTGGCCTATGCCAGCAAGCCCTGGCGCAGGCTGCATCCGGCAATCTTCTGGACCCAGTGGTTCGATTCCCTCCACACGCTGCGCTCCGCCTGGGCCGACCAGCAGAAGCAGCGCGACCGCCTGATGGCGCAGGCCAGGGCCATCGCGCCCGTCATCACGCAGTCCGGCCCCTCCACCGTGGTGCTCGTCATCACCGACAGCATCAACCGCGACAACATGGCCCTCTATGGCTACGGCCGCCCGACCACGCCACGCCTGCTCGCGCACAAGGCGCAGACCGGCGACCAGATGGCGGTGCTGAAGAACGCATGGTCGGTGGACGCCAGCACCCTGCCCGCGCTGCGCAACATGTTCCACTTCGGCCTGCCCGAGGCAGAGAACCCGCCCCACGTGCTGGCACTCGCACGCGCCGCCGGCTACAAGGTGTGGTGGATCAGCAACCACGACGACCTCGCCATCGAACAGCAGCACGCACGCCTCGCCGACGTCGTCGACATGGTCAACCGCACCCCCGGCCGCGCGAGCGCCTCGCTCGATGGCGAGATCCTCGATTGCGTGCAAGAAGCACTGGCCGACACAAGTACCGACCGCAAGCTCATCGTCGTCCACCTGATGGGCGCGCACCCGCACTACAGCCTGCGCTTTCCTGCAAACGCCAATCCGTTCGACGACAACGTCGATGCGGTGGAGAACGGCCTGGTGAAGGACGGCCGCTCGGCCTGGGTGCGGCGCTTTCGGCAGGAGTACGACGCAGCGCTGCTGTATCACGACTTCGTGGTGTCGGAGCTGCTGCAGCAGACGCGTGCGCCGGGCAAGCCGGGCGAGTACCGGGCGTGGATGTATCTGTCGGACCACGGGCAGGAGGTCGGTCACGTGAGCGACCGCGCGGGGCATAGCCCGTCGACGGCTTCGGGTTACCGTATTCCGGCAGTGGTGTGGCGCAACGGGCAGCCGCTGCCGCAGGATGCGGCGCTGCAGCCGTTTCGCGCGGACTGGACGGGGTGGACCTTGATGGATCTGCTCAACATTCGGTGGAATGGGCAGCAGCCTGAGCGGGATGTGCTGACGGAGTCTTATCGGTGGCAGGCGCCGGGGATTCCGGTGAAGGTCGAGTCGTTCTTGCGATAGTTGGCAAGCCGCACGATCCCCTGCCGCGTCAGAAGCTTGCGTTGAGATTGAAGCCCAGCGTGACCTTCGCAGTGCGATAGCCCTCGGGCTTGCTGATCGGCGCGCCGACGAAGAAGTCGTAGCTCAACTTGCTCCACTGGCCCCGCAAGCCGATGACTGCGCCGGCCAGGCTGCGACCGAGCAGGTCGATGATGAAGCGCCACCGACCTATCCGCAGCCCATATTTGCGTAGAACTCGGCCCCGCAGCTAGGAGATTGCCCAGCCGAAGTTGTAGATGACTGCCCCAACGGAGGTTTCACATTCCGCCACTCGTGTAGAACTTTCAGCAAGACTTATTTTTTAGTCAACGTGTACTCGGACGGCTTACCATTGGTGAAAAACGTCCACTTGATCCTATTTGGGTCTGCGAGTGGAGTGAGGAAAGCTGGTGACTCCGACTTGTGATATGGATGATCAAACAACTCCTTCTTCTCAGAGTATGCAAAGCTCCTGAAGTGAAGCTCGTCACCTCGCCATGTCACTGACCCGTAGAGATATCGCCAGTTCTCACTGGGGTCGTGATTCAGCTTGTATTTCCCGCCAGCGGCGTCTTGTAGAACCTCGATCTGAATAACCCCACGCTCGTTCGCCCACTTGCCCGCATATCTTTCGATGTTCGGGTTGGCAGGTATGTAGGGGTTAGTGTCGAAATCTGAAGGCGAGAACGGTGTTCTTCTCGATTTCTCCGTTGCCCATTTGTTCTCCGAGCCACACAGCGGCGCAACTCGATCGCTGCGCCGATACAAGAATCGAAGGTTTTCCTCACCGACCTTTTGACTGAGCATCATGCTGGTTGGCGTGATATTCACTATCTTGAGCGACTGCTCAGTGCCGTCGGTGGAAAGGTTGATCTGCTTCTTTGCGCCATCTACCGTGTAGCGACTGACCTCTGGCACCTCCGAGGACGAGGTCATGCAGTTGAATGAGTAGAGCTTGCTCTCACCTCCTTGGGTGAACTCGACGACATTGGCAATGCCGTTGCGCAACGGAGCCATCTGCCAAATCCCGACGAGCTTGCTTGCCAAGTTTTCAGTGTCTGCGGAGGGCACGACCTCCCGTTGATTCGCACACGCGGTCAGCAGCGTGCTGAGGAGCAGGCATAAGGTTCTTTTTTTCATGGGTATTCGCGTCCTATCAAGATGCGGGAATTCTTGGCGTAACAGGTTGTCGATATCGACGGCAGAGTTCTTTTTCTCGATGCAGTACAGCGCAATGGACTTCCAGTTGCTTAGAAACTCGCATTCAAGTTGAACCCGAGCGTGACCTTCGCAGTGCGATAGCCCTCGGGCTTGCTGATCGGCGCGCCGACGAAGAAGTCGTAGCTCAGCTTGGTCCACTGGCCGCGCACGCCGATGACGGCGCCGGCCAGGCTGCGGCCAAGCAGGTCGACTGTGGAACGACCACCGACACGACCGTAGTCCGCGCCGACGTACAACTCTGCCCCGCTTTGCCGAACAGCCCATCCGATGTCGTTGCGGATGAGCCAGCCGCGCTCGCCCATCAGGCTCGTCTCGCCGTCGAAGCCGCGCACCGTGTAACGACCGCCGATGGCGAAGCGGTCCTGCGGCGTCAGCGGCGTACGGTTCCACTGAGCGCGGATCAGGCCGGAGTAGCGCAGCTTTTGTTCGCCGAGCTTGAACGGTGCGTTGAGACTGATGTCGGCTGTATAGAGCTTCAGCCGCGACGTGCCTTCGCCGAACTCCTCTTCCGGCGCGGTGCGCGAACCGAGGCCGCCGGTGCCACGCTTGTAGGCCAGCGTGCCTTCGAGCGTCGCCTCGCCGATGTACTCCTTGTGATTGAGGCTGAGCTCCCAGCCGGCGACCACGCGGTGCTGTACCTCAACCTCGGTGTCGTCCACGAAGTTGCGCGACTCGCGGCGCCAGCCCTTGATCGCCACGCTCGTCTTGCGGCTCTGGTCGCGGTAGACGAGGCGGGAGAGCTTGACCTCGGCGTTGTTGCTCTTGCCGGCGTAGACGTAGTCCTGATTCAGGCCGGCCACGCTCTGGTGGTACTGGCTGTTGGAGGCCGTGAGGCCCAGCAGCCAGTAGCCATACGGCAGCGAGTAGTGAACGGTCTGGCCTTCGGTGCCCTTGGCCGGATCGCCGAAGAGATGGTTGTTGATGTTGTGGTTGGCGCTGACGTAGAACAGGTCGTTCAGGCCGAAGGGATTGTCCAGGGACAGGGTGGCGCCGGCCTGGTAGCGGCCTGTGGCTTCAGTGCCGCTGTCGTCGAGGCTCAGGGTGACGCGCCACTTCTTGGCTTGGATGTACTTGACGACGAGGTCGCTGTCGCCGGGCTTGGCGTTGGGGGCGGTCGAGGGCTCGATCTGGATGTCAGCTTCAGCGGTGGGGGCACGCTTGAGGTTCTCCAGGCCTTGTTCGATGTCCCGCAGGTTCAGCAGATCGCCGGGGCGCGCGGGAATGGCCGTGGCCAGCAAGGCGGAGTTGCCGAGTAGCGTGGAAGAAGAATCGGGCGTTGTCCGGATGGCTGCGATGTGGCCGGGCACCACGGAGAGGGTCAGCGTGCCGCTAGACAAGTCCTGTGGTGCGGCGAGGACTCGGGTCGTGACGAAGCCGCGTGCAATGACGGCTTGCTGCGCACGCGCGAGAACCACGTTGACGCCAGCCGTGCCAAGGCAGCGGCCCGCAGGCGAATCATTGCCCATGGGTCCAGACAGATCAGCGACGGCCCATTGGAACGACTCGGACTG
>CAJYQC010000378.1 GCA_913776885.1 uncultured Variovorax sp.
TCCTGGAGCGCGGCATGGACAAGGCCGGCATCAAGATGATCGCTACCGGCGACGTGACCGACGACGACCAGCTCAACGACATGGGCGACGGCGCGCTGGGCGTGGTCACCTCGCACCATTACTCGACGGCGCACCCCTCGGCACTGAACAAGAAGTTCGTCGAGGCGTTCGAGAAGGCCAACCCGAAGATGCGCCCGAACTTCATGGCCGTGGGCGGCTACGACGGCATGCGCATCATCTACGAGGCGCTCAAGGCCACCAAGGGCCAGGGCGGCGGCGAGGCGCTGCTGGGCGCCATGAAGGGCCAGGTCTTCGAGAGCCCGCGCGGCCAGGTGCTGATCGATGCGCAGACGCGCGACATCGTGCAGGACGTGTACCTGCGCAAGGTCGAGAAGAAGGACGGGCAGCTCTACAACGTTGAGTTCGACGTGATCAAGGGCGTCAAGGACCCGGGCAAAGCCAAGTAAAGGGCTCGCCCCCAGGCTGCGCGCACTTCGTGTCGCTTCGCCTTCCCCCTACCGGGGGCAACACCTGAGGCCCGGCGAAGCCGGTTCCTCGGTGTTTCCCGAAGAGACCGCGAGGCGCGGCAAGTGTTTGAGTAGCTGACATGTTGACCATTCTTTTCGACGGCATCGCCTACGGCATGCTGCTCTTCGTGCTCGCCGTGGGGCTGGCCGTGACGCTCGGGTTGATGAACTTCATCAACCTCGCGCACGGCGCCTTCGCCATGGCCGGCGGGTATCTCACGGTGTTCGCCATGCAGAAGCTGGGCTTGCCGTTCCTGGCCTGCCTGCCGCTGGCGTTCATCGTCGTCGCGCTGGCCGGGGCCTTGCTCGAGCGCACGCTCTACCGGCCGATGTACGGCAAGCCGCACCTGGACCAGGTGCTCTTTTCCATCGGCCTCGCCTTCATGGCGGTGGCGGCGGTCGACTACTTCGTCGGCTCGTCGCAGCAGAACGTGCAGCTGCCCGAATGGCTGCGCGGCCGCACCGAGATCGGCGACGGTGCGCTGCTGCTGGGCATGGGGCACTACCGGCTCTTCATCATCGGCGTGTGCGCGGTACTCACGGTGGTGCTGCAGCTGATCCTGTCGAAGACGCGCTTTGGCAGCCGGCTGCGCGCTGCTGTCGATGATCCGCGCGTGGCGGCGGGGCTGGGCATCAACGTGAACGTGGTGTTCCTGCTGACCTTCGCAGTGGGCTCGGGGCTCGCGGGCCTCGGCGGCGCGCTGGGCGCGGAGATCCTGGGGCTCGATCCGACCTTCCCGCTCAAGTACATGATCTATTTCCTGATCGTGGTGTCCGTCGGCGGCACCTCGTCGATCACCGGGCCGCTCGCGGCGGCGCTGCTGCTGGGCATCGCCGACGTGGCGGGCAAGTACTTCATTCCGAAGATGGGCGCGTTCACCGTCTACCTGCTGATGATCCTGATCCTGATGTGGCGCCCGCAGGGCCTCTTTACGCGCAAGGGAGGCAGATAAATGAGTCTCCCCCCAGTCTTCGCGCACTTCGTGTCGCTTCGCCAACCCCCCTGCGGGGGGCAGCACCAGCGGGCCGGCAAAGCCGGTTCCGCGGTGTCCCACGCATGGATCGGAGGCTGAAATGACCGATCTCAACTCTGTTGCGAATTTCCAGTCGGCCCTGCTGCGCAAGGCGCGCTGGCGTCCGCTCGAATTCGTCGTCTGGGCGGCGGCCTTCGCGCTGCCGCTGGTGATGCCCTCGCACTCGCTGCTGGTCAACGAGATCGCCATCGTCGCGCTGTTCGCGATGTCGCTCGACCTGATCCTGGGCTACACCGGCATCGTGTCGCTGGGCCACGCCGCCTTCTTCGGCTTCGGCGCGTATGCGGCGGCGCTGTTCGCCAAGCTGGTGATGCCCGACCCGATCGTCGGCCTCTTGTTCGCGACGGTGCTGTCCGCGCTGCTGGGCATGGTGGCGAGCGTGACGATCCTGCGCGGCAGCGACCTCACGCGGCTGATGGTCACGCTGGGCACGGCGCTGCTGCTGCTTGAACTCGCCAACAAGCTCGACTGGCTCACCGGCGGCGCCGACGGCCTGCAGGGCGTGGTGATGGGACCGGTGCTCGGCATGTTCGAGTTCGACCTCTACGGCCGCACGGCCGCGTGGTACTCGCTGGCTGTGATGCTGGTGCTGTTCCTGCTGATGCGCCGCCTCGTGCATTCGCCTTTCGGCGCCACGCTCAAGGCCATCCGCGACAACCGGCTGCGCGCCATGGCCATCGGCGTTCCGGTGGTGTCGCGGCTGGTGGTGATCTACACCGTGGCGGCGGGCATCGCCGGTGCGGCTGGTGCGCTGCTGGCGCAGACCACCGGCTTCGCATCGCTCGACGTGCTGGCCTTCGACCGCTCGGCCGACGTGCTGCTGATGCTGGTCATCGGCGGCGTGGGCTGGCTCTATGGCGGCGTGGCGGGCGCCATCGTCTTCAAGCTGCTGCAGACCTGGCTGTCGGCCGTGACGCCGCAGTACTGGATGTTCTGGATCGGCCTGATCCTGGTGCTGCTGGTGCTGGTCGGGCGCGACCGGCTGCTCAAGCCCTGGACCTGGATCGGCGCAGGCGGCAAGAAAGGCGGTGCGGCATGAGCGACACCGTGCTTTCCACCCACGGCCTGGTGATGCGCTTCGGCGGCATCACCGCCACCAACAACGTGTCGATGGAGCTCAAACGGGGCGCGCGCCATGCGCTCATCGGCCCCAACGGCGCGGGCAAGACCACGCTCATCAACCAGCTCACCGGCGTGCTAACGCCCACCGAGGGCCGCATCACGCTGATGGGCGAGGACATCACCAGGCTCGCGCCGCACAAGCGCGTGGCGCGCGGGCTGGTGCGCACCTTCCAGATCAACCAGCTGTTCGACTCCATGACACCGCTCGAGACGCTGGCGCTGGTGGTGTCGCAGCACCAGGGCGCGGGCGCGCAATGGTGGAAGCCGCTGGGTTCGAGCAAGGCCATCGCCGAGCGTGCCGCCCAGTTGCTGGAGCAGTTCCACCTGGGCGACGTGGCGCAGCAGCAGGTGAAGCACCTGGCCTACGGCAAGCGCCGCCTGCTCGAGATCGCGATCGCGCTGGCCTGCGAGCCGCGCGTGCTGCTGCTCGACGAGCCGGTGGCGGGCGTGCCCGCCGGCGAGCGCGAGGAGCTGCTTCAGACCGTAGCCGCGCTGCCGGCCGACGTGTCGGTGCTGCTGATCGAGCACGACATGGACCTGGTGTTCAGCTTCGCCGACCGCATGACCGTGCTGGTCAACGGCACCCTGCTGACCGAGGGCGACCCGGAGACCATCGCCAACGATCCGAAGGTGAAGGAGGTCTATCTGGGCCACGGGGAGAGCGCGCATGTCTGAGCTTTTGCGCATCGAGAACCTGAGCGCCGGCTACGGCGAGGCCGTGGTGCTGCACGACGTGGCCTTCACGCTCGGCGAGGGCCAGACGCTGGCGCTGCTGGGCCGCAACGGCACGGGCAAGACCACGCTGATCAACACGCTCGCCGGCGCGACGCGCCAGCACGGCGGCATCATCTCGCTGGGCGGGCAGGCACTGCACGAGATCGCGCCGCACCTGCGCGCGGCGGCCGGCATCGGCTGGGTGCCGCAGGAGCGCAACATCTTCAAGTCGCTCACCGTGCACGAGAACCTCACGGCGGTGGAGCGGCCCGGCAAGTGGAGCCCGCAGCGCGTCTACGAGATGTTCCCGCGCCTTGCCGAGCGCAAGACCAACCTCGGCACGCAGCTCTCGGGCGGCGAGCAGCAGATGCTGGCCGTGGGCCGCGCGCTGGTGCTCAACCCCAGGCTGCTGCTGCTCGACGAGCCGCTCGAAGGCCTCGCGCCCATCATCGTGGAAGAGCTGCTGCGCGCCATCCGCCGCATCACGCAGGACGAGGGCCTGGCCGCGATCATCGTGGAGCAGCACCCGCAGGCGATCCTCGCGATCTCCGACCAGGCGGTGGTGCTCGACCACGGCACCATCGTGCACACGGACAGCGCCGCTTCGCTGCGCTCCCAGCCGCAGGTGCTCGACCGGCTTCTGGGCGTCGCGCGCTGAGCGGAAGCTCAGCTCTCTTCTTCCTCAGATCGCGCAGCCGTCGGGGCCGCAGGCCGGCGCCGGCGCGTCGGCTGCCGCCGGGCCCGGCTTCGAGGCTTGGGCCACGGCAGCAAGCTGCTTCTTCCATTCGTCCGCGCGGCCGAGCCATGGGCCGATGTCGATGCGGCCGGCGCTGCCGTCGGGCTGCACGAGCACGAAGGTCGGAAAGCCCTGGCCGCCCGCGCGCTGCAGCAACTGGCGGCTCTCGGCGATGTGGCGCGAGGTGGCTTCGCCGGACTGGCGCTCGAAGGCCGATGCGAAGGCCTGCGCGTCGAAGCCGAGTTCGGCGGCGATCGCCTTCAGCACTTCCACGTCGGCGATGCGACGGCCGTCGACGTAGTGCGCGCGCTGCAGGGCGTGGATCATGTCCAGCCCGCCGCCCGGACGCAGCGACTCGGCCGCGAGGACGGCGGTGGTCGGCGGCTCCGAATCCATCACCGCGCCGGAATCGCGCAGCAGCACTTCGAAGTAGCGCTCGCCGAAGGGCTGGCCGGTCATCTCGGCGATGCGGTGGTCGTGCGGCATCACGTAGTCGCGCCACTGCGGCGTGATCGAGCGGCGGTTCGCGCCGGTCATCATGCCGCCGCCGTGGAACTCGACCTTCAGGCCCGGCACTTCGCGCGCCGCGTCGACCAGCGGCGCGGCGGCGTAGCACCAGCCGCACAGCGGATCGAAGATGTAGTGCAGCGTGGCGCCTGCGTGTCGGGCGTCGTTCATTGCGGCCATTTCATTTCTCCTTTGATCACCTTCGCGCCGAGTTCCAGCGAGGAAACGTCTTGCAGCGTCGGGTAGCGCTTCTTCATCGCGGCGATGAGCGCGGTCGAATCCTTGGCCTTGGCGGCTTCAGCCTCGAAGGCCCTGAGGTAGTCGCGCGTGAACTTCACCGACGCGAGCGACCAGGGCGCATGGCCGTCCGCGTTCGGCAGGTAGTGACCGGGCACCAGGGTCTTCGGATGCAGCGCCTCGATGCGGCCCAGCGTCTTGATCCAGTCGCGGCGCGACTCGGGCGTCTGCGTGTCGGCCACCCACACATGGATGTTGGCCGAGACCGGAATGCCGCCGACCACCGCCTTCAGCGATGGAATCCACGCGAAGCTGCGCTCGGGCGTGGGGCCGTCGAGGCCGACGACCTGGATCTTGCGGCCCTCGAGCTCGATGCTGTCGCCGGCCAGCGGCTGCGGCACCACCAGCGCCTTGGGCGCGTTGTCCTTCAGGATCGGGCCCCAGTGCGCGAGCTTGCCGTCCTTGGAGGCCTGGATGGCGGCCACGGTCTGCGGCGTGGCGACGATCTTCGCGTCGGGGAAGGCGGCCTGGATCACGTCGAGGCCGAAGTAGTAGTCGGGGTCGCTGTGGCTGATGTAGACCGTGGTGAGCTTCTTGCCCGTGGCCTTGATCTTCTGAACCAGCGCTTCGGCGTCGTTGCGCTGGAACTGGGCGTCGATCAGCACAGCGTCGGCCTGGCCGCTGACGATCTCCGAGGAGACCGGGAACATCGACTTCGCGCCGGGGTTGTAGACGTCGAGCCTGAGCGGTTGCGCGGCCTGCGCGGTCAGCGGTGCGACAAGGCTGGCACCGATGGCGAGAGCGGAGGCGAGGAGGGTTCTGCGGAGCATGGCGGCGTTCTTTCCGTGCGTGATTCGATTCGGGATGGATGAGTGACAGCGCTGAATGCCTCGAATGTTAGGTTGCGCGAATCGAAACAAAAACCCGAGGACCGACAACGGATAGTTTCTGGATTCGATCGAATCAGTCCGTGGCCCGCCGCTGCAGATGCGCCACCAGCAGCTGCGCCGAGGGCGACAGCTCCGTGTCGCCCCTGAAGCAGATCGC
>CAJYQC010000379.1 GCA_913776885.1 uncultured Variovorax sp.
GCTTGATGGCCGACGCGTCCTCGGGCACGTTCTCCACGAACTGGATCTTCTGGCCGATTTCCTTCTCGATCTTCACGCGGGCCTCGTCGAAGGCCTGCGTCCAGCCGCCGTCGTTCTTGGGGCCGAAGTAGAGCATCGCGATCTTCGGCTTGTCCTTCAGCGTGAAGCCTTCGGCCGCGGCCGGCAGCGAGAACGATGCGCCGCAGGCTGCGAGCGTCAGTACCAGGCCGAGGGCCGGGCCGTTGGAGGAAATGCGCGGCATGGAGCAACCTTTCGTGAGGAGCGTGAAGATGAGGGAGAGGAAATCGGAAGAGGAGGGAAGAGAGCGAAGACCGCGCGCCGCTACATCATGAAATTGATGCGGAACACGTTGCCCTCGGGATCGAGCAGCACCGACTGGTACCAGTTGTAGTAGGTGACGTAGGGCGCCTTCACGAGCGTGGCGCCGGCCTCGAGCGCGACGGGCACCATGCGGTCGACGTCGGCCTGGCTGTCGACGTCGATGTTCAGCAGGAACTTCACGCCGCGCGTGTCGGAGAACTCGCTCAGGTGCAGCAGCTCGTAGGCATCGAGCGCGTTGAAGCCGAGGCTCGACTTGCCGGTGTCCAGCCCGCGGAAGATGGGCGAGCGGATCGCCTCGATCTCCTTGAAGCCGAACACGCGCTGGTAGAAGCCGCTGAGCGCGACCACGTCCTTCGCGAAGACGTTGACGTAGGAGAGATGAGCCATGGGTTCTGATGGGCTCAGGCCGTGACCTTGGTGCCGCCGAAGGTCGTCTGCTTGACGAACTTCGAGGTGAGGTGGTCGCCCGATGAGATGGGTGCGTACTTCGGCTGCTCGCCCGGTGCGAGGCAGCTCGGCAGGCACTCGACCATCGCGTCGTAGTTGGGCTGGTGGAAGAACACCAGCGACTGGCGGCGGTTGGTGCTCGCCACCTCGAAGGGCGGGTTGATCACGCGGTGCAGCGTGGACACCCACTGGTCGTTGGTCCACTGCATCATGAGGTCGGCGATGTTGACCACCAGGCCGCCCTCGACCTGCGGCACGTCCACCCACTGGCCAGCCTTGTTGAACACCTGCAGGCCCTTGTCGTCGGGCAGCACGATGGTGAGGCTGCCGTAGTCGCTGTGCGCACCCGCGCGCAACTGGCCGGGCAGCGGCTGCTCGCGCTGCGGCGGGTAGCTCAGCACGCGGAACATGCTGATGTGCTTGTCGATCTTGTCGTCGAAGAAGGTCTCCGGCAGCGAGAGGCCGAGCGCGAAGACGCGCATCAGCGAGCGCGAGAGATCGCTCATCGCCTCGAAGTACTGCTCGTAGGCCTCCTTGAAGCCCTCGATGGGTGGCCAGCTGTTGGGCTCGAAGTGCGGGCCTGCTGCGGGGCCGCGGTGGTAGTCGTCGTCCGGCACGTTCGAGGGGCCGATGGAGAACGACTCCTTCAGGTCGCCCGGTGCCGCTTCCTCCAGGCTGTAGGAGAGGCCTTCCTCGCCCACCGCGCTGTAGCCGCGCACCGCGTCCTCGCGCGGCCGGTCGACCTTGCGCTTCTCGCCCAGCGGCATGTCGAAGAACTTGCGCGAGAGCGACGACACGCTCGAGATCAGCTCGGGCGGGATGCCGTGGTTGGTGATGACGAGGAAGCCGATGCTGCGGCAGGCCTCGTCGACTTTCTTCGCGACCTCCGCCTTGCCTTCGGCGGTGCCGGCGAAGTAGGGCGCGAGATCGATGATGGGTACGGAAAGCAGGGTCATGGCAGGTTCCTCTTGCTTGGCATGCCTTTCGCCATGCAACGTCTGTGCCAGTTGGACCAAATGGACAAAACCCATTCGTCGCGTCAGCATGGTGCGCATTGCCGTGCCGCGAAGGCGGTCGCGGCGCAAGGCGATGCACCACGGCCTTACAGTGGTGCGCCGCCAAGCCTGCAGAGGCACTACCGAACGATCGAACGAGCAAGGCAAGAGGAGGGACGATGCCGAAGACCAAGTCGCTGGCTGCAGCAGCCGTGAAACAGAGCAAGCAGCAGGAGCACGCAGAGGAGAAAGAGACGAGCGGCCCTGCGCGCAAGCGCGCGGTGCGCAGCGCGTCGTCGGTGAACCGCCGCATGCGCCAGATCGAGGACAAGCGCAGCGCGATCCTCGGCGCGGCGCTGGGGCTGTTCTCGCGCTTCGGCCTGCATGGCACCTCCATCGACCAGGTGGCCGCGCGCGCCGATGTGTCGAAGAGCAACCTGCTCTACTACTTCGCCAACAAGGAAGAGCTCTACGTCAACGTGCTGCGCGACCTGCTCGCGCTGTGGCTCGAACCGCTGCGCGGCTTCAGCGCCGAGCAGGATCCGGCCGAGGCCATCGGCGGCTACATCCGCCGCAAGCTGGTGATCTCGCGCGACCGCCCCGATGCGTCGCGGCTCTTCTGCCTGGAGATGATCCAGGGCGCGCCGCTGCTGCGCGACGAACTCGATCGCGAACTGCGCACGCTGGTGGAGAAGAAATCGGAAGTGATCCGCGCATGGATCGATGCGGGCAAGCTCGCGCCGGTCGATCCGCACCACCTGATCTTCGCGCTGTGGGCGATGACGCAGCACTACGCGGACTTCGGCGTGCAGGTGCAGGCGCTGTCGGGGCACACGCTGGAAGATGAAGCCTTCTTCGAGCGTGCGGTGGAGAACGTTCAGCGCATCGTGCTGCAGGGTATCGTGCCGCGCTGAGGCCTGCCTTGCTCCCTCCCCCGCTGGGGGAGGGTTGGGGTGGGGGCAAGCAGCCTATCCATCGGGCGCTCTGCCTGCCCCCATCCCAGCCTTCCCCCAGAGGGGGAAGGAGCAATTCGAAGGCGCTGCCTGCGAACGCTGAGGAGCAAGAAGCGTCAGTGCTGCGGAGGCGCCGCGATCTCGTGATACCGGCGATCGAAGTAGATGAGGCCCTGCGCCGCACCGCCGATGGCGATCGAGACGGCCTCGCAGAAAAGAACATCGTGCGTGCCCGCGCTCGTCGCGTGCACCACGCGGCAGTCGAAGGACACGGCCGCGTCGTCGAGCACCGGCGAGCCGGTGGTCTTGCTGCTCCAGCGTGCTGCGGCGAAGCGCTCGTCCATCGGCGTCTTGCCGCCGAACAGGGCTGACAGCGACTGGTGCCCCGCCGCCAGCACATTGACGCACAGCACGCCGTTGGCCTTGAACGCCGGGTACACCGAGGCCGAACGGTTGAGGCACACCAGCAGCGTCGGCGGCTCGTCGGTCACGCTGCACACGGCCGACGCGGTGAAGCCCGCGCGGCCTGCGGGGCCGTCGGTGGTGATGATGTTCACCGCCGCGCCCAGCCGCGCCATCGCGTTGCGGTAGTCGGCCTTCTGCAGGCCCGCGGGCAGCAATGCAGGGTTGGGTGACGATGAAGCTGGGTTCGAGGCCATGGCGTTGTGCAGCATCTCGCTTGACTCCTTCAGGCCAGCAGGCAGGCTTCGTCGAAGGCCAGCCGCGGCAGGCGGCCGAACAGCTTCGACGTGTCGCCATGGCCTAGGTTGATGAGGAAGTTTACGGTCCAGTCGGTGCCCTCGAAGAAGGCCGCGTCGACCTTCTCCTTGTCGAAGCCCGACATCGGGCCCGCATCGAGCCCGACCGCGCGCGCCGCGAGCAGCAGGTAGCCCGCCTGCAGGCTGGCGTTGCGGAAGGCCGTCTCGTGCGCGGCCTCGGGGCTGCCGGTGAACCAGCTGCGCGCGTCGGCATGCGGGAACAGCGTGGGCAACCTGTCGTAGAACTTGCGGTCCCACGCGGCGACGACGGTGACGGGCGCGGTCATGGTCTTTTCGAGGTTGCCCTTGGAGAGCGCCGGCGCGAGGCGCTCCTTGCCTTCGGGCGTGCGCACGAAGACGAAGCGCGCGGGGGAGCAGTTGGCCGATGTGGGGCCGAGGCTCGCGAGCGCGTAGATCTGCGCGAGCTGCGCGTCGGTGACGGGCTCGTCGGTCCAGCCGTTGTGGGTGCGCGCGCCAGTGAAGAGCAGCGACAGCGCGGCGTCGTCGAGAGTGTTCGTGGAGGTCATGCTGGAACGGCGGGTGCACTGACCCGCGAGAGAAAGTCGAGCAGGCTGCGGTTGAAGGCGTTGGCCTCGGTCACGCTGTGGGCATGGCCGCCGTGCGGCATGAAGTCGAGTGTGACGTCGCGCAGGCCATCGGCCAGGCGCTGCGAGCAGGTCCAGGGCACGAGCGTGTCGTCCCTGGCCGCGGCGACCAGCGCGGGCGCGACGATGTCGGCGAGGCGGGCGTCGATGTCGAAGGCGCGCAGCGCGGCGATGCGCGAGCGCATGTTGGCTTCGCCCGGGAAGTGCGCGAAGGCGTGATCGACTTCGTCGGCCACGCGCTGCGCGTTCTCGGCGGCCCAGGCGGCGGGATAGAGAAAGATCGGCTGCGCCTCGACGTACGCGCGCGGGCCGCATGCGCCGAGCAGCGCGAGCCGTGCATCGAAGCAGCGCGCCGAATGCGGATTGGGCTTCGACCACGCGTTGACGAGCGCGAGGCTCGCGATGCGCGAAGGCGCGTCGAGCGCAAGCTGCAGGCCGACGAGGCCGCCGAGCGCATGGCCGGCGAAATGGCACCGCGCGGTGTTCGTCGCGTCGAGTAGCTCGATCACGTCGCGGGCCATGTCCGCGATGGCGTAGGCCTCGGGCAGCGCGGCGGGGCTGCGGCCGGTGCCGCGCTGGTCGTAGGCGATGACGCGGTAGCCGGCGGCGATCAGCGCGCCGAGCTGCGGCTGCCAGAAGCCGGCCGAGCCGCCGAGGCCCGACGACAGCAGCACCGTGGCCGCTGCATCGGACGGCCCGTGCACCTCGTAGTGCAGCGCGCTCATGAAGCTCAGGCCTTCTTGCCCACGTGCGCGATCGACGCGATCTCGACCAGCGCGTCGGGCTTCACGAGGCCGCACTGGATGCAGTAGCGCGCGGGCTTGGTGCCGGGGAAGAACTCGGCGTACACCGCGTTGATCTTCGCGTAGTCGGCCCAGTCCTTGAGCATGATCTGGTTGAAGGTCACGTCGTCCATGGTGCCGCCGGCGGCCTCGACCACGCCCTTGATGGTGGTCAGCACGTGCCTGGCCTGCGCGCTCGCGTCGCCCACGTGCACCACGTTGTTGTCCTTGTCGAAGGGCAGCGTGCCCGACACGTAGAGCACGCCGTCGGCGAGCGTGCCGGGGACGAAGGGAGCGATGGGAACGCCGGTGCCGGGAGGAATGATGGCTTGCTTGGGCATGTTGGAGGGTCCTTGTCGAGGAGGTTGGAAAGGTGGATCAGGCGGCGGCCGTTTCGGCCTTGGCGGACCGAGCGGCCTGGGTGGTGAGGGAAGGCGCGAAGGTGCTGCAGAAGTGCTCCGTCGTGGACACCCAGCCGAAGAAGGTCTCCACGTTGTAGACGGACGCCTTCTGGATGGCGGGTCCGCCGAGCTCGTGCGTGGCGTCTTCCAGCATCACGGCGAAGTATTCGAGATGGAAGGCGTCGCGCAGCGTCGATTCGACGCACACGTTGGTGGCGATGCCGGTGAACACCAGGTAGCGGATGCCGCGCGAGCGCAGGGTGCTGTCGAGGGTGCTGTTGAAGAAGCCGCTGTAGCGCGTCTTCGGCACGACGATGTCGCCGGGCTGCGGCTTCATCTCCTCGATGAGCTCGTAGTCCCAGCCGCCCTTGGCGAGGAACTTGCCCTGCAGCTCGGGCCGGGCGCGCATGGTCTTGAGCGCGTTCGACTTGTGCCAGTTGGGCGAACCGGGGCCGCCGGCTTCCACGTAGTTCGCGTCCCAGCCGTTCTGCAGGAACACGACCAGCATGCCCGCCGCGCGCGCCGCCGCGATGGCGCGCACGATGCCGGCGATGGTGCCCTGCGCGCCGGAGATGTCGAAGCCGGCCGAATCGACGTAACCGCCGATGGAGGCATAGGCGTTCTGCATGTCGACGACGATCAGCGCCGAGTCGCTCGCGTGCAGCGCCAGTGGTTCGGGCCGCGCGGGCAGTATCAGCGGCGCGGGTGCACCGGGCACGCGCGGCGCGCCGACGGGCGTGTTCGAGGTGAGGGTGGTGTTGCGTGCGGGAGTGGTCACGTGGCGCTCCTTCCGCTCAGGCCGCGAGGCGCTCGGGCTCGACCTGCGAGGGCACAGGGCTGTGCACGTGCGCGCGGCTCTTCATCAGCGGCTGGATGCGCTCGCCGAAGGCTTCCACGCCCTGCACGAAGTCGTCGAAGGTCAGCAGCACGCCTTCGGTGCCGGGCACTTCGGCGACTTCGTCGAGCATGCGCGCGACGCTCGCGTAGGAGCCGACCAGCGTGCCCATGTTGATGTTCACGGCGGAGGTCGGGTCGGCCATCTGGCGCACGTTGGTGTCGGCGCCCGACTTGGTGTCGGCCGCGCCCTGCTGGCCCAGCCATGCGATGGCCTCGTGATCGGCGCCGGCCTTGTAGTGCTCCCACTTGGCGCGCGCGGCCTCGTCGGTCTCGTCGGCGATCACCATCATCAGCACGTACGTGGTGACCTTGCGGCCGGTCTTCGCGGTGGCCTCGATGAGCTTCTCGGCCGCGGGCGCGAAGGCCTTGGGCGTGTTCACGCCCTTGCCGAAGCAGAAGTTGTAGTCGGCGTATTTGGCGGAGAACTCCATGCCCGAGTCGCTCTGGCCGGCGCAGATCACCTTCATGTCGGCCTGCGGCTGCGGGCTGAGGCGGCAGTCGTCCATCTTGAAGTGCTCACCCTTGAAGTCCGACGAGCCCTTGCCCCACAGGTCGCGCAGCACCTGGATGTATTCGGACAGGTATTGGTAGCGCGTGCCGAAGAACTGGTCGCCGGGCCACATGCCCATCTGCGAGTACTCGGGCCGCTGCCAGCCGGTGACGAGGTTCAGGCCGAAGCGGCCGTTGGAGATCGAGTCGATGGTGGAGGCCATGCGCGCCACGATGGCCGGGGGCATCACCAGCGAGGCGGCGGTGGCGAAGAGCTTGATCCTGCTGGTGACCGCGGCGAGCCCGGCCATGAGCGTGAAGGACTCCAGGTTGTGGTCCCAGAACTCCGTCTTGCCGCCGAAGCCGCGCAGCTTGATCATGGACAGCGCGAAGTCGACGCCGTAGCGCTCCGCCTTCAGCGTGATCTCCTTGTTGAGCTCGAAGCTGGGCTTGTACTGCGGTGCGTTCTCGGAAAGCAGCCAGCCGTTGTTGCCGATGGGAATGAAGATGCCGACGTTCATTGGAAGGGCTCCTGTTGCGGGTTCGGGAGGCTCCATGCATGCGGCGTGCCAGTTGGATAAATCTTTTCAAATCAATGGCTTAGCGGGAAGTGGCGTTGAGGTTTTGACCATTTGGTCCAAAACGGAGCAGAAGATCGGCCTGGGCTGCAGCACCGCGGTGCGGCCGGAGCCAAAGCGGTGCAGTGCCCGCGTCACGGACGGCGGGGCAAAATCACGCCATGCCCAAGTCCCCACTCCGTGCCGCCGCGGCCAACGGCGGCACCGCCGACGACGTCGAGGCGGCTTTCTATGAAGCGCTGCAGCGCGGCGACATCGACGCGCTGATGGCCTGCTGGGCCGACGAGGACGAGGTGTTCTGCGTGCACCCCGGCGGTCCGCGGCTGGTGGGTGCCGTGGCGATCCGCGCGGCCTTCGAGCAGATGTTCGGCAACGGTGCGATCCATGCGATGCCCGCGCGTGTGCGCAAGATCGAGTCGCTCGCGAGCGCGGTGCACAACGTGCTCGAACGCATCGAGGTGCTCACCGCCGAGGGCCCGCGCCATGCCTTCGTGCTGGCCACCAACGTTTATCACAAGACCGCGCAGGGCTGGCGCATGGTGGCGCACCATGCGAGCCCCGGCACCGCGCGCGAGCCGGACGACGCGAACGATCCGCCCCAGGTCCCGCATTGATTGACGATCGATCGATGCTTTCCCCGGTCGCTTCCTTCTCTCCGGCCGCGGCGGCCGGAACTTCTTCCCTCGAGGCGATGGGCTATGCCGCGCCGCGCTGGCTGCCCGGCGGCAACCTGCAGACCATCTGGCCCGCGCTCTACGCCCGGCGCTTCGACGGGCCGGCCCCGGTCTACCGTCGCGAGCGCTGGCCGACCCCCGATGGCAACGACTTCATCGACGTCGATTTCGTCGACGCTCCCATGCCCGGCGCGAGGCCGCTGCTGGTGCTTTTCCACGGGCTCGAAGGCTCGTCGCGCAGCCACTACGCCGAAGCCTTCGCCGCCTTCGCGGCATCGCGCGGCATGGCCTTCGCGGTGCCCCATTTCCGAGGCTGCAGCGGCGAGATGAACCTCGCGCCGCGCGCCTACCACTCGGGAGACTTCGAAGAGATCGGCTGGATCCTCGCGCGCATGCGCGAACAGCATCTGCGCAACGGCGGCGGCCCGGTGCTGGCGGCGGGCGTGTCGCTGGGCGGCAATGCGCTCATGCGATGGGCCTGCGAGGCGGGCGATACTGCGTCGGCCGTGGTGAGCGCCGTCGCCTCGGTCTGCGCACCGCTGGACCTCGCGGCGGGCGGCGAGGCCATCGGCAAAGGCTTCAACAAGCTGGTCTACACGCGCATGTTCCTGTCGACCATGAAGCCCAAGGCGCTGGCCAAGCTCGCGCAGTTCCCGGGCCTGTTCGACCGCGAGCGGCTGGTGTCGACTCGCAACCTCTACGAGTTCGACAACGTCTTCACCGCGCCGCTGCACGGCTTTCGCGATGCCGACGACTACTGGGCGCGAGGCTCCGCCAAGCCGCACCTCGCCTCGATCCGCGTGCCGGCCCTCGTGGTGAACGCGCGCAACGATCCCTTCATTCCGGCCTGCAGCCTGCCGAAGCCGGGCGAGGTCGGATCGCACGTCACGCTGTGGCAGCCCGCGCACGGCGGGCACGTCGGCTTTCCGATGGGGTTGCCGCCGGGCCATGTGCGCGGCATGCCGGAGCGCGTCGGCGGCTGGCTGGCGCTTCACGGCGGCGCCTCGGCTGACGCTGCGCCGCTGGCACCGGCAAGAGAATGACGCGATGGACGACATAGTCAAACAGGCGCTCGCCAAGTGGCCCAACGTGCCGCACTGCTACGGCTGGCTGGGCCTGGACGCGCGCGGCAACTGGTACATGCGCGACGACCGCACCCAGGCGCAGGGCCCGTTCCGCACCGCCAAGGGCTCGATGCTGCGGCACGACAAGCTGATCGAGTTCATCCACCGCAACTACGAGCACGACGAAGAGGGCCAGTGGTTCTTCCAGAACGGCCCGCAGCGCGTGTACGTGGAGCTGGAGGCCGCGCCGCTGGTGTGGCGCGTTGCCGAGGAGGCGGATGGCGGCGGCTTCACCGTCGCGGCCCACACGGGCGCGGCGGCTGCGGTGTCGGGCTGCCTGCTCGACGAGGACGGCCGGCTCTATCTGGCGTCGCCGCTGGGACTGGGGCTCGTTCACACGCAGGATGTGGGCATCGCAGCCGAGGCCATCGAGCGCGGCATCTGGACGCCCGAACCGGTGCAGGCGAGCGAGTTGCCCGCGCGCTTCGGCCACGTGCTGAGCCCGGCCGAACGCCACGCAGCCCCTCCGCACGCCTGATCCCGAATGCAGAAAGAACGAAGCCGGCGCTGGGCCGGCTTCGTTCTTTCATGAGGGGATCAGGGAAAACGCTTACTTGGCTGGAGCGCTTGCCGCTGCCGCAGCCGGCGCGGCGCCCGAAGCGCCTTCGGCAGGGGCCGGAGCCGAAGCGCCTTCGGCCGGAGCCCCGGCCGCAGCGGGGCGATCGGGCACGGGGAACTTGGCGCCGCCGGCATTGGCCATGTAGACCACGGCACGGCCCACTTCGAGGTCTTCGAAGTCGCCGCCGCCCTGCGGAGGCATCGCCCCCTTGCCCTTCAGCGCGTGTTCGAGGAGCGTCGGGTAGCCCTGGCCGATGCGCGGCCCCCAGGCTGCAGCGTCGTTCAGGTGGGGAGCGCCGGGGATGCCTGGCGAGCCGTGGCAGGCGACGCACTGCGCCTTGAACACGGCCTCGCCGGTGGCCAGGGGGCGGTTGGCGTCACGGATCTCGATGGTGCCGACCTTCTTGAGGCGCTCGGCGACTTCGCGGTCGCGCGCTTCCTTTGTCACGCCGTAGAGCGCCATGTTGTCCCCCTGCGCGGTACCGGCGGGCTTGTTGCCCGAGACCACGTAGGAGACGAGGCCCACGATGATCAGGATCGGGGCAATGAAGGAAAAAAATACCGCGAGCAGCAGTTGCTTCGGGTTCTTGATCGGCCCGGTGTGGGCTTCTTCTGTGGCCTGGTAATGCGGGTCTGCGCTCATTCGCGTCCTCAATTATCGGGGGCTCGTCGGGGGGCTTTTCCTAACCAACCGGCGATTATAGAGAGAGGCCTTGCCGGCCGGGGCAAGGGAGCACCCTTATGGGACGCCTTGGCGTCTCGCCCCACACGGCGGGATCCGAGACGCCCTTGGAGCTCAGCTCTTGTCGGCGCTGCCGTCGCGCGTGGCCCAGCCGCCGCCCAGCGTCTTGTAGAGCGTGACCTGGTTCTGCAGCTGCAGCAGTCGCGTCGTCACCGCCGACTGCTGCGCGGTGAACAGCGAGCGCTGTGCATCGAGCAGGTCGAGCGCGCTGGCGATGCCGTTGCGGTAGCGCAGGTCGGAGAGCTTGAAGCGCACGGCCTCCGCATCGGCCTGCGCACGCTGTGCGCGCACCTGCTCGCCGAGCGTGGCGCGGCCCGCGAGCGCGTCGGCGACTTCGCGGAACGCCGTCTGGATCGACTTCTCGTACTGCGCCACCGCGATCTCGCGCCCGGCCTTGGCCGAGTCGAGCGTCGCGATGTTGCGGCCGGCGTCGAAGATCGGCAGCGTCACCGTGGGCGCGAACGACCAGGCCTTGGAACCGCGGTCGAACAGGCCCGAGAACTCGGTGCTCGCGGTGCCGATCGAGCTCGTCAGCGACACGCGCGGGAAGAAGTTCGCACGCGCCGCGCCGATGTTGGCGTTGGCCGCGATCAGCTGCTGTTCGGCCGAACGGATGTCGGGCCGCTCGGCCAGCAGGTCCGAAGGAAGGCCGGCCGGCACGTCGGGCATCGGCCTGATGCCGTCGAGGCCCTTGGCGCCGCCCGCCAGCGCCTCGGCGGGCACCGGTGCACCCAGCAGCAGGGCGAGGGCGTTCTCGTCCTGCGCGCGGGCGCGCTGCTGCTGCGCATAGGACGCGCGGGCCGTCTCGAGCAGCGAGTTCGCCGTCTGGAAGTCGAGCTCGGACGACACGCCGTTGTCGAAGCGCATCTTCGTGAGGCGCACCGATTCCTCGCGCGTGACCATCGTCTGGCGCGTGATCTCGAGCAGCTCGTCGTCGGCCAGCAGCGTGAGCCAGCCGTTGGCGACCGACGCGATCAGGCTGATCTGCACCGCCTTGCGGGTCTCGTCGGTGGCGAGGTACTGGGCCAGCGCCTGGTCCTTCAGCGCGCGGATGCGGCCGAAGAAATCGATCTCCCACGAGGTGAAGCCGAAGTTGACGCTGTACTGCGAGGACACGCTGCCCTGGCTCGGGTCGATCGCCTGATAGGCGTTGGGGCTGGAGCGCGAGCCGGTGCCCGTCAGGCCGAGCGCGGGGAACAGGTTCGAGCGCTCGATCTGGAACTGCGCACGCGCCTGCTCGATGTTGAGCACCGACACGCGCAGGTCGCGGTTGTTCGCGAGCGCCGTGCGGATCAGGCCCGCCAGGCGCGGGTCGGTGAAGAAGTCCTGCCACGGCAGGTTGGCCGCGGCCTGGCCCGGCGGCTGCGACGGATCGCCCGGGTAGGTGGTGGGCACCGGCGCCGCGGGGCGCTCGTAGGTCGGGATCAGCGAGCAGCCCGCCAGCAGCATCGACGCGGCCAGCGCTGTGGGAATGAATTTCGTCATTGTCATTGCGACTCCATGGCCGCTCGCGCTGCACGCACTGCGCGGCCTGTTCGGGACATACCGCGGAACCGGCTTTGCCGGCTCGCAGGCGTTGCCCCCTGCAAGGGGGTGGGCGTAGCGGCACGCAGTGCGCGAGGCCTGGAGGTTTGCCCGAGTTCAGTCATGTTTGGTTTCCTCCGCGGAGATGCCGGCGGCTTCGGCATGCCGCTTGTCGGCCTCCTGCTGGCGCTTGCTGCCCTTGAACAGGCCGCGAACCACCACGAAGAACACCGGCACGAAGATCACGGCGAGCGCGGTGCCCGTCAGCATGCCGCCGAGTACGCCGGTGCCGATGGCGCGCTGGCTGGCCGAGCCGGCGCCCGAGGCGATGGCCAGCGGCACCACGCCCAGGCCGAAGGCCAGCGAGGTCATGACGATCGGGCGGAAGCGCAGGTGGGCCGCGGCCAGAGCCGACTCGATGACGCCCTTGCCCTGCGCCTGCAGGTCCTTCGCGAACTCGATGATCAGGATCGCGTTCTTCGCCGACAGGCCGATGATCGTGATCAGGCCCACCTGGAAGTACACGTCGTTCGAGTACGCGCGCAGCATCGTCGCCAGCAGCACACCCAGCACGCCCAGTGGCACCACCAGGATCACCGCCAGCGGGATCGACCAGCTCTCGTACAGCGCGGCCAGGCACAGGAACACCGCCAGGATCGCGAAACCGTACAGGATGATCGACTGCGAGCCGGCGAGCTTTTCCTCACGCGACTGGCCGGTCCATTCGTAGCCGAAGCCTGCGGGCAGCTGCGATGCGAGCTTCTCCATCTCGGCCATCGCCGCGCCGGTGCTGAAGCCTGGGGCCGCGTCGCCGCTGATGCGGATCGCCGGATAGCCGTTGTAGCGCACCGTCTGCGTGGCGCCCGTGACCCACTTGGTGGTCGCGAAGGCCGACAGCGGCACCGGCTGGCCCTGCGTGTTGCTGGCGTTCAGCTTCAGCAGGTCGTCGGGCTGCATGCGCGCCGGAGCGTCGGCCTGCACCACCACGCGCTGCAGGCGGCCGCGGTTCGGGAAGTCGTTGATGTAGCTCGAACCCAGCGCGGTCGACAGCGTCGCGTTGATCGCGTCGAAGCTCACGCCCAGCGCGTTCGCCTTGTCGCGGTCGATGTCGATCTGCAGCTGCGGCGCGTCTTCCAGGCCGTCGGGGCGCACCTGCGCCAGCACCTTGCTCTGCGAGGCCATGCCCAGCAGCTGGTTGCGCGCGGCGATCAGCGCGTCGTGCCCGGCGCCGGAGCGGTCCTGCAGGCGGAAGCTGAAGCCGCTGGCGTTGCCCAGTTCGGGAATGGGCGGCGGGCTCAGCGGGTAGATGAAGGCGTCGCGGATGCCCGACAGCGCACCGAAGGCGCGGCCTGCGAGGGCGCTCGCGGAGTGCGATGCGTCCTTGCGCTCTTCCCAGTCCTTCAGCGTCACGAAGGCGAGGCCCGCGTTCTGGCCCTGGCCGGAGAAGCTGAAGCCCATCACGCCCACCATGCTCTGCACCTCGGGCTGTTTCAGCATGAAGCCCTCGACCTGCTGCATGACCGACAGCGCACGCTCCTGCGTGGCGCCAGGCGGCAACTGCACGTTCACGATGATGTTGCCCTGGTCTTCCTGCGGCAGGAAGGAGCTCGGCAGGCGGGTGTAGGTGAACACCACCGCGGCGATGATCGCGACGTAGATCACCAGGTAGCGCGCGGCGCGGCGCAGGATGCGCGCGACGATGCCTTCGTAGCCCTTGGCCGTACGTGCGAAGCCGCGGTTGAACCAGCCGAAGAATCCGGTCTTCTCATGATGATGGCCCGCTTCCACCGGCTTGAGCAGCGTGGCGCACAGCGCCGGCGTGAGCGACAGCGCCATGAAGGCCGAGAAGGCGATCGAAGCCACCATCACCGCCGAGAACTGGCGGTAGATGTTGCCGGTGGAGCCCGCGAAGAAGGCCAGCGGCACGAACACCGAGATCAGCACCACGGTCACGCCGATGATGGCGCCCGAGATCTGGCGCATCGCCTTGCGCGTGGCTTCGAGCGGCGACAGCCCCTCCTCGCTCATGATGCGCTCCACGTTCTCCACCACCACGATGGCGTCGTCCACCACGATGCCGATCACCAGCACCATGCCGAACATGGTCAGCACGTTGATCGAGAAGCCCAGCGCGAGCAGCGAGGCGAAGGTGCCCAGCAGCGCCACCGGCACCACGATGGTCGGGATGATCGTGTAGCGCCAGTTCTGCAGGAACAGGAACATCACGAGGAACACCAGCGCCACGGCTTCCAGCAGCGTCTTGACCACTTCGGTGATCGAGATCTGCACGAAGCGCGAGCTGTCGTACGGAATGGCCCACTTCACGCCCTGCGGGAAGTAGCGCTCGAGCTCGGCCATCTTGGCGCGGATCGCCTTGGCCGACTGCAGCGCGTTGCCGTTGGGCGTGGGCTGCACGCCGACGCCGACCGCGGGCACGCCGTTCAGGCGCGCCGAGGTGGCGTACGACTGGCCGCCGAGTTCCACGCGCGCCACGTCCTTCAGCCGCACGGTCGAGCCGTCGGTGTTGGCGCGCAGCACGATGTTCTTGAACTGCTCGACGTTGACCAGCTGGCCGTTCACCGTCACCGTGGCCGCGATGGCCTGGCCCGGGATGTTGGGCAGGTCGCCCAGCGTGCCCGAGGACACCTGCGCGTTCTGCGCGCGGATGGCGTTGTTGACGTCGGTCGCCGACAGGTTGAAGCCCTGCAGCTTGGCCGGATCGATCCACACGCGCATCGCGTTCTCGGAGCCGAAGAGCTGCGCCTGCCCCACGCCGACCACGCGCTGCAGCTCGGGCACGACGTTGCGCGCGGCGTAGTCGCCGAGCGCCACCGGGTCGAAGTTCGGGTTGTCCGAGGACAGCATCACGAACATCAGGAAGTTGTCGCGCGACTTGTCCACGCGCACGCCCTGCTGCGTCACCGCCGCGGGCAGACGCGGCGTCGCGCGCGACAGCCGGTTCTGCACGTCCACCTGCGCGAGGTCTTCGTTGGTGCCGGGCTCGAAGCTGATCGTGATGGAGCCGGTGCCGTCGGCCTGGGCCACCGATTCCATGTAGATCAGGCCCGGCGAGCCGTTCATTTCGCGCTCGATGACGGACAGCACGCTGTCCTCGAGCGTCTGCGCCGAGGCGCCGGGGTAGCCGACGTTGATGACGATGGCGGGCGGAGCCACCGGCGGGTACTGCGAGATCGGCAGCTGGGTGATTGACACGCCGCCCACCACCAGGATGAACAGTGCGATCACCCAGGCGAAGATCGGTCGGTCGATAAAGAATTTGGCCATTTGCGGGCGCGCTCCTGATTACTTCTTCTCGGCCGGAGCCTTGTCGGCGGAGGCGGCTGCCGCGGGCGCGGCTGCCTCGGCGGCGGGCTTGACGGCGCCGCCGTTGGGGTTGGGCTTGGTCCACGGGACGGCCTTCACCGGCGTGCCGGGCGGCAGCATCTGCAGCTTCTGGAAGCCGTCGACCATCACCTGTTCGCCGGCCTTCAGGCCGTCGAGCACCACCCACTGGTTGTCCTTGGCGGCACTGATCTTGACGGTGCGCTTGCTGATCTTTCCGTCCTTGTCGACCACCGAGAGCGTGTCGCCCTGCTGGGTGCGGGTGACGGCCTGCTGCGGCACCGTGATCGCGTTGGTGGCCTGGGCCTGCTCGAGCTTCACGCGAACGTACAGGCCGGGCAGCAGTTCGCCCTTGGGATTGGGCACTTCGGCGCGCAGTGTGACCTGGCCGGTGGTGGAGTCGACCGTCAGGTCGGAGAAGAGCAGCTTGCCTTCGAGCGGGTAGTCGGTGCCGTCTTCGAGCACCACGCGGATGGTCGCGGCTTCCTCGCCACTCGCGCGCTTGTACTGGCCGCCGGCCACGGCGCGGCGCAGCTTCATCGCGTCGGTGGCCGACTGCGTGAAGTTCACGTACAGCGGATTGATCTGCTGGACCACTGCGAGCTCCGTGGCATCGCCCTGGCCCACCAGCGCGCCTTCGGTGACGAGCGCGCGGCCGATGCGGCCCGCGATGGGCGAGGTCACGTCGGCATAGCTCTGGTTGATCTTCGCGGTCTGCAGCGCCGCGCGGCCGGAAGCCACGTCGGCCTCGGCCTGCTTGGCGGTGGCCACGGCGGTCGCGTATTCCTGCTTGCTCACCGCGTTGGCCTCGACCAGCGGCTTGTAGCGCTCGGCCAGGGCCTTGGCCTGCACCGCGTTGGCTTCGGCGCGGGCCAGCGCTGCCTGCGCGTTCTGCGTGGCGGCCACCAGCGGTGCCGGGTCGATGCGGAACAGCAGCTGGCCGGCCTTCACGTCGCTGCCTTCGCGGAATTCGCGCTTCAGCAGGATGCCCGATGCGCGGGCGCGGACCTGGGCGACGCGGGAGGCCTCGAGCCGGCCGGGCAGTTCGGTGACGAGGCCGACGTCGGTCGGCGTGGCCACGATCACGCCGACTTCGGGAGCCGGATGACCGCCGCCGCCAGCACCTCCGGCGCCCGCGCCTGCGGGCGCATCGCTCTTGCCGCAGCCCGCGAGGACCAGCAGGACGATGGCGGCCACGGTCGCGAGGCGCGGCGAAAACGACGATGGGCGCGAAACATGCAGGAGAGGCATGCGATTCCTTTGAAGCGAAGACGGGAGATGGCGCGTTCGCGGCTTGAGCCGTAAACCTGTACAGCCAGGGAGGCCATCGGGGAAGCCGGCTAGTTTACATACATTCATGGATGTATAGTGACTGCCGGCCAATTGCCCCACGATACATACAGGGCGTTGTCTTTACAAATCAGGAGACTTGGTGGCACGTCGTACGAAGGAAGAAGCATTGGCCACGCGGCATCGGTTGCTCGATGCCGCGGAGCTGCTGTTTCAGGCGCAGGGTGTTTCGCAGACCACGCTGCAGCAGATCGCGCAGCAGGCCGGCGCGACGCGCGGCGCCATCTACTGGCACTTCAAGGACAAGGCCGACCTCTTCAACGCGATGATGGAGCGCGTCATCCTGCCGCTGGAGGCCGCGCCAAGGGCGGCCGCCGCGCCCGGGGTCGACGATCCGCTGGCCGAGATCGAGGAGGGCATGGTCCACGCGCTGACCCTCATGACCACCGATCCGCAGGTGCGCCGCGTATTCGACGTCGCCACCCACAAGGTCGAATACACCCACGACATGGCTTCGGTGCAGCAACGCCACCTGGACGCCCGGAATTCCTGCGTGACAGATTTCGAGAAGGCGCTGCGCCTGGCCGCGCGGCGCGCCCGCATCAAGCTGCCGGTGCCGGGCCACGTCGCGGCCCAGGGCCTTCACGCCCTGATCAGCGGGCTCATCCAGAACTGGCTGCTCGACCCCGAGGCCTTCGACCTCGTGCCGACCGGAAGGCGCACCTTCAGGGTCTATTTGGCGGGGCTGGGCTTCGCCCGCCCGCAGCCGGCGACCCTCGTGGCGGCCGAGGCCGAAACAGCCGCCGCCTGATAGGCGATAATGTCGGACTCCGGTGCAAACCGGACCCAGATTCCTCGCTGTATTTCAACGGATAGAATTCGGCCCTCCGAAGGCTGAGATCCAGGTTCGATTCCTGGCGGCGGGACCAGTTACAAATCCGGATGAGTCCAAACTCTTCCGGATTTTTTTATTTCTTCTCTGAAATTGATCTTAGTGTCGTCCGACGTAGTCCGTTCATGACCGCCGGCATCCGGGGGAATCAGGGGGCACAATTGGGGGCATGCATTGCCAAACTGGGGGCATATAGCTTCCCGCCTTCAGCCGCGGCGCGAACTTCAAGGCACGATGAGTCCACCGCGCCGCCGTCAGCCCTCATCGATTCCTCCGCAGTTCTAGGCCGTCGATCGCATTCAGCACGTTAAGCACCGTTTCCACGTGATTTAGATCGAAGTCATCTCGATCCGGCTCCTCGTGGGTTCCTTTGTTCAAGAGCGTCCAGACCAAATTTTGCTCGGGAATGCCCAAGATAGTGTTCAAGTTGTCCAACAGAGGCTGCTTACTTGGGTGCGCGAAGGTGACTGAATTTTGCAGTCTTATGCGCAGCGCATCGCACAGCGTCCGGAGCTGAGGCTCTTTGCCCGGGCCTTCAACTTGTATGGATAGATTTCCGACTCGGTGCGATTCGAGCCACTTCCAAGCCTTGTCGGTAAGCATCTCGAGCGACTTGCGAGCGTGCGAGAGGGCATCACGCGGGTCGAAGCGATCGGCTAACGCCCGTCTTGCTCGCGTAAGGTAGTTCTGGCTGCCTACGTCTGGATTCACACGCGGCTGATGGTCTCCGCGGTGGTGCAGCAGCACATATTGTTGGCAATCGCCTCGGAGTGGCTGTGGTAGGTGGTTCTCGATATCTTTCACGAACTCCGGGCTATGGCAAGTGACAACTATCTGAGTTTCGCGAAATCGATCCGATTCAAAGATTGCCTGGCGGATGCCGCTGCGATGGTCGTGATCGATAGCATTTATTGCGTCATCAAAAATAATGAGCGGGGCGCCGACAGCCTCGGCTTTCGCCAAGAGGATGGCTAAGCCCAAGCAGCGGATGTGACCTTCGCTCAGTGCAGTCAACGCGTTCACTCGTCGTTGGGGGTTCCCACGAAAAGAAACCTCTATGACACCGGTGGCGGTTAGTGGCAGGCGAAGGTCGTCTAGTTTGTCCTCGTTGCGGTCGCCGTAGTTGAATTCGTTGTAGAACTCCATGGTGGACGCGTTGAGGTCCGCCATCAGCATACCGGGGAGCTGCCCCCGAAAGCGCTCCAGCAGCCTACAGAAGCTGTCGTAGGCCTCCTTAATCGGTCGATCGCGCAAGTTCGCTTGCTCTTCTTCGGCAGCTCGCCTTATCAAGTCGGCATTCGCTGTCTCCCATTCTGCGATCCGGATGCGAGCTTGTGCGGCGTCATCCACTATCCGCGCGCGGCGCGTGTTGTGCTCCGCCATCCAAACGCGCGCATCGTTAAGCCGCTGTTGCTCGGCGAGTTCATCGTCGCGAAGGCGCAAAGCCATTCGCGTGCGATCGTCTCGCGCTGCCGCTTGATCTGCGACTTGAAAAATTTGCTCGAGAGACGGCGTCGCACCAGTTACATCGGTCTCGGGCGTGTGGACTGCTATCCACCAGTCCGGCACGTCAGTATTGCGAGGCAGTGCGCGGAGGTATCTTCCCACCAGGGTCTCCGACTGGCCTTCACTTCTAAGAAACTCTCCAAGGTTTTGGAGATTCACGAGCAAGCTTCGGCTCGCCTCAATTGCCTCTTTTCGCAGTTGTTCATGCTCGGCCTCAAGCGCAGCAAGCTCCTGAAGCTCTCTTATACCCGTGTCGGCCCGCTCGAAAGGGTTTGTGACCGCCTCCGCGATGGGTGTCAAACATGCGGGGCATCGATCATGGTGCTCCGCGCGCAGAGCTTGCACAGCGGCAAAAAGTTGTCGAAACGAAACCTGACTGCGCCGATCGTCGAGCGCGTGCTGCGAGGTCACTACGCGAGCGGCGCAGCTGTCGGCACTCCCAAAAAGCTCGGCAACGATTTCCCGTGAATTGTTCGTGATGGTCGGCATCAAAGCTCGCAGCTTCGTGTCGAGTTGCTGCAGGCGACTTGGCGTGTTGTCGCTTTGAACCACTTGGTGCTGTAGGGCCTCGTAAGTAAGGCCTGGCGCCACGCCGGCCGCATACGCGGCAGCCGCTTGATCCTGAGCGCGGAGTTCCTCGGCCTCTCCGTCCCGAGTGGTTTCGTCAACCTTCAGCGCTTGCTGGCGCCCTGCAAGTTGAGTCTGCGTTTGCGTTGCGAGGGAGAGAGCCGTATCCATCGACTCGTTGAAATGCGAAGCGAAGTCATTGAACTGGTCCATCCCAAATAAGGTCGCGATCAGGTCAGTCTTTCGCCCCGGCGGAGTCGCAGCGATCCGTGAGAAGTTGTCGATCCGGTTCTTTTCCACGAAGAAAAAACGGAACGCGTTCTCGTCGGCTACGACTGGGACTTCGCGCCCGGCTGCGTCGCTAGCTGTCAGGATGGGGGGGACAAAATTTCCCGCATGGATATTGGCTAAGTAGTCCCGTTGCTCAATCCGCTTCGAGCCTGCCTCCTCTACGCTCCCTCGGAGCGCGTACTCCAGCGCTTCACAGAGGCTACTTTTGCCACTCCCGTTGGGCCCATAGCAGAGAACGACGCGCTTGCGCAGGTCGAATGTCTGCGCTTCTCGAAATCCGCGGAAGGGGCCTAATGTCAATGAGCGCAGTCGCCTCCACGGCCATTGGCCTTGTGGCGCCGCTTCGTGCAAATCTGGCAAAGCCGGGCTCGCGGCTGCGAGATGCTGGCGGGCCAAGCGTGCCAGTAGTTGCGAGCGGTTGTTGTGTTGCCGGGCTGTAGCCGCGACCGCATCGAAATGTGCTAGCACTAGGGTTGCCATCTTGCGTGCCGGCTCCGGCGTTTGGCGCTCCGGCTCGTGCAACCAGCGCACGAAGCGTTCAAAGTCGTGTCTTGCGGTTCCCATGCTGAACTCCTAACTTTCTCACTCGTGGTAGCTGGACTAGATGCGCAACAACGAGCGCGTCCATGCGGTGGTTGCGTCATGAATATTTCCCATCGACCAGTCGCGGAAAATTCTCTTGGGCATGGCGCTGCTGCTTATTGAGCGACGGCGAGGACGCATGTGAAAAGTCATGTCGACGACCTATTTGTCCTGCAATTTTTTCGGTTGATCACGTTACCGCTCGGTCGTGGCAAAGAGTTTGAATCGGTAGCGCGTCTTGCCATAGTTGACGCAACCCCAAAAAAAGCCGCGCCCCCTTCTTTGGGTTGCCGCTCTACCATCTTCACGCCGCAATTTGCACAGGTCGGCTTCCAGTACTCGCCCTCGTAAGCCACTGCGAGGATTGCTGCTTGCTGCTCCGACGTGCGTGTGCCAATTAGGGCTACGCTGAAGTAGCCCCCTTTTTCTGCATCGAGCGTGCTGCACGCGTTGCATTGCGCTGATCGGCATTCAGGATGACGGGCGTTTCCCTCTGTTTGCGCATCGGCGCGCCGCTTCGACGGC
>CAJYQC010000380.1 GCA_913776885.1 uncultured Variovorax sp.
CCCCAGGTGAAGCCGCCGCCCACGCCTTCGAGCATGAGCGTCTCACCCTTCTTCACCTTGCCCGAGCGCACGGCTTCATCGAGCGCCAGCGGAATCGAGGCAGCGGAGGTGTTTCCGTGCTCATTGACCGTGACGATCAGCTTCTCGCGCGGGAGCTTCAGCTTCTTCGCCGTGCCTTCCATGATGCGGATATTGGCCTGATGCGGAATGAGCCAATCGATGTCGGTGTCGGCCTTGCCCGCCTTCTCCAGCGTGGCCCGCGCCGCTTCCTCGAGCACGCGCACAGCGAGCTTGAAGACGGCTTGGCCGTCCATGTGCAGCAGCGGTGTGCCCAGCACATTGCCGCCCGACACATGGCCCGGCACGCAAAGAATGCCGACGTGCTTGCCGTCCGCATGCAGGTCGCTGGCCAGGATGCCGGGCTCTTCGCTGGCCTCGAGCACCACCGCGCCCGCGCCGTCGCCGAACAGCACGCAGGTGGTGCGGTCGTTGAAATCCAGGATGCGGGAGAACACTTCGGCGCCCACCACCAGCGCACAGCGCGCGGTGCCGGTGCGGATCATCGCGTCGGCGACGGTCAGTGCGTAGACGAAGCCGCTGCAGACCGCCTGGACGTCGAACGCCGGGCAGCCGGCGATGCCGAGCTTGTTCTGCAGGATGGCTGCCGACGACGGGAACACCATGTCGGGCGTGGACGTGGCGACGATGATCAGGTCGACGTCGCCGGCCTTGCGCCCTGCCGCTTCCAGCGCGTGCCGGGCGGCATGCAGGCCGAGATCGCTGCTTGTGACATCCGGCGCGGCGAAATGCCGGGCGTGAATGCCGGTGCGCTCGACGATCCACTGGTCGGAGGTTTCTATGCCTCGCGTCGCCAGATCCTTGGCGAGATCGTCATTGGTCACGCGGCGTGGGGGCAAGTAGCTGCCGGTGCCGGTAATGCGTGAATAAGGAGTCATCAAACGTGAAGAGCCGTCGAGTCGACCGGCGCCGCCGGTTCCTGCCGCGCTAGCAAAGGCGCGGCGTGGGCGATGCGGGCCCGAACGCGATCGAGCAGGTTGTTGCGAGCGGCATCATAAGCGCGATCCAGCGCATGGCCGAAAGCCACCTCGTCAGCCGAGCCATGGCTCTTGAAGACCAGCCCGCGCAGCCCCAGAAGAGCCGCACCGTTGTAGCGACGATGATCCAGACGGCTTTTGAACGCTTTTAGAACCGGATAAGCAACAATTGCCGCGAGCTTGGTGAAAACGCTCCGCGAGAATTCGACGCGAATGAAGTCACCAATCATCGAAGCCACGCCCTCGCTGGCCTTCAACGCCACATTTCCGACGAAACCGTCGCAAACGACGATGTCGGTCGTGCCCTTGAAGATATCGTTGCCTTCCACGTTGCCGTAGAAGTTCAAATCCTTGGAATTGGCAGCCGTACGCAGCAGTTGGCTTGCTTTTTTGATGGTTTCGCTGCCCTTGATCGCTTCCTCGCCGATATTGAGGAGGCCGACCGAAGGTGCCTCGTTGCCGGTCAACGCCGACACCAGCGCCGAGCCGAGAACGGCGAACTGGAGCAGGTCTTCGGCGTCGCAATCGACGTTCGCGCCCAGGTCGAGCACAGTCGTCGCCCCGCCCTTGGCATTGGGCAGCTGCGGAGCGATCGCCGGGCGATCGATGCCTTCGAGCGTCTTGAGCAGGTAGCGGGCGATGGCCATCAGTGCGCCGGTATTTCCGGCGGACACGGCGGCCTGGGCAGCACCGTCCTTGACCTGCTGGATCGCGACGCGCATCGAAGAATCCTTCTTCTTGCGCAGGGCGATTTCGACCGGATCATCCATGCCCACGACCTCGCTGGCGGCGACGATTCGAGCACGCGGGTGCGCGGCGAAGCCCGCCAGCGCGGCCGGCGCGCCGACGAGCAGCAACGAGGCGTCGCTGTGCCGCTCGAGGAACGCACGGCAGGCCGCGAGCGTGACGCGCGGCCCATGGTCACCTCCCATGCAATCCACGGCGAGCGTGATTGCGGAAGGCGCAGCGGTGTTTTCGGGGAAAGAAGGCGTAGCCATCAAAACAAAGGCCCGACGCTACGGGGAAAGTAGCTTCGGGCCTTGGCCTTGGGATGCGAGATCAGGCTTCGGACTTGTTCTTGAGCACCTGGCGGCCACGGTAGAAACCGTTGGGGCTGATGTGGTGGCGCAGGTGGGTTTCACCGGTGGTCGGCTCCACGGCGATGCCGGGCACGACCAGTGCGTTGTGAGAACGGTGCATGCCGCGCTTGGAAGGCGACTTCTTGTTTTGCTGGACGGCCATGATGGCTCCTGGACTGTGAGGTTGGTGACTGGATGCGGGCTCAAGCGGTGGCAATAGACGAACCCTGCAAAACCCGGCGGCATGTATGGAATGCCCCTGCTGGCGTTTCGTGTATCGCTGCTCACGGCGGCGCGCGCGAAGCCCATGATTATAGCCCAGCCTGAGGCAAAGGGCTACTTTCCCTCTTCCTGCTTGCGCGAACGCAACGCGCCGAGTACCGCGAAGGGGCTCGGCTTGGCCTCCTCGGCCGCCTTGAAATCCTCGTCGCTGGACGAAAGCCGTACGGGCGTGGGGCACACCTCGTGGGCCGGCATGACGGGGATTTCCATCAGGAGCTCGTCTTCGATGAGGGTGTGCAGATCGAAATCCCGGCTTACGACGAGCAGGTCTTCCTCGGATTCCTCATCCTCCGCCTCGGCAACCTCCTCGTTGGCCACGAAGCGGAACCAGCGGTCGACGGTGAGCGCTGTGTCGACGGGCGACAGGCAGCGCTGGCAGACCAGCGGCACGACGGCTTCCGCCTCCAGGTGCATCCATGGCACCGGCTTTCCATCGGCGCCGGGGCGCTCTTCGCCATGGGCCGTCCAGTTCACCACCGCG
>CAJYQC010000381.1 GCA_913776885.1 uncultured Variovorax sp.
GTTCCAGCTTGCGATCTCGGCTTTCTCCCGCGGGGTGATGCCCATCAGCGGCGGCTGCGGATACTGGGCTTCCGCCCAGGCTGCGATGGCGGCGTTGTCGGTCAGCAGCAGGCCGTCTTCGTCGTCGGTGCGCAGGGCGGGCACGGTGCATTGCGGATTGATCGCGCGGTAGGCCTCGCCCAGTTGCTCACCACGGACCAGGTCGACCTGCACGGTCTCGTGCGCAATGCCCTTCTCGGCAAGCAGGATGCGCGCGCGCCGCGGGCTGGGGGCGGTGGCGCAGTCGTAGAGAATGATCATCGTCGGTTCAACTCCAGGAACTCATCGCATGAATGGCACGACAGCCTACACGCCGCCCACCGTCTGGTCATGGAACAAGGAGAGCGGCGGGCGCTTCGCGAACATCAACCGGCCGATCTCGGGCGCGACGCACGAGAAGGAGCTGCCGGTAGGAAAACACCCGCTGCAACTCTATTCGCTCGCCACGCCCAACGGCGTGAAAGTGACGGTGATGCTCGAGGAACTGCTGGCGCTGGGCCATGCCGGCGCCGAGTACGACGCCTGGCTCATCCGCATCAACGACGGCGACCAGTTCGGCAGCGGCTTCGTGGCGGTGAACCCGAACTCGAAGATTCCCGCGCTGATGGACCGCAGCGGCGACAAGCCGATCCGCGTGTTCGAATCGGGCGCGATCCTGCAGTACCTGGCCGAGAAATTCGGCAGCGCCTTCCTTCCGACCGAACGGGCGGCGCGGGCCGAGTGCCTGTCTTGGCTGTTCTGGCAGATGGGCAGCGCCCCTTACCTGGGCGGCGGCTTCGGCCATTTCTACGCCTACGCGCCCACCAAGATCGAATACGCCATCGACCGCTTCGCGATGGAAACCAAGCGCCAGCTCGACGTGCTCGACCGCCGCCTGGCCGAAAGCCGCTACCTCGCGGGCGACGAATACACCATCGCCGACATGGCCGTCTGGCCCTGGTACGGCACGCTGGCCAAAGGGCAGCTCTACGAGGCGGGCGAGTTCCTGCAGGTGAGCGAATACAGGAACGTGCTGCGCTGGACCGACGAGATCGCGCAGCGCCCGGCCGTGCAGCGCGGCCGCATGGTCAATCGCACCTGGGGCCAGCCGACGAGCCAGTTGCACGAGCGCCACGACGCCGCCGACTTCGGCACGCGCACGCAGGACAAGCTGCAGGCGCCGACCTGAGCAGGGCGAGCACCCCACCAACCCTACACAGCCGGAGCAACGACGATGAGCGACAAGATCCTGGTCTTCTACGGCTCCTACCGCCGCGACCGCATGGGCGTGCGACTGGCCGACTTCATCGTCGCGGGCCTGCGCGAGCGCGGTGACGACGCGGAGCTGATCGACGCGAAGCAGGTCGACCTGCCGATGCTCGACCGCATGTACAAGGAGTACCCGAAAGGCGGCGCGCCTGCCGCGATGGAGGCCCTGGCAGAGAAGATCCGTACGGCCGATGCCTTCATCTTCGTCACCGGCGAATACAACTGGGGCCCGCAGCCCGGGCTGAAGAACCTTACCGACCACTTCCTCGAAGAGTGGTTCTGGCGCCCCGCGGCCGTCGCGAGCTATTCGGCGGGGCGCTTCTCGGGTGTGCGCTCGGGCACGGTGTGGCACTCGATCCTCTCGGAGATGGGCATGGTCGTGGTGTCGAGCACGCTGGCCATCGGGCCGATTTCGCAGACGCTGGATGAGACCGGCAAGCCGACGGGCCCTGCGGGCGAGTCGCTGCAGCGCTCGTTCGGCCGGTTCGCGGATGACCTGGCCTGGTGGACCGAAGCGGCTCGCGCGCAGAGGGCTCGCAAGGCGCCGCCTCACTGATTGGCCCGTCAACCCTCGGGCCGGGCGTCGAAGGGCATCTTGTTCACCGCTCAAATTTTGGGCAGATTAACTAATTCCCTTATAAAACAACAACTTACGTCGCTTTTACAAAGCTCCTCATCACTTATCCCCAAAGTTGTGCACTGAAACTGGGGAAGAAGCCGGGTTTTCCACATTCGGACTGCAAGTGGCTGATTGGAAAGCGTTTTCCGCTCACAGAAAATCGTGAAAAAGTAGTCGTCGGGGCGGTTCGAAGGTCTCTAGGGGCGGTTTTGGCGGCCAAGGTTGTACACCGCCCAAAATTTGAGCAAACTAAGGAATACACTTGTAAAACAACGACTTACATCGGTTTTACAAGGCTCCTCATGAGTTACCCCCAAAGTTGCCCACAGAAAATGGGGACGGGAGCGGGTTGTTCAGCAATCGCGCGCAAGTTGCTGTTTTTTCGATGCCGTCGTCAGTTTCCCGGCGCGGCCTGCTGGTCTGCGTAATGCCGGCATAGCGTGTCGACCAGCGCCTGCGCGTAGATCGGCAGTGCCGCGCGGTCGCGTACCAGGAGGTAGCGCTCCCGCACGCACCAGGCGTCGTCGAGGTCGATCAGCGCGAGCTGCATGCTTTCCTGGTTGCGTCGGGCGGCCGATTCCGGCACCACGCCGATGCCCACGCCGTTGCCGATCATCCGGCACATCGCGTCGAAGCTTCCGAGCTGGATGCGCAGCTTCTGGCGCTTGCCGAGGTTGTCGGTGATCTGCGAAAGAAAGGTCTGCAGCGTGCTGCCTTGCTGCATGCCGATGGCGTCCTCGTCGAGCGTCTCGGCGAAGGAAATCTTCCTGCGCCTGGCGAAGCGGTGCTTGCGCGAGGTGGCGAGCACCAGCCTGTCGGTGCTGAAGTGGATGGCTTCCAGCCCCAGCGTGTCGACGCGGCCCGCGACGATGCCGATGTCGGCGCGCCCGTCGAGCACGCCACGCGGGATCTGAGCATTCGGTTTTTCCTGAAGGTCGACGTTGATGCGCGGGTTGTGCGCCAGGAAGCCCGGCAGTATCTCGGGCAGGAAGTCGGTCACTGCGGTGGTGTTGGCGAACACGCGCAGGTGGCCGCGCAGGCCGCCGCCGTACTCCAGCAGGTCGGCGCGCAGCTGCTCCGTCTGGTGCAGCACGAGCCGGGCGTGGTGCAGGAAGGCTTCGCCCGGCGGCAGCAGCCGCACGCCGCGGGCCCCGCGCTGCAGCAGCTGCAGCCCGGCCTGGGTTTCGAGCGCCTTGATGCGCGCGCTGGCGGCGGCGAGCGACAGGTGTTGGCGCTCCGCAGCCCGCGTGAGATTGCCGAGCTCGGCGGTGGCGACGAAGAGGCGCAGGTCGGTGAGGTCGAAGAGCATGCCGCGATGGTAGGCGCCGGCAAGGCGACAGTCTTCGGCATTGCAGAAGGCTGGGTTCCGAAATCGCAGATTGCGCGCGAGGGTGGGGCGCCCGACCATGCGGGCCATGGAGACAACACGACACCAACGAAACCAGCCGGTGGCCAGCGGATTGAAAGTCCATCGCCCTGCTGCCGGCACAAGATTGCGCGCATTGGCCCTGGTCGCACTGACCGCCGCGGCCGCTCTGGTCCAGTCCGGCCCGGCGAATGCGGACGCATACCCCTCCCGCCCCGTCACGCTCGTCGTGCCACAGGCCGCGGGCGGCACCAACGACATCGTCGGCCGGCTCGTCGGCCAGAAGCTCGGCGAGGTGATGAACAACGCCAGCGTGGTGGTCGACAACCGCCCCGGCGCGGGCGGCAACATCGGCACGCAGCTGGTGGCCAAGGGCCCGAAGGACGGCTACACGCTGCTCATGACCATCAGCAGCAGCCAGGCGATCAACCCGGCGCTCTACAGGAACCCGGGCTTCGACCCCGAGCGCGACTTCAAGCCCGTCGGCCTCGTCGGCTC
>CAJYQC010000382.1 GCA_913776885.1 uncultured Variovorax sp.
CCTGGCGCAGCACGCGCATGTCGGGCGCGGTGTCGAGGCCGCCCTGGGTGTGGAAGAGCGCGCCGGTCACCTTCACGGCGAAGTACGGCGCTTCGAGACCACGCGCGAACACGCGGCCGTCGGGTGCGGCACCGGCGCGCATCGCGTCGAGAGTGGCCTGCAGAACATGGACTTCGCAGCCGATGCACTCGGCCAGCGCGGCCACCGAGTCGCAGCGGCGCAGCGCACCGGCCGCCTCGGCCTCGCAGAAATCGGGGAAGCCGCGCGCCAGGGCGAGCAGCGGCGTGTCGAACACGTTCCAGGCGATGCCGCCCGGCTGCGCGAGCGCGTGCACCGCGGCTTCGGAGTAGCCCTGGGTCTCGTCGTGGAAGCGGCGGCCTTCGCAGTTGAGCTGCACGCCGCCTTCCATCATCACGGCCCACGACATCAGCGCTCCCTGGGGCGTGACCCACGAGCCGTGGCCCTGGTAGCCGCCCAGGTCGCGCAGCCGTGCGCCCAGCGCCGTTCCCCAGAGGATCGCGCTGCCGTCGTTGCCCACGTGCCCGCCGAAGGCGGCCTCGCCCATCTCGGGCAGCAGCGTGCGAACCATCTGCGCGTTGCCGCCGAAGCCGTTGCATGCCAGCAGCAGCGCGTCGCAGCCCAGCGTCTCGCACCGGCCGTCGGGGCGCAGGTAGTCGACGCCGACCACCCGGTCTTGATCGTCGAGCACCAGCGTGTCGACCACGGCCTGCGTCAGCACGGGGATGCCCGCCGCCTCCGCTGCCTCGAGCAGCGCCGCCATGAGCGCGGCCCCGGTCTTCTGCGGCAGCGAATGCATGCGGTGCACGCTGTGGCCTGGGTAGAGAAAGCCATCGAGCAGGATCCATTCGAGGCCGTGCCGCGCCTGAAGCGCGTCGAGCGCGGGGCCGATGGCACCGGCGTACGCCTCGACCAGCGCAGGCGCCGCGCGGCCGTGCGCCTTGGCCTGGATGTCGGCCGCGAAGCGCCCGGCGCTGTCGCCGGCCACGCCATGTTCGCGCTGCGTGCGCGTGCCGGGAGCTGGAATGAAGCCCGACGAGAGCGCGGTCGACCCGCTCGGCTGCACGTCGCGCTCCAGCACCACGCAGTCCACGCCCGCGTCGGCCAGCATCAGCGCCGCAGTGAGCCCGCAGGCCCCGCCGCCGACGATGGCGACCGGCACATGCACGTCGGCTTGCACCTGCTCGGCACGCCGCAGCGACCTTTCCGGAGCGCTCATGCCAGCGACGTGATGAAGGGCGCGCAGTCCGTCACTTCGGCCACGTTGCGCATGTCGGCCAGCGCGGTGTCATGGCGTTCCTCGCCGAAGGCCGCGCAGCCGTCGCCGAGCACCAGGGTGCGGTAGTCGCGCATGTGCGCATCGCGCACCGTGCTGGCCACGCCGCCGTTGGTGACGATGCCGCACACGGCCACGGTGTCGATGCCCGCGCGGCGCAGCACCCAGTCGAGCTGGGTGTTGAAGAAGGCCGAGTACGCCACCTTGCTCACGGTGACGTCGACAAGGCCGGCCAGCGCATCGACGTTGGCCTGGCCCCAGCTGCCGGGCGCGAAGTCGCCCCTGGCCAGGTACGGGCGCAGCGCCTTCAGGTGCGGCGAGATCATCGGCTCGCCCTTCGCGTCGGGCCACAGGGTGAACTGGCTCGCCACGACCAGCCCGCCGCCCGCCTTCAGCGCGCGCGCGACGCCGGCCACCCGCTCCGGCAGCAGGAGCGCGGGCGGGTTGGCGTCGCCCCCGCGCGCGTAGGCACCCCTGGGGTGGAGAAAGTCGTTCTGCAGGTCGACGACGACCAGCGCCGTCTTCGCCGGAAGGATCTTCGCGCCGGCGCTCATGACGGCCTCACCAGCAGGTTGCCGTATGCATCGACCTCGGCACGGAAGCCGGGCTCCAGCCACACGGTGGTGTCGGCCTGCTCGAGGATGGCCGGCCCGTCGATGCGCGCGGCCACCGGCAGTTCGAGCCGCGCGTAGCGCAGCGCGTCGTGCCACCGGCCCTGGTGGAACACGCGCTGCGTGCCCAGCGGCGCGCTGCTGCCCTCCCCTTCGGGCGCCAGCACCTTCAGGTCGAACTTGGGCCGCACGCCGATGCGCGCATAGCGCAGGTTCATCACGCGGATCGCGATGCCGTCGAGCACGCGGCCGAAGGCTGCGGTGTAGGCGGCCTCGAAGGCCGAGCGGATCGACTCCGCGGTGAGCGGCGCCTGCCCCGCATCCGGCAGCACCACCGGCAGCGTGTGCGTCTGCCCGGCGTAGAGCATGTCGAGCGCGACCACCTCGCGCACCTCGTCGAAGCGCACGCCAGACGAATCGAGCCGCTGCTGGCAGCTGGCGGCCAGCTCGTCGATGCGCTGGCGAAGGTCGGCCACGTCGAGATCGGCCAGCGCCTTGTTGATGGTCTGCACCGCGTCGTGGCGCATGTCGGCGATCACGCAGCCCAGCGCCGAAGTCACGCCCGGGTAGCGCGGCACGATGCCGGTGGCCACGCCCACCTCGCGCATCATCGCGCACACGTGCAGCGCGCCGCCGCCGCCGAAGGGCATGTAGGCGAAGCGGCGCGGATCGTGCCCGCGCTCGATCGACACCAGGCGGATCGCGCCGGCCATGCGCGCATTGGCCACTGTGAGGATGGCTTCGGCGGCCGCATGCACGTCGAGGCCCAGCGGACGCGCGACGTGTTCCTCGATGGCCTGGCGCGACTTCTGCGCGTCCAGCGCCGCCAGAAGGCCGCCGCCCAGCGGGCGGTCGGCCGCGATGCGCCCGAGCAGCACGTTCGCATCGGTCACGGTGGGCCGCGTGTTGCCGCGCCCGTAGCAGGCAGGCCCCGGCACGCTGCCCGCCGACTCGGGGCCGACCTGCAGCATGCCGCTTGCGTCCACCGACGCGATGGAGCCGCCGCCGGCGCCGATGGTCTCGATCTGGATCATCGGCGAGCGGATCACCATGCCGAACTCGATGGCGGTCTGCGCGGCCAGCGCGGCCTCGCCGTTGGCCACCAGAGACACGTCGAAGGAAGTGCCCCCCATGTCCCCGGTGATCGCATTCGGGAAACCGGCAGCGCGCGCGATGGCCGCGCAGGCGATGACGCCGGCCGCCGGCCCCGACAGCGCGGTGCGCACCGGCAGGTCGCTCGCGGTCTGGCGCGACATCACGCCGCCGTTGCTCTGCACCACCAGCAGCTCGCCGCCGAAGCCCTGCGCGCGCAGGTCGCCCTCGAGGCGGCCGAGGTAGCTGCCCACCACCGGCTGCAGCGCGGCATTGAGCGTGGCGGTCGAGCAGCGCTCGAACTCGCGGATCTCGGGCAGCACCTCGCTGGCCGAGGTGACGTGCGGGTTGGGCCACAGCTCGCGCACGGCCGCCACGGCGAGGCGCTCGTTCTCGGCATTGGCGTAGGTGTTGATGAAGAACACGCACACGGCCTCGCAGCCGGCCTCCAGCAGCGCACGCGCCTCTGCGCGCACCTGCTGCAGGTCGACGGGCGTGTGCAGCGTGCCGTCGGCCAGCGTGCGCTCGTCCACCTCGCGGCGCAGGTCGCGCGGCACGACGGGCAGGAAGCTTCCGCGCAGGCCCCAGGTTTGCGGGCGGTCGCGGCGGCGCATCTCGAGCACGTCGCGGAAGCCCCGCGTGGTGATGATGCCGGTGCGCGCCACCTTGCGCTCCAGCAGCGCGTTGGTGCCCACCGTGGTGCCGTGCACGATGGTGGCGATGGCGCCGGCCGAATCCGCCACGCGCGCGACGCCGTTCATGAAGCCGCGCGCTTCCTCGCCGCGCGTGGAAGGCACCTTGACGATGCGCGCGCTGCCGTTGGCTTCGTCGAGCACGAAGAGGTCGGTGAAGGTGCCGCCGACGTCGACGCCGACGACGAGGGAATTGCCAGGAGAGGTCATTCGGGTGCTTTCTTCGTCTTGTCGCTGCTCACGTAGCCCATGGCCGCGTCGGCCTCGCGCTGGGCGGGGGTGCGCTCGGCCACAGGGCCCCAGCCGCCGCCGCCGGGGGTTTCGAGGCGCACGCGCTCGCCGCGCGCCAGCGCGATGCCGCGCATCTTCGACACCATGGGCGGCGTGTGCCACTGGCCCGCGTTCTCGTAGCGGAACACGTTGAGCGCGCCCGCGTCTCCGCCGGCGATGCCCTTGGGCGGCGAGGTGCCGCGCTCGCCGAAGACGAACACCTCGGCGTCCTTCTCGAGCAGTTCGATCTCGTACACGGCGCCCAGTCCGCCGCGATGCCGGCCGTCGCCGCCGGAGTCGGGGCGAAGCGACCATTCGGTGAAGCGCACCGGGTAGGCGGCCTCGAGGATTTCCAGCGGCGGGATCGTCGCGGTCGAGATGGGCGCGTTGCCGTGCGCGAGCCCGT
>CAJYQC010000383.1 GCA_913776885.1 uncultured Variovorax sp.
TCGTGACCACGCTCTGGCAGGCAGTGCCTCGTGCGTGAGAAGGCCGTTCCCTGGGGACCCCGGCCGACCAGCCTCGGGTCGCCGGCGGCGCGGCCGCCTTCCACCAGGCCCACGGGATCGACGAGGAAGGTGCGGATGATCGACGGGTAGAGGCTCTTGTAGTCCAGGACCACCACGGAATCGTAGAACCCCGGTTTCGAATCCATCACGTAGCCCCCCGGGTAGGCCTTGCTTGGAATCTCGCCCACGTTCGGCGCCACGTACCCCAGGCGGTGCATGCGCGGCAGGTAGTGGTGGCTGAAGGCCGCGATGGAGCCGCCGAAGTGGTCCATCTGCAGGCCCGTGGTCTGGGCGCGCTCCATCACGAACTGGAGCAGCTTCGCCTTCTCGAAGATTCGCAGCACGAGTTCGCAGTCGCGGATGTTGTAGTGCGCGAGCGCGGGCTTGTCCTCCTGGTAGCGCCGCTCGATCTCGGCCATCTTGTCGTACTCGTCGCCGATGGCCTTGCCTTCGCCCAGCAGCGTCTGCGAAACGTTCTCCAGGCTGAAGGAGGGAAAGCTCCACATCGCGGCCCGGAGCGCCTCGATGCCGTCGACGATCACCCGCCCCGCCGTGGAGGCGAACAGGTAGCCCTGCTTGCCAGGGTGGGTGCGCCACTCCAGGGAGCGCCGCTCCCGCCCGAGCAGCAATGGCGCGCCGCATTCGTCGGCGGTCTTCTGCAGCACCCGCAGGTCGAACTGGATCACGCTCCAGCCGACGATGACGTCGGGATCGTTGCGCTCGAACCAGTCGTTGAGCCGCTCGATCATGGCCTTGCGGCTCGGGCAGTAGACGAGAGAGAAGTCGTGCTGCCCGTCTTGCCCACCCCGCCCCGCTGGCGGCTCGCCGAGCATGAAGACGGTCCGCTCCTGCGCGGCGTCCAGCGCAATGGAATAGAGCGCCTCGTACTGGCTGGTCTCGATGTCCAGCGACACCATCTTCAGCGCCGGGCGGTACTCGGGCGCCGGCCTGAGCCGGCAGTCGACGAGCGCGCCGCGGTCGAAGCGCCCTCCTTCCGCCACCACGCCCGCCGTGATGAAACGCTCCATCAGGTGGCGGTCCGGCGGGCGCACGTCGGCCTCGAGCAGCGGAATGTCCTGCGCTCGCAGGGCGCGCGAGAGCCGGCCGATCTGGCGGAACTGCCTGGCATAGACGCCGAAGACCGGTTCCTCCTGGAAGGTCTTGAGGTCGAGCTCGCGAATCTCCACACCCGGCATGGCGGCAAGCTCCGCCTCCACCGCCGCGCGGTGCCGGGCCGCGACAAAAGCGACGGAGGTCTGGGCGGTCAGCACGACCTTCAGCGGTGCGGCGTCCGTGGCCAGCCAGTATTCGATCTCGGTGCCCGCCGCGGCGTCCCGCCAGTGGCGGGTCAGGATGAAGCCCTTGAGTCCGGTGGGCTCCGCGGGTATCTGGGGCATGGGGGGATGAATAAGGGCGGACTCGGTCACGACCTATTCTTGCGCAGACTCCGACCGAGGTGGTGCCACTGCCTGCCTCCGACCCTTGCTACCGGGTGATCCGGGTGATCCGCATGAGCCAGGGCCGGATCGTCGAGGACGCCAGGCCATCGCGCGCGCACTTGCCGATTCGGGCTAACGAAGTCCGGTGATCGATGGAACCATGGCTGCAGCGGGCGTACGGCGCGCCTGTTCCCCATCACCCAGAGACTCAACGAGGCATGTTGTGACCGACATCGAATCCCTTCTCGAAACCCTGCACTTCTCGGACGCACCGAAGATGGCCGCGGGCCCCTATCCCGGACCGCGCGCGACCGAGGCCCTGGCGCTTTCGGCTCGCACAGAATCCATGGCGCGCGGCGGCGGCCGCATGCCGGTCGTGATGGACCGCGCCTTCGGCGCCACCTTCAAGGACCCGGACGGCAGCACCTTCATCGACCTGTCGGCCGGCGTGGGCGTGAGCAGCGTGGGCCGCTGCCATCCCAAGGTGCAGAAGGCGATCGTCGAGCAGTCGCAGCAGCTGATGCATGCGATGGAGGTCAACAGCACCCGCCGCACCGAACTGGCCGCACGCCTGTCGGCGCTGATGCCCGAAGGGCTGCGCAACGACTGCATCACCTTCTTCGCGCAAAGTGGAAGCGATGCGCTCGAAGCGGCTGTGAAGTTCGCGCGGCGCGTGACGGGCCGCCACCAGATCGTCGCGTTCCATGGCGGCTACCACGGCGTGTGGCATGCGTCGAACGCGCTGACCACGGGCACGGCCTACCGCAAGGGCTATGGGCCTTTCATGGGCGGCGTGATCCATGCACCCTACCCGTACGCCTACCGCTTTCCGTTCGATACCACCCACAAGTCGGCCGAGCAGATCGCAGGCGAATACGTGGACTACCTGCTGAACACGCCCTATACGGCCGCCGACGACGTCGCCGCCGTGATCGTGGAGCCGGTGCAGGGCGAAGGCGGCTACGTCCCGCCTTCGCCCGAGTTCCTGCAGCTGCTGCGCAAGGCCTGCGACCGCAGCGGCACGCTGCTGATCGTGGACGAGGTGCAATGCGGCGCCGGCCGCACGGGCCGCATGTGGGCGGTGGAGCACACGGGCGTGAAGCCCGACATGCTGACCTTCGGCAAGGGCATCGGCGGTGACGTGCCCATGGCCGGCATCGCCATGCGCAGCGAACTGGCCGCACGCATTCCCGACGGCTCTGTACCCAACACCTTCGCTGCCAACTCGCTGTCGGCCGCGGTGGCTCTCACCAACCTCGAGATCCTGCACGACCCCGAGCTGGGGCTGATTCCGCGCGCGGAGCTGCTGGGCCAGGAGGTGCAGGAACGGGTGCGCGGCTTCCAGAGTCCCTACGTGGGCGAAGTGCGAGGCAAGGGCCTGATGATCGGCATCGAGCTCGTCGAGGACAAGGCCACCAGGGCGCCGCTGGCGCCGGAGAAGGTCGGCCAGATCATGGAGTACGTGCTAGGCCACGGCGTGCTGATGGTGCCTTGCGGCCGCTATGGCAACGTGATGCGCGTGATGCCTTCGCTGACCATCTCGAAGCGGCTGCTGCACCGCGCGCTGGATGTCTTTGGCGAGGCGCTGGCGTCGCTGTGAACCGGCAGCGCCGCGCGCGGCTCGCCCCCTTCGCCTACTGCTGGGCGATGCGGGCGGTGAGTTCCGACGCGGCGCTGGTGATCAGCGTGCACAGGTAGCTTTCCTGGAAGGCCCGGAAGCGCTCGTTGCGTCCCACCAGCGTCATGCTGCCGAGCACGCGCTGCTTCTCGTCGAAGATCGGCGCGGCGACGCCCGTGCGGCCCGGGTGCAGCTCGCTTTCGCTGATGCAGTAGCCCTGCTTTCGGATCGCCAGCAGCCCCTTGGAGAAGGACTTCCACTCCAGCCCCTGCTGCTGCCCCTCGGGCGTGCTGGCATGGGCATCGAAGACGCGGCGGATCTGCCGCGGCAGCAGATAGGCCAGCACCACGCGCGAGGTCGCGCTGTGGAACAGGTCGATGGGGCGGCCGCGGCCTCCGCCCACGGGCCCGGGGTCGGGGCCGCGGCGGATCAGCACGTTGACCACCGAATCGCCGTACCACTCGCTGATCACGGCATCCAGGCCCGTCTCGGCCACCAGCTTCTCGACCAGGTCGCGGCTGCGCACCAGCACCGGGTCGTAGTCGGTCATCTGGTGCTCCAGCGCGATGATGCGCGGTCCCAGCGAATAGCCGCGGGGCAGGCGCACCAGCAGGCCGGCATCGCCGAGTTCGCGCAGGTAGCGGTAGGCGCTGGCGGGCGTGTAGCCGAGCTGGCTGCAGATGATCTCGACGTCGATGACCGGCTGGTCGGGCCGGAAGAGGCCGAGGACATCGAGCATGCGGCGAAGGCTGTTCATCGTCTGGAAGGGCTGCTGTCGTGAAACAAGAAATCGTACGGGCACGCGAAGGCGCGGTGCCCTTGATTGTCGGGCACGGCCCGATTACCGGATCGGCGCCTGCAATGGCACCGGATTCCCCAGTCACTGATGCGTGAGAGAGGACGCGAGCAAACACCATGGCCCTTGACCGACCCATCCTCACCCCGAGGCTCGAGCTGCGGCGCTTTCGCGAGCAGGACGCCCCTGACCTGTTCGACTATCTGCATGCGCCGACCGCGAGCTGCTTCCTGTCGCTCGCGCTCCCGGACGTCGAAGCCGCGCGGGCCGAGGCGCGAAGACGCAGTACCGACGGCGAGCATGTGGCCGTGTGCCTGCAGGACTCGGGTCAGCTCATCGGCGACCTGTTCGCCATGCAGGAAGACGACACCTTCTCGGTCGGCTGGAACCTCAACCCGCGTTTCGGCGGCATCGGCTACGCCCAAGAGGCAGCCGAGGCGCTGTTCGCCCATCTCTTCACTGCGCGGGCCGCGCGCCGGCTCTATGCCTACGTGGAAGACCACAACGTTGCCTCCCGGCGGCTGTGCGAGAAGCTGGGCATGCGCGCCGAAGGGCTGTTCCTTGAGTTCATTTCGTTCCGGAACGACGCGCAGGGCCGGCCCGTCTACGAGAACACCATGCAGTACGCGATCCTTCGCAAGGAATGGCTGCGCGCTTCATCGGCCTGACGGGCGCCACGCTGGGCTCAGCCGCGGTCCTTGCCCAGCGCGGCAAAACGCTGCGGATCGCGTTTCGACAGCCGAGACGCGGCCAGCCATCCGGCTGCCGCGGCGAGAGGCACCGTGATCACCAGGGCCACCGAGATGCCCCGGCTCGCACCGGTGAGCACATGGAAATTGCCCACTGCCAGCACCAGCACCACCAGCAGGCCGGCGCACGCCAACAGCGGCAGCACCCGGATCCGCAGCCGGCCGTAGCCGTGCGACTCGGCCCTGAAGAAGCGCACCACCGCCACGGCCGTCGCGATCATCAGCACCAGCAGGCACAGCGTGGCCAGGTTGCTGAGCCAGGCGAACTGGGTCAGCACCGGGTCGGCACCCAGCAGCGCGAACAGCCCGACCGCCACGGCGCTCAGCACCGTCTGCAGCACCGAGGCCACGTGCGGGCTGCGGTGGCGTGCATGCGTCCAGCCCAGGCGAGCGGGCATCAGGCCCTCGCGGCCCATGGCGTAGAAGTAGCGCGCACTGGAGTTGTGGAAGGCGATCAGCCCCGCATAGATGCTGGCGATGAACATCAGGCGCAGCAGCATCGTCAGGCCGTGGCCCGCGTAGGTATCCGACAGCAGGTACAGCAGGTTGGTCGGGTCGGCCAGCGCAGCGATGGAGGCGACCACCCGGTCGCTGCCGGCGCCGAGCACCAGGCACCACAGCGAGAAGGAATAGAAGCCGCCCACCAGCAGCAGCGCCGCATAGGTGGCGATGGGAATGCTGCGCTTCGGGTCCTTGGCCTCTTCGCTGTAGATGGTGGTCGCCTCGAAGCCGATGAAGGCCGCGAAGCAGAACAGCAGTCCGATGAAGGGGTTGCCGCTCGTGAAGGCCTCGGGAGAGAAGGAGTGCGCATCGATGCCGTGCGCACCGCCCTTCGACAGGATCAGCACGTCCAGGGCCAGCACCGCCAGGTACTCGGCCACCACGAAGACTGCGAGCACCCGCGCCGAGAAGTCGATCTGGCGGTAGCCGAACACCGCCACGCTGGCCATCGCGGCGAACGCGCAGGCCCACCACGGCACTGCCAGGCCGAACTGCGCCTGCAGCGCCTCCGACGCCACTGCGCCGAGCAGGCCGTAGAGACCGAACTGCAGCGTGACATAGCCGAACACGGCCACCATCGCGGCCGCCCCGCCCGCCCTGCCGCCCAGGCCGCGATGGTGGCCGTGTTCGGCTATGTCACGCTGCAGTTCGGTCTCTACG
>CAJYQC010000384.1 GCA_913776885.1 uncultured Variovorax sp.
CACTGCCGGCTCCCCCTCCAGCAAGAACCTGGCCCACTACCAGATCATCCGCCGCAACGGCGCCGTGGTTCCCTTCGAGCCGAACAAGATCGCCATCGCGATGATGAAAGCCTTCCTGGCCGTTCACGGCACGCAGGGCGCAGCCTCGGCGAGCGTGCGCGAGACGGTCGACACGCTCACGCAGGGCGTGATCCGCGCGCTGATGCGTTCGCGCCCGGGCGGCGGCACCTTCCACATCGAGGACGTGCAGGACCAGGTCGAGCTCGGCCTGATGCGCGGCGGCCATCATGAGATCGCCCGCGCTTACGTGCTGTATCGCGAGCGCCGCACGCAGGAGCGTTCCAAGCAGGGCGAGCAGGCCGCGCCGGCCACGCCCGCGCTGCACGTGCTGGACAAGGGCGAGCTGGTCGCGCTCGACGTGAACGAGCTCAAGGGCCTGATCGAGTCGGCCTGCGAAGGCCTGGGCGAGAGCATCACCGCCGCGCCGATCGTCGCCGAGACGATGCGCAACCTGTACGACGGCGTGCCGCTGGACGAGGTCTACAAGGCCTCGATCCTGGCGGCCCGCACGCTGATCGAGAAGGACCCCGACTACACCTTCGCCACCGCGCGCCTGCTGCTGCACACGATCTTCAAGGAGATCATCGGCCGCGAAGTGCTGCCCGCCGAACGCGCCACCGCCTATGCCGACTACTTCCCGCAGTTCATCAAGAAGGGCGTGGACAACGACCTGCTCGACGAGAAGCTGCTGCAGTACGACCTGCCCCGCCTGGGCGCGGCCCTGAAGCCCGAGCGCGACAACCAGTTCGACTACCTCGGCCTGCAGACCCTGTACGACCGCTACTTCCTGCACGTGCGCAAGACCCGCATCGAGCTGCCGCAGGCCTTCTTCATGCGCGTGGCCATGGGCCTGTCGCTCAACGAGATCGACCGCGAAGCGCGCGCCATCGAGTTCTACGAGGTGCTGTCGTCGTTCGACTTCATGTCGAGCACGCCCACCCTGTTCAACGCCGGCACGCTGCGCTCGCAGCTGTCGAGCTGCTACCTGACCACCGTGCCCGACGACCTGGACGGCATCTACGAGTCGATCAAGGAAAACGCGCTGCTGTCGAAGTTCGCCGGCGGCCTGGGCAACGACTGGACCCGCGTTCGCGCGCTCGGCAGCCACATCAAGGGCACGAACGGCGAATCGCAGGGCGTGGTGCCCTTCCTGAAGGTGGTGAACGACACGGCCGTGGCCGTGAACCAGGGCGGCAAGCGCAAGGGCGCCGTCTGCACGTACCTGGAAACCTGGCACCTCGACATCGAGGAGTTCCTGGAGCTGCGCAAGAACACCGGCGACGACCGCCGCCGCACGCACGACATGAACACCGCCAACTGGATCCCCGACCTGTTCATGCGCCGCGTGATGGAAAAGGGCACCTGGACGCTGTTCTCGCCCTCCAACGTGCCCGACCTGCACGACCTGTTCGGCGCCGAGTTCGAGAAGGCCTACGTCGCCTACGAAGAGAAGGCTGCCCGCGGCGAGATCAAGCCCGCGCGCACCATCCAGGCGACCGACCTGTGGCGCAAGATGCTCACGATGCTGTTCGAGACCGGCCACCCCTGGATCACGTTCAAGGACGCCTGCAACGTGCGCTCGCCGCAGCAGCACGCCGGCGTGGTGCACTCGTCGAACCTGTGCACCGAGATCACGCTGAACACCAGCGACACCGAAACCGCCGTGTGCAACCTGGGTTCGGTGAACCTGCTGCAGCACCTGAAGGACGGCAAGGTCGACCAGGAGAAGCTCAAGAAGACCGTGTCGACCGCGATGCGCATGCTCGACAACGTGATCGACATCAACTACTACGCCGTGAAGAAGGCGCGCGACTCGAACCTGCGCCACCGTCCGGTCGGCCTGGGCCTGATGGGCTTCCAGGATGCGCTGTACGAACTGCGCATTCCCTATGCCTCGCAGGAAGCAGTGCAGTTCGCCGACGAGTCGATGGAAGCCATCTGCTATCACGCCTACTGGGCTTCGACCGAGCTGGCCAAGGAACGCGGCAAGTATTCGAGCTACAAGGGCTCGCTGTGGGACAAGGGCATCCTGCCGATCGATTCGCTCGACCTGCTCGAGAAGGCACGCGGCGGCTACGTCGAGGTCGATCGCTCGGCCACCCTCGACTGGGACGCGCTGCGCTCGAAGATCAAGGCCGACGGCATGCGCAACTCGAACTGCGTGGCCATCGCCCCGACCGCGACCATCTCGAACATCATCGGCGTTGACGCCTCGATCGAGCCCTGCTTCGGCAACCTCTCGGTCAAGTCGAACCTGTCGGGCGAATTCACCGTGATCAATCACTACCTGGTGCGCGACCTGAAGCGCCTGGGCCTGTGGGACGACGTGATGGTCATGGACCTGAAGCACTTCGACGGTTCGCTGCGCCCCATCGACCGCGTGCCGCAGGACGTGAAGGCGCTCTACGCCACCGCGTTCGAGATCGAGACCACCTGGCTGGTGGAAGCCGCCGCGCGCCGTCAGAAGTGGATCGACCAGGCGCAGTCGCTGAACATCTACATGGCCGGCGCATCGGGCAAGAAGCTCGACGACACCTACAAGCTCGCATGGCTGCGCGGCCTGAAGACGACCTACTACCTGCGCACGCAGAGCGCGACGCACGCCGAGAAGTCGACGGTGCAGTCGGGCCGCCTCAACGCGGTGTCGTCAGGCAGCGAATCGTCTTCAGGCATGAGCGCGCTCGAAGCCGCTGCTGCAGCCGCAAAGGCGCAGATGAGTGCGATCCCCGCCACCGACATTGCGTTCTGCGGCGTGGACGATCCGACCTGCGAAGCTTGCCAGTGAGCACGTCGATGCTCGCGACGGCAAGTCAGTGAGGCGCATGCAAGAGATCGCGCGACGTTCATTCAATGAAGGCATTGACTGACATCGCGCGATGCATGCGAGCAACATAACAACCACATAAATGGAGTGCGATGTGAACGAGCACTTTGCAACTCACATCGTTGCTCCGATAATTTGAGCATTGGATTTTTCTATGTTGACCTGGGACGAAGAAGTCAAGCCCTCCTTACCAAAGGATATGCAACAAGGTTTGCAGCACCACAACGCATCGACCAGCGGGTTGCCCGCAGGCCGTTCGGTGGATGCTCCGGCTTCGTCGATCGCGCAACCCGCCCTCCGCACGTTCGGCACGCTCGATGACGGCGCCGTAGCGCGCCCGGTTGCCGCCGCAGCGGCCACGCCCGCTGCCACCCAATCGACCCAGCGCGTCAAGGCTTCCGACAAGCGCATCATCAACGGCCAGACCGACGTCAACCAGCTGGTGCCGTTCAAGTACAAGTGGGCGTGGGAGAAGTACCTCGCCACCTGTGCCAACCACTGGATGCCGCAGGAAGTGAACATGACGCGCGACATCGCGCTGTGGAAAGACCCGAACGGCCTGAGCGAAGACGAGCGCCGCATCGTCAAGCGCAACCTCGGCTTCTTCGTGACCGCCGACTCGCTGGCCGCCAACAACATCGTGCTGGGCACCTACCGCCACATCACGGCGCCCGAATGCCGCCAGTTCCTGCTGCGCCAGGCCTTCGAGGAAGCGATCCACACGCACGCGTACCAGTACATCGTCGAGTCGCTCGGCCTGGACGAGAGCGAGATCTTCAACGCCTACAACGAAGTGCCGTCGATCCGCGAGAAGGACCAGTTCCTGATCCCGTTCATCGACGCCATCAGCGACCCCAACTTCCATACCGGCACGCCCGAGGCCGACCAGAAGCTGCTCAAGTCGCTCATCGTGTTCGCCTGCCTGATGGAAGGCCTCTTCTTCTACGTCGGCTTCACGCAGATCCTCGCGCTGGGCCGCCAGAACAAGATGACCGGCGCCGCCGAGCAGTACCAGTACATCCTGCGTGACGAGTCGATGCACTGCAACTTCGGCATCGACCTGATCAACCAGCTCAAGCTCGAGAACCCCGGCCTGTGGACGGCGGAATTCAAGGCGGAGATCAAGGCGCTGTTCCTGCGTGCCGTCGAGCTCGAATACAGATACGCCGAAGACACCATGCCCCGCGGCGTGCTCGGCATGAACGCCTCCATGTTCAAGGGCTATCTGCGCTACATCGCCAACCGGCGCGCACAGCAGATCGGCCTCGATACGCTCTTCCCGAACGAAGAAAATCCGTTCCCGTGGATGAGCGAAATGATTGACCTGAAGAAAGAGCGCAATTTCTTCGAGACCCGCGTGATCGAATACCAGTCGGGTGGTGCGCTCTCCTGGGATTGAATCTTTCGAAAAGAATTAATGAATTCAAGAATTGCCCTTGCCACCGATCGCGCCGAAGAGCGCGGCATGGACGAGGGCTCAGGTGTTCATGGTGCTGGAGCAGAGATTCCAACACCATGAATCGCTTCACGGCACCCGAGGTGCGTGGAGTGCTTCAATAGGTTGATTTTTCAACTTGATCAAGGAGAAATAGAAATGGCAACTGCAAAGAAAGCTCCGGCTAAGAAAGCCGCTGCAAAGAAGGCTCCGGCCAAGAAGGCCGTCGCTGCGAAGAAGGCTCCTGCCAAGAAGGTAGCCGCCAAGAAGGCACCGGCCAAGAAGGTCGCTGCCAAGAAGGCTCCGGCAAAGAAGGTAGCAGCGAAGAAGGCAGCACCGGCGAAGAAGGCCGCTGCCAAGAAGGCTCCCGCCAAGAAGGTAGCAGCGAAGAAGGCAGCACCTGCGAAGAAGGCTGCTGCCAAGAAGGCTCCGGCGAAGAAGGCCGCTGCCAAGAAGGCGCCTGCGAAGAAGGCTGCTGCCAAGAAGGCCCCTGCCAAAAAGGCTGCCGCCAAGAAAGCCGCGAAAAAGCCTGCTGCCAAGAAGCCTGCTGCGAAGAAGGCTCCCAAGGCCGCTGCCCCTGCCAAGGCTGCCGCCGTAGCGCCTGCACCTGCAGCGCAAACGACGCTGAACCCCCAGGCAGCCTGGCCGTTCCCCACGGCCAGCAAGCCCTGAGTCTCTCAGCGGCCTTGAAGGCAAAAAGCCCGGCACCTCAGGGTGCCGGGCTTTTTTCATGGCGTCGGAATTGCCGACATCCCTTCGCAGGGAGAAGAAGATCAGACGCCTAGCGCCTTGCGATCGATCTCGTAGTTCTGCGGGCCGCGCTGCGCGATCTTGATCGCGCCGACCTTGTTGCCCAGTGCCGCGCACTGCGCGAGCGGCCAGCCCTTTTCCAGGCCGAAGAGCAGCGCGCCGCGCCATGCGTCGCCGCAGCCCGTGGGCTCGACCACCTCGGTGGCCACGACGCCCGGCACATGCTCGCGCTCGCCGTCGGTCCAGATCTCGCAGCCCTCTGCCGCCAGCGTGACCACGAGGCCGCGGACGCGCTTCGATATCTCGGCCAGGCTCCAGCCAGTGCGCTGCGACAGCATCTTTCCTTCGTAGTCGTTCACCACCACCCAGCTCGCCAGGTCGACGAAGTGGCGCAGCGCCTCGCCGTCGAACATCGGGAGGCCCTGGCCCGGATCGAAGACGAACGGGATGTCCGCGGCGGCGAACTGCTCGGCGTGCTGCAGCATCGCATCGCGTCCGTCGGGGGCGACGATGCCGAGCTTGATGTCGTCTCGCGCAGCCACCTTCGTGATGTGCGCCTGCTGCATCGCGCCGGGGTGGAAGGCGGTGATCTGGTTGTTGTCGACGTCGCTCATGATCATCGCCTGCGCGGTGAAGGTGTCATCGAGCTGGCGCACGAACTCCGTGCTGATGCCCAGCGAGCGCATGCGCTCGAGGTAGGTGGCGCCGTCGCTGCCGAGCGTGGCCATCGGCAGCGCCGTGCCGCCGAGTGCATTGAGGCTGTAGGCGATGTTGCCGGCGCAGCCGCCGAAATCGCGGCGCAGCGTGGGCACGAGGAACGACACATTCAGGATGTGCAGCTGGTCGGGGAGGATCTGGTCGGCGAACCGGCCCTCGAAAGTCATGATGGTGTCGAATGCGAGCGAGCCGCAGATCACAGTTGCCATGGTTAGCCGTTGATTGTTTGGAGTGGATGAAAGCGAGCGGGACGCGTGCACGCGCCGCGCTCAGGGATAGAAAGCCTCGACGCGATAACCCGCGACGGGCGGCAGCGCCGCCGCTTCGGAGGCCGACAAGGTCAGGGGCAGCGAAGCGGCGCGATCCGCGCGCGCGGGCAGCACGGCCGGCGCACCGAAGTCGGCCGGCATCAGCACGCGGCGCACCACGGCGCGCTCCTGCGTGTCGAGCAGCGACAGCTCGACGGCCGGCATAGCGAGCGGCACGATGGCGCCGTTGCGCAAGGTGAAGCTCAGCCGATAGTCGTTGCCGCCGCTCTTCTCGCGCGCGAAGGCAGCGCCCTCGATCACGATGTCGCCGATCTGGCGCAGCGCGCCCAGTTCGCAGCCCGTATGTCGGCACAGAGCAGCAAGCGCGGGCTGCAGGTT
>CAJYQC010000385.1 GCA_913776885.1 uncultured Variovorax sp.
GCCAGCATCTGGCGCCAGGTTTCGGCCAAGCACATGGCGCCCATCCAGTACCAGGTGCAGCCGCGCCTGCCGCTGCCGGTGGAACGCCTCGACAGCACGCTCGACGTCGAACCCCCGGCGCTCATCAAAGGCTACCTGCGCCTGGGTGCGAAGGTGCTCGGCGCGCCGGCCTGGGACCCGGACTTCAACGCCGCCGACCTGCCGATGCTGATGCGCATCGACGACCTGCCGGCGCGATACCGCAAGCACTTCCTGGGCGCATGAAGCCGGCGGCTGACCGACCCGAAGACGGGCCGCTCGCTTCTGCACAGGTGGCCCATGGCCAGCAACCTGCTGGCCGCGAGGCGTCACCGAAAAGTCATGGAACTGTCACAAGAGAGGCTGACACTGTCATATTTCAGCCTGTGTTCCCTCCTGTGTCGCCTGCCTCAGAATCAGTGTCCATGTCACCTGCCCCCGCAAACCCGTCGCCTGACGTTGCGGCACCCGCGTTCACGCTGCTGGACCGCGACCACAGCATTCTTTCGTTCAACGAGCGCGTGCTCGACTGGGCGCACCGCAAGGAAGTGCCCCTGATCGAGCGGCTGCGCTACCTGTGCATCGTCTCGTCGAACCTCGACGAGTTCTTCGAGGTGCGCGCCGCGCCGCACCTGATCGCCGGCAGCGCGGGCGACCACAAGGGCACCTACACGGTCGAATCCTTCGAGCGGCTCGCGGAGGCGGCCCACAAGCTGGTGGCCCGGCAGTACGCGCTGTACAACGACGAGCTGATGCCCACCTTCGCGACGCATGGCATCCGCATCATTTCGCACGGCGAGCGCAATCCGGCCCAGCGCAAGTGGGTCAGCGAATATTTCGAGCGCGAAGTGCGCCCGCTGCTGATTCCCGTGGGGCTCGATCCGGCGCACCCGTTTCCGCAGGTGGCGAACAAGTCGCTCAACTTCATCGTACGGCTCGGCGGCAAGGACGCGTTCGGGCGCGAGAACCCCATCCAGATCGTCAAGCTGCCGCGCGTGCTGCCGCGGCTGATCAAGATGCCGGCCAAGGTGTCGGAGGGCAAGACGCTCTTCGTGGCGCTTTCGAGCGTGGTGCGTGCGCACCTGAGCAGCATGTTTCCGGGGCGCGAGGTCGGCGACTTCTCGCAGTTCCGCGTGACGCGTCATTCCGACCTGGCCGTGGACGAGGAAGACGTCAAGAACCTTCGCACCGCGCTGCGCCAGGGCCTGCAGCACCGCCACTACGGGCAGGCCGTGCGCCTCGAGGTCTCGGCGAGCTGTGCCGAATCGCTTGCGAGCTTCCTGCTGGCGCAGTTCAATCTGCCGCCCCAGGCGCTGTACCGGGTGCACGGCCCCGTGAACCTGGCCCGGCTCACGCAGCTGGCGGACCTGCTCGATGAGCCGCAGCTGCGCTTTCCGCCGTATCGCGCCTCCTACCCCGTCACCCTGTCGCCGGGGCAGTCGTTCTTCGAGCAGCTGCAGCGCGGCGACGTGCTGATCCACCAGCCCTTCGAAAGCTTCGAGGGCGTGCTGGCCTTCCTGCGCGAGGCGGTGCAAGACCCGCAGGTGCTGGCAATCAAGCAGACCATCTACCGCACGGGCGCCGACTCGGAAATGATGGACCTGCTGCGAGAGGCAGTCCGCCGCGGCAAGGAAGTCACGGTGGTCGTGGAGCTCAAGGCCCGCTTCGACGAAGAAGCCAACATCAACTGGGCCGAGATGCTCGAGTCGATCGGCGCGCAGGTGGTGTATGGCGTGGTCGGCCTCAAGACCCACGCCAAGATGCTGCTGGTGACGCGGCGCGAGGGCAAGCAGATGCGCCGCTACGGCCATCTCTCCACTGGCAATTACAACCCGCGCACAGCGAGGCTCTACACCGACATCAGCCACCTTACCGCCGATCCGCTGCTCACGGCCGACATGGAGGCCGTGTTCGTGCACCTGGCAAGCCAGAGCCGGCTGCCGAAGCTCAACCGCATGTGGCTGGCGCCGTTCGATCTGCACAAGAACGTCATCGCGCAGATCGATGCCCTGGGCGCGGCCGCTGCGGCTGGCCAGCCCACGCGGATCGTCGCCAAGATGAATGCACTGACCGACGACGAGATCATCGCGTCGCTGGTTCGTGCGGGACAGAAGGGCGTGAAGATCGACCTGATCGTGCGCGGTGCTTGCACACTGCCGGCGCAGGTGCCGGGCGTCACCGAGAACATTCGGGTGCGCTCGGTGATCGGCCGCTTCCTGGAGCATTCGCGCGTCTTCTATTTCCGCAACGGCGAGGACGAGTCGCTCTACCTGTCGAGCGCCGACTGGATGAACCGCAACATGATGCGGCGCGTCGAACTCGCATGGCCCGTCACCGACCCGGGCCTGCGACAGCGGCTGATCGACGAGTGCCTGGTGGCCTATCTGCACGACGGCCGCGACGCGTGGGACCTGGGCGCCGACGGCACCTACACGCGCGTCGACCGCGACACGCATTCGGCCGAAGCGGGTTCCTCGCCTGCCGTCGAGGCCCACGGCGCGCAGGCTGCGCTCATGAACCGCTACGCATCACGAGGGCATCTCAGAGATGCATCCGGCAACTGACGATCGAAAGACGATGACCATGGACTTGATCTTCTGGCGCCACGCCGAAGCCGAGGACTGGACCGAGGGTTGCGACGACATGCAGCGCTCGCTCACCGCGCGCGGCGAGAAACAGGCCAAGCGGATGGCGGTGTGGCTCGACCGCCAGCTGCCGGACGGCACGCGCATCATCTGCAGCCCGGCGCGTCGCTGCGAGCAGACCGCGCTGGCATTGGGCCGCAAGTACAAGCTGCGTTCGGAGCTTGCTCCGGACACCACGCCCGAGGCGCTGCTCGGCGCGGCGGGCTGGCCGAATGGCAAGTCGGTGGTGCTGATGATCGGCCACCAGCCGTCGGTGGGGCAGGCGATCTCGCTGCTGCTGGGTCTCAAGCAGGACAGCTGCCCCGTGCGCAAGGGCGCGCTGTGGTGGATCCGCACGCGCGAGCGCGACGGCGACGTGCAGACCGTCGTGGTGACGGTGCAGTCGCCGGAACTGCTTTGACTGCATGGCCGGGGTAGCGGGGGCAGGGCTCAGCAGCCGCTGAGTTCCACCCGCCAGTTGCTGGTCTTCTGCCAGGCCAGCACTTCCTCGCGCAGCAGGTGCGCCGATTGCGGATACGCCTCCGCCCAATCCGGAGCGCAGGCGATCGTGAAGGACCGCGCACCCAGCGCTGCGAGATGAAGCGCCTGCGGATCGGGGTCGCGCCGCGCGTGGCACAGGATCACGGCAAGGCGCAGCGCCAGCAGCTGCATCACGAAGGTTTCATCGTCCAGCGCGGCCTCGAGCTTGCGCAGCTTGCCTCTCTGGCCCAGTACCAGTTGGCCCAGTGCATGCAATTCATTGACTGCGAAGCCGGGCGCGTCGGTGTTGTCGAGGATGTAGGCGCCGTGCTTGTGATAGTCGCTGTGCGAGATCTGCGTGCCGATCTCGTGCAGCTGCGCCGCCCATCCGAGCTTGCGCAATGCGCGGCCAGCGCGGTTGGTGGTGCTGCCGCCGCGCGCGGCCGGCGCCAGCTGCACGAACAGCGCTGCGGCCGTCTCGCCTACGCGCCGGGCCTGCTCCGGGTCGACCGCGAACCGGTTGGCCAGCCGCGCCACGGTGGTGGTGCGCATGTCGGCGACGCTTTCGTCGCGCTCCAGCAGTTCGTAGAGCACGCCGTGGCGCAGTGCGCCTTGCGCAACCTTCATCTCGTCGATCGACAGCAGATCGAACACCGCGCGCAAAACGCTCAGGCCGCCACCGATCACCGCCTTGCGGTCCTCGCGCATTCCGTCGATGCGCAGCTTGTCGGCGCTTCCGGCCTTCAGCAGGCGGTCCAGCAGCCAGTCGAGGCCTTCGCGGGTGACCAGACCGGGCTCGCCGCCCGCCGCCGCCAGAACGTCGCCCACCGCCCCGATCGTGCCCGAGGCGCCGTAGGCCACATCCCACTGGTCGCGCGCGTAGCTGCCGAGCGCGTCGTCGAGCACGGCCTTGGCCGCGACCTCGGCCGCACGGAAGGCGCCTTGCGTGAAGAGCCCCTCGCCGAAATGCTTCATGGACCATGCGACGCTGCCCACGCGGTACGACTCCATCCGGTCGGCCGTCAGGGCGCGGCCGATGATCATTTCGGTGGAGCGCCCGCCGATGTCGATCACCAGCCGGCGTTCGCGGTCGGAGGCGTCGTTGTGCGGCAGCATGTGCGCCACGCCCTGATAGATGAGGCGGGCTTCCTCCCGCCCCGGGATCACGTCGATGCCGAATCCCAGGATGGTGCGCGCGCGCAGCAGGAATTCTTCCCGGTTGCGCGCCTCGCGCAGGGTCTGCGTGGCCACGGCCCGGACCTGCGAGCGCTTGAAGCCCGCCAGGCGCTCGCCAAAGCGGGCGAGGGCGTCCCACCCGCGCTGCATGGCTTCGGTGGTCAGGTTGCGTGCGCTGTCCAGGCCGTTGCCCTGGCGCACCGTTTCCTTGAGGTATTCGGTACGGTGGATCTGGCCGTGGTCGACCTGTCCGATTTCGAGCCGGAAACTGTTCGACCCCAGGTCGACTGCCGCGAGGCGGGTGCCGTTTTGCATGTGTTCTGAAAAGGAGGGCGGGGATTCTTCGTGTTCGATCGTAGCGCCGTGACGGGGCGCGCGGCCCTTGGAACCCGCAGTGGCGAGGTTAGAGAGGCTAGGGATGACAAATGACCGTTCTGTGACAGCGTCACAAGCAACACCAGCCAAGGAAAGGCATTTTCCCTCGATGGATGGGTGTCACATTGATGTCATAGAAGCTTTCTAGAGTCCGTCCCAAGCCCGAAAGGGACTACTTCTTACTTCTAAAAGGAAGCTTCATGAAAACGACGTTCAAATTTGCAACCGCCGGCCTCGTTGCCGCGGTGTTCTCCATTCCCTCCTTCGCACAAGACGTGACCGGCGCCGGCGCAAGCTTCCCGGCTCCGCTGTACGCCAAGTGGGCTTCCGATTTCAACAAGGCCACCGGCGTCAAGATCAACTACCAGTCGGTCGGCTCGGGTGCCGGCATCAAGCAGATCGAAGCCAAGACCGTCGACTTCGGCGCCTCCGACGCTCCCCTGAAGGACGACGAACTCCAGGCCAAGGGCCTGATGCAGTTCCCCACCGTCATCGGCGGCGTGATCCCCGTGGTCAACATCCAGGGCGTGAAGCCCGGCGAGCTGAAGCTCAACGGCCAGGTCCTGGGCGACATCTACCTGGGCAAGATCACCAAGTGGAACGATCCCGCCATCAAGGCCCTGAACGGTTCGCTGAACCTGCCCGACGCTGCCATCGCCCCGGTTCGCCGCGCCGACGGTTCGGGCACCAGCTTCCTGTTCACCAACTACCTGAGCAAGGTCAATGCCGAGTGGAAGTCGAAGGTCGGCGAAGGCACGGCCGTGAACTGGCCCACCGGCGCGGGCGGCAAGGGCAATGAAGGCGTCGCCGCCTTCGTGAACCGCCTGCCGAACTCGATCGGCTACGTCGAATACGCCTACGTCAAGCAGAACAAGATGACGTACGCGCAGATGCAGAACGCCGCCGGCACCTTCGTGTCGCCCGACGACTCGGCATTCAAGGCCGCCGCTGCCGGCGCCGAATGGAACAAGAGCTTCTACCAGGTGCTGACCAACCAGGCCGGCAAGGATGCATGGCCCATCACCGGCGCCACCTTCATCCTGATGCACAAGGTGCAGGACAAGCCCGCCAACGCGACCACCGTGCTCAAGTTCTTCGACTGGGCCTACAAGAGCGGTGACAAGACGGCCGACGAGCTCGACTATGTGCCGATGCCCGACGCCGTGAAGGCCGCCATCGCCAAGGCATGGGGTGAAGTGAAGGACTCGTCGGGCAAGGCCGTCGCGTTCAAGTAAACCCACCCATCAGTCCAGAACGGCGCGCCCATGAGCAACTCTCCGCTCGAGGACGCGCCGCTTTCGTCTTTGCCGGAGCGACCCGTGTCATCCACCTTTCCCGCCGCCACCACCTCCCTCGACCTCGCGGCCGAGCGCGGTCGTGCCACCG
>CAJYQC010000386.1 GCA_913776885.1 uncultured Variovorax sp.
GGCTCAAGGCCGCCGACGCCGAAATGGGCAAGGCCTACGCTGCCCTCGTGCAGCAGGCCGGCAACGACGCCGAACTGCGTGCCATGCTCGTGCGCAGCCAGAAGCGCTGGATCGAAGCGCGCGACACGCGGTTCGACTCGCCCATGGACTACCCCGGCGCGCCCGATGCCGCCGCCTTGCCCCGCAACCTGCTCCAGGAGATGCGCGCCCGCACCCGCGCGATGAGCGAGCCCGGCAAGGCCGACCGGGCCGTGCCGCGCCTGCTCGAAGCCGCGCAGGCGCAGCGCAGGTTTCTCGCGCAGTTCACCGGCGGCCCGTTCGCGGGCTTCGCAACCTCGTGCGACTTCCTGCCCGGTGGCCAGCAGCTGAGCTACGGCTGCTTCAGCGACCGGAGCTACCAGCACCACGAGCGCGTCTGCACGCTCAGGGACGACTGGGCCAGCGGCCGCTACTACCAGACGCGCCTGGTCGGCGACGTCGTGCAGGGCAAGCTCCATACCGTGGCGGCCTGCGGCGACGGATCCGCAGGCGGCAGCCCGTGCCCCGAGGCGGACGGCACCGCCAGGGCGGGCGCGCATTGGAACCTCCAGCCCGGACTTGCCGCATCGACGCCCAAGGCTTCCCCCAAGCTCGACGCGGAAGCCGAGCTCGGTGCGGAAGAAACCGCCTGGCTGCGCGCCTGCCTGACGGACCCACGATATCCGCAGGGCGCGGCGCGCTGAAGCCGCGCGCCGGCAGCGGGGGGGCATCGGCAGCCCTTGCCTTCGAACCTACAGCGGCTGTCCTGCCGTTCCCACATCCATCGCAACGGCAGGACAAAAGCATCGGCCCCGACATCGAGTACTTCCGGAGTGCAGACTTGCCCACGTCGACCTCGCGCAGCAGCGAACGCGCTGGCACGCGCACCACGCGCACACCGGCGTCGCCCTGCGGGCCGCGCGGCGACATCCGCATCGGAATCTCCGGCTGGCGCTATGCGCCCTGGCGCGGCCGCTTCTATCCGGAGGGGCTGAGACAGCGCGACGAACTGTCCTGCGCCTCGCGGATGCTGCCCAGCATCGAACTCAACGGCTCTTTCTATTCGCTGCAGCGCCCCGAGTCGTACGAGGCCTGGCGCGACCAGACGCCCGATGGATTCGTGTTCGCCGTCAAGGGCTCGCGCTACATCACGCACATGCTTCGACTCAAGGAAGTGCGCGCGGCGCTTGCCAATTTCTTCGCCTCGGGCGTGCTCGCTGGGGGCCAAGCTCGGCCCCATCCTCTGGCAGCTTCCGCCGCGCATGCGCTATGACCCGCAGCGCATGGATGCATTCCTCTCGCTGCTGCCGAATGACTGGCTTCGGGAAGGACGACAGCGCCGGCGCGGAAGCCGCATCGAGCCCGCCGAAGAAGAAAGCCCGCCGCCAGGCGTAAGAGGGAAGGGCAGCCGTCCGGGGCCGCCTCACCACGCAATCCGGAGTCATGGCCGCGGCCGAATCGGCGTTGCCGATGCGCAGTCTGGCTCTGGCGCTGCGTCAGCCCAGGAACTCGCCCTCACCGAACGACTTCTCCGTGCGCCCCGTCGCCTCTGCGACATGGCGTCGAGCACCTCGTCCAGCCCGATGCCGCCGGCCAGCGCCTTGCAGCAGCGCGGCCTTCAGCGCGCCACCCGGTAGATCGGGCGGTACTCCTTGCGCGGTCCGTACGTAATTCCCCTTACGGCCCGGTCAGATTGCAATCAGTTTGGCGCCAGAGCATGCAGGGGTCCGGCTTTCCGCCCGGATGGAGACGATCAGTGCCGGTTTGCCGGTGCCGGTGATTTCGAAACCCATCGCACAAGAAGAGATGAAAAACAGAACCCTTGTCAGAGGCTTGTTCCTCATGGCGATAGCGCTGGCCTTCGGCCTGACCTCGCTTCGCTACCCCATCGGAGACTTGAGCCGCGCCGGCCCCGGTTTGTTCCCCGCCATGATCAGCGCGATGCTGCTGGTGATCGCGGTGTCCACCGTGATCCGCTCGTTCTTCGTGGAGCGCGTGAAGCTGGAGTTCAACTTCAAGAACATCGCGCTCATCCTCGGCAGCCTCTGCGGCCTGGCCGTGATCTCGATGTACGTGAACATGATCGCCGGGATCATCTTCATGGTCTTCTGCTCGGGCTTCGCCGCGTCGTCCTACTCGGTGGTGCGCAACGTGAAGATTTCCGCCGGCCTGGTCATCATGGCGCTGGCCCTGCAGAAGCTGCTCGGCCTGAACCTGCCGCTGTATTGAGGAAAGACACGAGATCATGGAAGTCCTCAACAACCTCGCGTTCGGGTTCTCGCATGCGCTGACCATGCAGAACCTGCTGTTCTGCGCCATCGGCTGCACCGTGGGCACGCTCGTCGGCCTGCTGCCCGGCCTCGGCCCGCTCGCCACCATCAGCCTGCTGCTGCCGCTGACCTATTCGATGGACACGACCGGCGCGCTCATCATGCTCGCCGGCATCTACTATGGCGCGCAATATGGCGACAGCGTGAGCGCGATCACGATGAAGATACCGCACGCCAGCAGCATCGTGGCGTGCATCGACGGCTAC
>CAJYQC010000387.1 GCA_913776885.1 uncultured Variovorax sp.
CTCAGCGGCTTCGGTATTCCGCGCAACGCCGAGCGCGTGCCGACACCTTCGCCGCACTGAACATTCCCTGATTCCCGAGCCAGCCGCTCACCAGACCGACCGAAAGATCCTCATCATGGCCCGCATCACCGTCGAAGATTGTCTCGTCAACATTCCGAACCGCTTCCAGCTCGTCCTGGCCGCCACCTACCGTGCGCGCATGCTGAGCCAGGGCCACGCCCCCAAGATCGAGAGCAAGAACAAGCCCGCCGTGACGGCCCTGCGCGAGATCGCCGAAGGCAAGATCGGCCTCGAAATGCTCAAGAAGGTGCCGGGCTGATCTGACGCAGCCCTGCAACGAAAAGGCACCGCAACGCGGTGCTTTTTTTATGGCCGGAGGCGCCCACACATCGGTCACGCTAAAGTGATAGGCATGAGCGCGGTCGCCAAATCTCAGTCCCATGCCCCCAAAGGCACGCCGAAGCCGAGCCCGGCGGCGCTGAACGCCGCTGCCGCGAGCTTTGCGGCGCTTACGGCCCGGCTGGACTACCTGAGCCCCGAAGACACGGAACTGGTCCGCCGCGCCTACCGTTTCGCCGACGAGGCGCACCTGGGCCAGTTGCGCAACAGCGGCGAGCCCTACATCACCCATCCCATCGCCGTGGCGGCGCAGTGCGCCGAATGGAAGCTCGATGCGCAGGCGCTGATGGCCGCCCTGCTGCACGACGCCATCGAGGACTGCGGCGTCACCAAGCCCGAACTCATCGAACGCTTCGGCGCGCCCGTGGCCGAACTGGTCGACGGGCTCACCAAGCTCGACAAGCTGCAGTTCAACACTCGCGAGGAGAACCAGGCCGAGTCGTTCCGCAAGATGCTTCTGGCCATGGCGCGCGACGTGCGCGTCATTCTGGTCAAGCTGGCAGACCGCACGCACAACATGCGCACGCTGGCCGACGCGCCCCGCGAGAAATGGGGCCGGATCTCGCGCGAGACGCTGGACATCTACGCGCCTATCGCCCACCGGCTGGGGTTGAACCAGACGTATAGGGAGCTGCAGGAGCTGTCGTTCCGTCATCTGAAACCATGGCGCTATGCCACGCTGTCCAAGGCCGTCGCCAAGGCGCGCGGCCGCCGGCGCGACCTGATCCAGAAGGTGCAGAAGGAGGTCGAGGCCGCCTTTTCCGCCGCCGGCATGACGCTGCGCATTGCCGGGCGCGAGAAGACGCTCTATTCCATCTACCGCAAGATGGAAGAAAAGCACCTGAGCTTCGCCCAGGTAACCGACATCTACGGCTTCCGCCTGATCGTGCCGAACGTGATCGCCTGCTACACCGGGCTCGGCATCCTGCACCAGATGTACAAGCCCCTGCCGGGCAAGTTCAAGGACCACATCGCGATCGCCAAGCTCAACGGCTACCAGTCGCTGCACACCACGCTCGTGGGGCCGGCCGGGGTCAACGTTGAATTCCAGCTGCGCACCGAGGCCATGCACGTGGTGGCGGAATCGGGCGTGGCAGCACACTGGCTTTATAAAGCTGCCGAGCCGAATGCCGCCAGCAACGACCGGCTGGGCACCAAGTGGCTGCAGTCGCTGCTCGACATCCAGGACGAGACGCGCGACGCCGCAGAGTTCTGGGACCACGTCAAGGTCGACCTGTTTCCCGACGCGGTCTACGTGTTCACGCCCAAGAGCCAGATCATGGCGCTGCCGCGCGGCGCCACGGTGGTCGACTTCGCCTACGCCATCCACAGCAACATCGGAGACCACACCTCTGCTGCGCGCATCAACGGCGACCAGGTGCCGCTGCGCACCGAACTCAAGAACGGCGACGTTGTCGAGGTGATCACCGCGCCCGTGTCGACGCCCAACCCGGCCTGGCTGGGCTTCGTGCGCACCGGCCGCGCGCGCTCCAAGATCCGCCACTACCTGAAGACCCTGGCGCACGCCGAGTCCGAGGGCCTGGGCGAGAAACTGCTCGCGCAGGCGCTGCGTGCCGAAGGTCTGAGCAAGCTGCCGGAGAACGACGAAGAGCACCAGGCGCTGTGGGAAAAGCTGCTGCGTTTCACCGGCAACCGCACCCGCTCGGAACTGCTCACGGACATCGGCCTGGGCAAGCGCATCGCGAGCATCGTCGCGAAGCGGCTGGTGGCGATGCTCACCGAACTCGGCGAGCGGCCCGACGCGCTGCTTCTGAGCCGCGAGCGCTTCATCTCGCACGAGACGGTGTCGCAAGGCGCCGTGACGCTGGACGGCAGCGAGAACTCGTCGGTGCGTTTCGCGCTGTGCTGCCGCCCGATTCCCGGCGACCCCATCGTCGGCTATCTCGGCCATGGGGAGGGCCTGGTCGTCCACACGGAAGAATGCGGCGTCGGCCAGCGGCTGCGCCACAAGGACAGCGAGCGCTTCTTCGCCGTCGAATGGGCCGACGAGCCCACACGCGCCTTCGAGACCGGCGTGGTCATCACCGTGCGCAACGACAAGGGCGTGCTGGCGCGCGTCGCGGCCACCCTGGCCGATGCCGAGGCCGACATCACGCACGTGGAAATGGCCGACGAAACCCCGCAGGATTCGACCGACCTGCGCTTCGTGATCGCGGTGCGCGACCGTGCGCACCTGGACGCAGTGCTGCGCGCGGCGCGGCGCACGGCATCGGTGCTGACCGCCTCGAGGACGGTTCCGGCGCCCTGAGCGGGGCTACGCTGTCTCGGCCGACCCTGGCGCGGGGTAGCTCACCGACAAGATCTCCACATCGTGCGCCCCGCCAGGGGTGACGAGCTTCACGACGTCGCCTTCGCGCGCCTTCAGCAGCGCGCGCGCGATCGGAGAAATCCAGCTGACCTGCGACTTCGCGCTCTCCGCTTCGTCGATACCGAGGATGGTGACGCTGCGCTCTTCGCCGGCCTCGTCGGCGTACAGCACAGTAGCGCCGAAGAAGACCTGGTCGCGGCCATGGTGCACCGACGGATCGGTGACCTCCGCGATCTCGAGGCGCTTGGTGAGAAAGCGGATGCGCCGATCGATCTCGCGCAGGCGCTTCTTGCCGTATAGGTAGTCGCCGTTCTCGGAGCGGTCGCCGTTCTTGGCGGCCCAGTGCACCGTCTCGACGATCTTCGGGCGCTCCTCGTCCATCAGGTGCAGCAGTTCGTCGCGAAGGCGCGCGTAGCCTTGAGGAGTGATGTAGTTCTTGCCGCCCGCGGGAATCGGTGGCGAGGCGCCATCTGCGCCATCGTCGTCTCCGTCGGAATCCGTTTCCTTGGTGAATGCCTTGTTCACGCTGATCCTCCGAAAAGAAAAAAGCCCGCAACTTGCGTTGCGGGCTTTCTTTATAGTGGTGCGGCTGGCAGGAATCGAACCCACGACCCCTTGGTTCGTAGCCAAGTACTCTATCCAGCTGAGCTACAGCCGCACAGCTTGCGATTATAGACCGCTTTCGAAGCCATCTTTCGAACTATTCGGGACGACTGAATAAATCGAAAGATAAATAGAGACCCGAAAAAGAAAATGCCCGAGAGACGAATCTCCCGGGCATTTCAAGATGGTGCGGCTGGCAGGAATCGAACCCACGACCCCTTGGTTCGTAGCCAAGTACTCTATCCAGCTGAGCTACAGCCGCTAAGCTCTCGATTATAGCCTGATTTTGGGCTGCTCCCCGAAAGCACGGCGAACATCACAGATCGATCGCCAAAGGGAGGGTGGTAGGCCGTGCTGGGCTTGAACCAGCGACCAACGGATTATGAGTCCGCTGCTCTAACCAACTGAGCTAACGGCCCACGCGGCACGATTCTATGCGCGCCGACGGGCGTGACTACTTGCGATGGCTCAGCGCGTTGGTCACGAGGCGAGAGGTGATGTCGACGATCTGGATCATGCGGTCGTAGGGCATGCGCGTAGGCCCTATCACGCCGAGGGTGCCGACGACCTGTCCGTCGACTTCGTAGTTCGCACTGACGACCGAAAGCTCCTCGAACGGCACCACCTGGCTTTCGCCGCCGATGAAGATGCGCACCCCGTCCGCCTTGCTCGACACGTCGAGCAGCCGCATCAGCTGCGCCTTCTGCTCGAAGAGCTCGAAGGCGCGGCGCAGCTGCCCCATGTCGCTGGAGAAATCGCTCACCGACAACAGGTTGCGCTCGCCGGAGATGACGACGTCGTCCTCCTGCGCCTCGGTCAGCACTTCCGAGCTGACCTGCACAGCCGCCTGCATCAGCGTGCCGATCTCGCCGCGGAGCTTTTCGATTTCGGACTGAAGCCGGTCGCGCACCTGCTCGATGGTGAGCCCCGCATAGTTCGCGTTGATGTAGTTCGAGGCCTCGACCAGTTGCGACTGCGAGTAGTCGGCCTCGGGGAAGATCACCCGGTTCTGCACGTCGCCGTCGGGCGAGACGATGATCACCAGCAGCCTGCGCTCCGACAGCCGCAGGAACTCGATCTGCTTGAACACCGATGCGCGCCGCGGCGCCATCACCACGCCCACGAACTGCGACATGTTCGACAGCAGGTGCGCCGCGTTGGCAATCACCTTCTGGGGCTGGTCGGGCGGGAGGCTGGGCGCTGCCAGCTGCTCGCGCTTGGCCGTCAGCATGGTGTCGACGAAAAGGCGGTAGCCGCGATGCGTGGGAATACGGCCGGCCGAGGTGTGCGGACTGGCGATCAGCCCCAGCGCCTCGAGGTCGGACATGACGTTGCGGATGGTCGCGGGGGAGAGGTCGAGCCCCGACGAGCGCGACAGCGTCCGCGACCCGACGGGCTGCCCGTCGGCTATGTAGCGCTCAACGAGCGTCTTGAGCAGCAACTTGGCACGGTCGTCCAGCATTGCAAGATTTTAGTGTTGTAATTTGTGAGATATGACCTCTCGCTTTCGTCACGTCGCCCTGATCGGCAAATACCAGGCTTCCGGCGCCAGGTCGCAGGCGGATGCGCGCGATGGCGTCATGGAAGGCATCGGCGCCTTCCTCGAATCGCAAGGCTGCGCAGTCTACGTCGAGCGCCCGACATGCGAAGACGACGCCGCTGCCGACGCACCCGCCAACCCGCGCTACCAGGCTCTCAGCGTCGAGGAAATAGGGCAGCGCTGCGACCTCGGCCTGGTGGTCGGCGGCGACGGCACGATGCTGGGCATCGGCCGCCAGCTCGCGAGCTATGGCATCCCACTGATCGGCATCAACCGCGGCCGGCTCGGCTTCATCACCGACATTCCGCTCGACAACTACCAGTCCACGCTGATCCCCATGCTGGCTGGCGAATACGAGGAAGACCACCGCAGCCTGATGCAGGCCAGGGTCATGCGCGACGGCGCCTCGGTGTTCGACGCCTTCGCCATGAACGACGTGGTCGTCAACCGCGGCGCCACCTCGGGCATGGTCGAGCTTCGCGTCTCGGTGGGCCGGCACTTCGTGGCGAATCAGCGCGCCGACGGGCTGATCATCGCCACGCCAACGGGTTCGACTGCCTACGCGCTCTCTGCGGGCGGACCGCTGCTGCACCCGGCGGTGCCGGGCTGGGTGCTGGTGCCGATCGCGCCGCATACGCTGTCGAACCGGCCTGTGCTGCTGCCCGATGCGGACGAGATCGTCATCGAGCTGGTCGGCGGACGCGACGCCAGCGCCAATTTCGACATGCAGTCGCTCGCCTCGCTGGCCATCGGCGACCGCGTGGTGGTGCGGCGCTCCGACTCCCGCGTGCGCTTCCTGCATCCGCGCGGATGGAGCTATTTCGACACGCTGCGCAAGAAACTGCATTGGAACGAAGGGGGATCCTGAATGAAGCACACCCCCAGGCTGCGCGCCCTGCGTATCGCTTCGTCAACCCTCTTTCAAGCAGGAACACCGGCGGCCCGGCGAAGCCTGCCCCGCCGTGATTCGCGGCCTGCCCGCCATGACTTCGCACGGCAACTCCCCCTGTCCGGAAACTTGAGGAACAACTGAGATGGCATTGCGACGCATCGCACTGCGCGACTTCGTGATCGTGCGATCACTCGAGCTCGACCTGTCCGGGGGCTTCACCGTGCTGACCGGTGAAACGGGCGCGGGCAAATCCATCCTGATCGACGCGCTGCAGCTTGCGCTGGGCAACCGGGCAGATGCCGGCGCGGTGCGCGAAGGCGCCGAGCGCCTGGACGTGAGCGCCGAATTCGACGCCGACCCGGCCCTCGACGGCTGGCTCGACGAAGGCGGATTCGAGCCGGGCGATGCACTGCTGCTGCGCCGCACCGTCGACCTGCAGGGCCGCAGCCGCGGCTGGATCAACGGCAGCCCCGCCACCGCCACGCAACTGCGCGAACTCGGCGACCACCTGCTCGACATCCACGGCCAGCACGCCTGGCAGAGCCTCACGCGGCCCGAGGCGGTGCGAGGCCTGCTCGACGCCTACGCGGGCGTGCGCACCGACGCGCTGGATGCCGCATGGCAGGCCTGGCGGCACGCGCTCTCCGCGCTCGAACACGCCCGCTCCGCACGAGACTCGCTGCAGCGCGAACGCGAGCGGCTGCAGTGGCAGATCTCCGAAGTCGCCAAGCTCGCGCCGGGCGCCGACGAGTGGGAAGAGCTCTCGACCAACCACTCGCGCATCTCCAACGCGCAGGCATTGATCGACGCGGCCCAGGGCGCCAGCCAGGCGCTGGAAGACGACGACAACGGCGCCCTCTCCGCGCTGCAGCGCGCGGCCACGCTGCTGCAGAACTGCGAGCACATCGAGCCCGAGTTCCGTTCGCTGGGCGAAGTGCTCGCCTCCTGCGTGGCCCAGGCCTCCGACGCAGTCCACACGCTGCACGGCTACCTGCGCGAGGCTGACACCGACCCCCGGACCCTGGCCGAACTCGACGAGCGCATGGGCCTGTGGATGTCGCTCGCGCGCCGCTACAAGCGACCGCCGGCCGAACTTCCGGCGCTGCTGGCCGGCTGGCAGGCAGAGCTGCAGGCGCTCGACGCGCAAAGCGATCTCGAAGGACTGGAGCGTGCCGAGCAGGCCGCGCAGCAGGCCTACATGAAGGAAGCCAAGGCGCTGGGCAAGGTGCGCAAGCAGGCTGCGCCCCGGCTCTCGCAGGCCGTGACCGACGCGATGCAGGGCCTGGGCATGCAGGGCGGACGCTTCGAGGTCGAACTGCAGCCGCTCGCGCAGCCGAGCCGCGCCGGTCTCGAAGACGTGGCATTCCTCGTCGCGGGCCACACCGGCAGCACGCCGCGGGCCATCGGCAAGGTGGCTTCGGGCGGCGAACTCTCGCGCATCGCACTGGCCATCGCGGTCACCACCAGCCAGCTCGGCGCGGCACAGACGCTGATCTTCGACGAGGTCGATTCCGGCGTGGGCGGCGCGGTCGCCGAGACCGTGGGCCGCCTGATGAAGCAGCTCGGCCGCGATCGTCAGGTGCTTGCCGTGACCCATCTGCCGCAGGTGGCAGCGTGCGCCGACCACCACCTGGTGGTGGCCAAGCGCCAGACCGCGGCGACCGGAAGCGACGGACCGCGCACCGAAAGCGGCGTGTCGCACCTCGACGACGACAGCCGCGCCAGGGAAATCGCCCGCATGCTCGGCGGCGAGAAGGTCTCGCAGACCTCGCTCGCGCATGCACGCGAGATGCTCGGCCACAAGACTTCGGCGACCGCGCAATGAGCCTCGACCTGGTGCTCATCACGGGCATGTCGGGCTCCGGCAAGTCGGTCGCCCTGCATGCACTCGAAGACGCGGGCTACTACTGCGTCGACAACCTGCCGCCCGAGCTGCTGACCTCGTTCATCGCGCTGCAGCACGAGCAGCAGGCCACGCGCGTGGCCATTGCCATGGACGTGCGCAGCGGCGTCTCGCTGCCCATCGTTCCGCAGCAGTTGGAGGCACTGCGCCGCGACGGCGGCATCTCGCTGCGCTCGCTGTTCCTCGACGCGACCACAGATGCCCTGCTGCGCCGCTATTCGGAAACCCGCCGCCGCCATCCGCTTTCACGCCAGGAAGGGCGCACCGATGCGCCCGAGCAGCACCGCGTGCTGACCCAGGCCATCGAGCTCGAGCGCGAGCTGCTGGCCGACCTGCGCGACGGCGCCGACGTGATCGACACCAGCCTGATCCGGCCGGCGCAGCTGCAGAGCTACATCAAGTCGCTGATCTCCGCGCCGCAGACACCGCTCACGCTGGTGTTCGAATCCTTCGCCTTCAAGCGCGGCGTGCCGCTGGATGCCGACTACGTCTTCGACGTGCGCATGCTGCCCAATCCGCACTATGTGCCGGCGCTGCGCCCGCTCACCGGCCGCGACGAGCCGGTGATCGAATGGCTGCGCGAACACGACGACGTGGCGCGCATGTACGACGACATCGAGCAGTTCCTGGCGCACTGGCTCGACGCCCTGGCGCGCGACCATCGCAGCTACGTCACCGTGGCCATCGGATGCACTGGTGGACAGCACCGCTCGGTGTTCCTGGTCGAGCAGCTGGCGCGCTCGTTCGGTGCGCGCTGGGGTGCGCTGAAAAGGCACCGCGAGCTCGACGCCATCTGACCGGCGGGCGGGTCAGGCCTCGCCGCCTTCCAGCATCTTGCGCATCGGGGCCGGCAGGCCCAGCCGGCTCCATTCCTGCGCATCGAACCAGCGCGCGGCATCGCCTTGCGGCTGGCCGCCGTCGATCTGCACAGGATGCAGGTGCAGGTCCTTGTGGGTCAGCACGTGCACGAAGGCCGGCAGGTCATGGACGCTGGGCCGCGCACTTGCAGGCAGGGCTTCGAGAAGCTGCTCGCGGCTGTCGAACACCGGCAGGCAGTAGAGCCCGGCCCAGATGCCCTTCGCCGGCCGCTTCTCCAGCCACACGCGGCCTTGCTCGTCGCGCGCCAGCAGCACCCACAGCGACTGCGCGCTGCGCTTGAGCTTGCGCGTCTTGACCGGGTAGCGCTCGGGCGCGCCTTCGCGCAGGGCGACACAGCTCTGCTGCACCGGGCAGATCATGCAGCTCGGCTTGCGCGGCAGGCACACGGTGGCGCCCATGTCCATCACGCCCTGCGTGTAGGACGCGATGGCTTCCCTGTCGTCGGCGGGCGGGAGCAGTTGCGTTGCCAGATCCCACAGCGCGCGCTCCTGCGCCGCGGAGGACATGTCGCCCGCGAAACCGAGCACGCGCGTCAGCACGCGCTTGACGTTGCCATCGAGGATCGCGACACGCTCGCCGAAGCAGAAGGCCGCGATGGCCGCCGATGTCGAGCGTCCGATGCCCGGCAGCGTGACCAGCTCCGCAGCGGTGCGCGGAAACTCGCCGCCGAATCGCGCGACGACCTCCTGCGCGCAACGATGCATGTTGCGGGCGCGGCTGTAGTAGCCCAGCCCGCTCCACAGGCCGAACACCTCGTCCTCGGTACCGGCGGCCAGGGCCTTCACATCGGGAAAGCGTTCGAGGAAGCGCGCGAAGTAGCCGAGCACCGTCGACACCTGCGTCTGCTGCAGCATCACCTCCGACAGCCACACGCGGTAGGGGTCGCGCGTGTTCTGCCACGGCAGCTGGCTGCGGCCGTGGCTGCGCTGCCAGCTCACGATCTGCGCTGCGAAGTCCGGAGGCAATGACAGGGTTGCAGTCGCCGCCTTGGAAGCGCTTCGTTCAGGCCGCACGCAGTTCGCCGATGGTGGCCGCAGGCTGCGGCCGTCCGTGCTGCGCGATCAGCGAGGTGAACTCGCGCAGCTGCACGTGGAGTTCGGCGAGGTTGCTTTCCTGCGCGGCCAGCTCGACGAGGCGCTCGTCGAGATTGCCCGCCGCGCTCTGGATGCGCTCGATCGCCTCGATGCGCTTGCTGAAATTGCGGCGGCGCTCCCTGAGCTGGGCATCGATCTGCGCGCTCGCGCCCTTGCTCCAGCGCTCGACCTCGGTCATCGCGGCCTCGTTCACCAGCCGCAGCCGGCTGGCGAGCGCGCGCACCAGCTTGTCGCAGAAGTCGGCCTGCGCGAGCTTCAGAAGATTGCCCACGCCCAGGTAGTGGATGTGGCTGCGCTCGATCTGCGCGAGCTCCTGCTCGAAGCCGGTGAGGTCGGGCTCGGCCGGCGCCTGCAGGGTGAAGCCCTGCTCGGCGTTGAGCTGGCGGAAGGTGGCGTGCAGCATCGACTGGATCTCGGCCGTGGTCGCCTGCACCTCGCGCAGGTTGTTGCGCAGCGAGTCGAAAGTCTCGGCGTACACCTTGCGCACGTTGAACTTGACGCCGGGGCGCTTGAGCGCGGCCGAGAGCTTCACCATGTCGGCCTTCAGCGCGGTGCGCCCCAGCACGGCGTACACCTCGCGCAGCAGCTTGCCCTGCACCGACCGCAGGGCCAGGATGCGCGTGTTGCTGCCCTCGAACTCGGCATGCTCCTGGTCGATGCGCGCGCGCATGTGGCGGATCACGGAGACGTTCTTGCCTCGCAGGCCCTGCAGCTCGAGCGCCTGCTCCGACAGGTCGCGCTGGCGAACCTTCAGGATGCGCTCGGCCTCGACGCGCAGCGCGGTCATGCCCGCATCCACCGCAAGCCGCAGCATGGTCTCGCGCTTGCCCAGAACGCCTTCGGCCAGCAGCGATTCGAGCGCCGGCAGGCGGCTGGCCTGCAGCAGCTGGCCATCGCGCTGGATCTTGGCCTGCAGACCCTTTTGCGCGGACACGGGCAGCACCTGCGCCAGCGGCACTTCGAGCAGGCGGGCGGCGCCGTCGCGCTGGCGCTCGATCTGCTGCTCGATCTGCGCGGGCGTGCTGAGCGTGTCCCACATGGTGTCGATCTTGTTGAGCACCACGAAGCGCGTGTCGCTGCCCTCGTCCTCGGTGACCAGGTGCTCGCGCCAGATGGAAAGGTCGGAGCGCGTCACGCCGGTCTCGGCGCCAAGGATGAAGACCACCGCGTGCGCCTGCGGGATCAGGCTCACCGTGAGTTCGGGTTCCGCGCCGATCGCATTCAGGCCCGGGGTGTCGAGGATCACCAGCCCCTGTTCAAGCAGCGGGTGCGGCATGTTCAGCACCGCATGGCGCCAGCGCGGAATTTCCACGCGGCCTTCGGCGTCCTGCACCGGGTTGTCGTCGGGCGTCTCGTCGTTCCAGAAGCCCAGCGTGCGGGCCTCGTCCTTGCTCACCCAGCGCACCTCTGCCACCTTGCCCATGGCCTGCGCCAGGTGCTCGGCGTTGCCAACGTCGATCGCGATCTCGGTCCAGCGGGTGGGCTTGTCGCGCCAGTGGGCCAGCGAATGAGGCTCCAGCCGGGTCTCGATGGGCAGCAGCCGCAGCTTGGGCGCGATTGCGGCGTCATAGCCCAGCTCGGTCGGGCACATCGTCGTGCGGCCGGCGCTGGCGGGCATGATGCGCCGCCCGTAGCCGGCGAAGAAGATGGCGTTGATCAGCTCCGACTTGCCGCGCGAGAACTCGGCCACGAAGGCGACCATCACCTTGCTGGTGCGGATCTGCGTCTCCAGCCCGCGCAGGCGCTCGGCCACTGCCTGGTCGAGCAGCTCGTTCTCGGTCAGCCAGCGGGAAAGCCACTGCAGCCGGTGGGCGAAATTGCTCCGCCACGCACCGTGCTGATCGAGTTGTTGATTGAAGGAGCGGCTCAAGGGGAATGTGTAAGAAACAATTTACAAATATACATCGGCACGCATGCCACTGACGTCTCAGGATTGTTTCTGGCTTCAATTTTGTCCGGCCCTGCAATCGGGCCTGGGCTACTTCTGGCAGTTGGGGCAGTAATACGTGGAGCGCTGCCCCTGCCGCAGCAGCCGGATGGGCGTTGCACAAACCCGACAGGGCTCGCCCGCCCGGCCGTAGACGGTCGCCTCGAGCTGGAAGTAGCCGTTCTGCCCGTCGATGTTGGAGAAGTCGCGCAGCGTGCTGCCGCCCTTCTCCACCGCCCTCGCGAGGATCTCCCGAACCGCCGCATGCAGCCTGGCCGCCCGCGGCCGGCTGATGCGCGCCGCCGACAGCGTCGGCCGGATGCCCGCCTGGAACAGCGCCTCCGACGCATAGATATTGCCCACGCCCACCACCACGTCGCCAGCCAGCAGCACCTGCTTGACCGCCGTCTTGCGCTTCTTGAGGCCGGCGTGGAAGGTGTCGAGGTCGAAGCCTTCGTCCAGCGGCTCCATGCCCAGGCCACCCAGCAGCTTGATGGCCCACGGGGCGGATTCGTCTTCCACGTAGACGACTGCGCCGAAGCGGCGCGGGTCGTTGAGCCTGAGCGTGCCGAGGTTGGTGACGAGATCGAAGTGATCGTGCGGCCCGGGCGGCGGCAGTGCGGCATCGAAGCGCAGGCTGCCCGACATGCCCAGGTGCAGCAGCAGGATGCCGCGGTCGAGATCGATCAGCAGGTACTTGCCGCGCCGGCGCACCTCGCGCACCTGCCGCCCGACCAGCGCCTCCGGCAGCACCATCAGCGCCCATCGAAGCGGCTTGCCGATGCGCACCGCCTCGATGCGGCCTCCTGCGATGCGTTCGGCGAATCCGCGGCGGGTGACTTCGACTTCGGGTAGCTCGGGCATGAAAGGTAAATCTTCGGCAAACGCCTGCGGCGGCGAAGCCCCACGCAATGCTCGTACAAAAGGCTGGATTATTATGGTTGCATGAACTTTTCGCCCCGCCGACACCGCCTTGCGGCGGCCGCGTCTCTCGCCTTGCTGGCCTGCGCTGCCGGCGCCCAATCCCCCGATCCGGCAACAGCTCCCAGTTCCACTCCCGCCATCGAACGGCCGGCGCAGTCCAAGCCCGTGGCAAGGCCCCGGCCGGCGGCTGCGAAGGAGGCGGCCGAGTCCGCGCCGCTGCAGTCCGCGCTGACTGCCGATCTGTTCTACGAGATCCTGATGGGCGAGATGACCGCCCGCTCCGGCGATCCCGGCTCCGGCTATGCGCTGGTGCTCGACGCCGCCCGGCGGCTGCGCGACGGCAAGCTGTTCCAGCGCGCCGTGGAAATCGCACTGCAGTCGCGCTCAGGCGATGCGGCGCTCGCCGCGGCACGCGCCTGGCAGGAGACGCTGCCGAATTCGCGCGACGCACGCCGCATCGAGCTGCAGATCCTGATCGCGCTCAACCGCATCAGCGAAACCGTCGAGCCGCTGCGCGCGGAGGTGGCGGCCACCTCGCAGATCGAGCGCCCGCTGCTCATGGCCGTGATCGTGCGCAACTACTCGCGCGCCTCCGACAAGAAGCTGGCCGCCTCGGTGGTCGAGCAGGCGCTGGTCGACGAACTGAAGAGCCCGACGACCGGCGGACTGGCCTGGGCCACCGTCGGCCGGATGCGCCTGAATGCAGGCGATGTTTCGGGCGCGCTGGAAGCCGCGCGCAAGGGCCAGGAGATCGATCCCGCCTCGGACGCCCCGGCCGCGCTGGCGCTCGAGATGATCGACCCGGGCCAGCCGCTGGCCGAGCCGATCGTCACACGCTTCTTGAACAACAACCCGAAGGCCTCGCCCGATCTGCGCGTCGCCTATGCGCGTGTGCTGGTCGAAAACCGCCGCTTCAGCGATGCCTCCGCCCAGCTGCAGACGCTGACCAGCTCGCGCCCCGAACTCGCGGAGCCGTGGCTGCTGCTCGGAAGCCTGCAGATGCAGGCCCGTCAGGACGCAGCGGCCGAAGCCTCGATCAAGCGATTCATCGAGCTGTCGGGCGCCCCTAGGAGCGGCGCCGGCAAGGACACCGACGATGCCACCGACCGCAAGCGCGGCGTTTCGCAGGCCTATCTGGCGCTCTCGCAGCTCGCTGAGCGGCGCAAGGACTACGCGGCCGCCGAGCGCTGGCTCTCGCGCATCGACGGCCCCGACGAGCTGGTGGCCGCGCAGACCCGCCGCGCCACGCTGCTGGCGCGCCAGGGCAAGCTGCCGCAGGCCCGCGAGATCATCCGCGGCCTGCCCGAACGCACGGCCGACGACAAGAAGCAGAAATTCCTCGCTGAAGTGCAGCTGCTGCGCGACGCGAAGCAGTACCAGGCGGCCTACGACATGCTCGCCCAGGCTTCGGCGGCGTCGCCGGACGACGGCGACCTCGTCTACGACCAGGCCATGGTCGCCGAGAAGCTCAACCGGCTCGACGACATGGAGCGCCTGCTGCGCCGGCTCATCGAGCTCAAGCCCGACAACCAGAACGCGTACAACGCGCTGGGCTACTCGCTGGCCGATCGCAAGATCAGGCTGGAGGAGGCCCGCACGCTGATCCAGAAGGCGGTGCAGCTCGCGCCGGAAGACCCGTTCATCGCCGACAGCCTGGGCTGGGTCGAGTTCCGCCTCGGCAACACGGCGGAGGCCATCCGCATCCTCGAGGCGGCTTACAAGACCCGGCCCGATCCCGAGATCGGCGCGCACTTCGGCGAGGTCCTGTGGACCTCCGGCCAGAAAGACCGCGCGGTCACGATCTGGAAGGAAGCCCTGCTGAGCGACGCCGAGAACGAGACGCTGCAGGAAACGCTCAAGCGCCTGCGGGTGAAGCCCTGAGATGGCGCAGGCAGCAGTACTTGCGCCGACGCAGGCCGGCCGGCGCGCCCTTCTGGCGGCAGGCGGTGCGGCCGCCTTGCTGGCTGCCGGCTGCGCGCAACTGTCCGGCGGTTCTTCGGCGCCGAAGCCCTCGGGCAGCTGGAGCGGCCGCATGTCGCTGCGCATCGAGAGCGAGCCGGTGCAGACGTTCGCCGCGCTGTTCGAACTGCGCGGGTCGGCCGAGGCTGGCGACCTGTCGCTCACCACGCCCATCGGCAGCACGCTCGCGCAGTTGCACTGGGCACCGGGCGAAGCGCTCCTGAAGGACGGCAGCAAGACGCGGCGCTTCGACTCTGTCGACGAGCTGATCGAGGCAGCGACCGGCGCGGCCATTCCGGTCGGCGCCCTGTTCGGCTGGCTGGACGGCCGCAACGAGCCCGTGCCCGGCTGGAAGGCCGACCTCGCGCAACTCGGCGCCGGACGCCTGAACGCAGTGCGCGAGTCGCCCAGCCCGCGTGCCGACCTGCGCATCGTGTTCGAGCGGTCATGAAGGCGATCTACGACCTTCCCGCGCCGGCCAAGCTCAATCTCTTTCTCCACATCACCGGCCGGCGCGACGACGGCTACCACCTGTTGCAGTCGGTGTTCATGCTGATCGACTGGTGCGACACGCTGCACGTCGAACTGCGGCGCGACGGCCAGCTCAGCCGCGAAGACCTGACCACCGAGTTGCCCGCCGACGACCTGATCCTGCGCGCCGCGCGTGCCCTGCAGCCCTTCGCGGCACCGGGCCAAGGTGCGCACATCGGCGTCGCCAAGCACGTGCCGGCGCAGGCGGGCATGGGCGGGGGCTCATCGGATGCAGCCACCTGCCTGCTAGCGCTGAACCGCCTGTGGGGCCTGAATCTGCCGCTGTCGCGGCTGGCGCACATCGGCCTGAAGCTGGGCGCCGACGTGCCCTTCTTTCTCTACGGACGAAATGCATGGGTGGAAGGCGTCGGGGAGGAGATCACTCCGGTTACACTCCCTCCCGCGCGCTTCGTGGTGGTCAAACCACCCGAGGGACTCGATACCCGATTAATTTTTTCGGATTCAGGTCTTCAACGCGCTACGCCTGTTGCTATAATCTCAGGCTTTGCTGCAGACAGCGAATCGTCGGAAGCGACGAACTTGGGAAACCAGGTTTTCGACTTCGGCCACAACGACCTGCAGCCGGTTGCCCAGCGACTTTGTCCCGCGGTCACCGACGCCATCGAATGGCTCGGTACCCAAGGATTCAAGGCCCGGATGACCGGCTCCGGAAGTTCGGTGTTCGCAAGGCTGCCGCAATCGCCGCATGAAGCGGAACTGCTCGACGCCCCCAGGGGCTGGCAGGTTCGTCAGTGCGGCAACCTGGAAGTTCATCCGCTGCGCGGGTGGGCATCCTGAAGATGATCGGATCGCTCGTTCGGTTCGATGCGACATATATCGGTTGATGGCGAAAGCCGTCGACCCGTGTAGGGGAGTCGCCAAGCTGGTTAAGGCACTGGATTTTGATTCCAGCATGCAAAGGTTCGAATCCTTTCTCCCCTGCCAAATCTTCACGACTGCGGCCCGAGGGCCGCAGTCTTCATTTGCAGCCTGCCCGCTGCAATAATCGGCGGCTCACCGGCCGCCACGCATACGAACCTTTTGGCGGCTTCCTAAGCCCATTGCACTGCCGGGACGCGCTCATGCAGGCTAATCACCCTGATTTCATGGTTTTCACCGGCAACGCCAATCCGGGCCTTGCTGCAGAAATCGCGCACAACCTCGGCACCTCACTGGGTGCCGCTCGCGTCGGCCGCTTCTCCGACGGCGAAGTCACCGTCGAGATCAACCAGAACGTCCGTGCACGCGACGTGTTCGTGGTGCAGTCGACCTGCGCTCCGACGAACGAGAACCTGATGGAGCTGCTGATCATGGTCGACGCGCTCAAGCGCGCCTCGGCCGAACGCATCAGCGCCGTGATCCCCTACTTCGGCTATGCCCGACAGGACCGCCGCCCGCGCTCGAGCCGCGTGCCGATCTCGGCCAAGGTCGTGGCCAACCTGCTGGAAACCGTCGGCGTCGAGCGCGTGCTCACGATGGACCTGCACGCCGACCAGATCCAGGGCTTCTTCGACATCCCCGTCGACAACATCTATGCCTCGCCAGTGCTGCTGGGCGACCTGCGCGCCAAGAACTACGAAGACCTGATCGTGGTCTCGCCCGACGTGGGCGGCGTGGTTCGCGCCCGTGCGCTGGCAAAGCAGCTGAACTGCGACCTCGCCATCATCGACAAGCGCCGCCCGAAGGCCAACGTCAGCGAAGTCATGAACGTGATCGGCGAGATCGACGGCCGCAACTGCGTGATCATGGACGACATGATCGACACCGCCGGCACGCTGGTCAAAGCGGCCGAAGTGCTCAAGGAGCGCGGCGCCAAGAGCGTGTACGCCTACTGCACGCACCCGATCTTCTCGGGCCCGGCCATCGAGCGCATCACCAAGGGCTCGGCCCTCGACGAAGTGGTCGTGACCAACACCATCCCCCTTTCCGACGGCGCCAATGCCTGCGGAAAGATCCGCCAGCTCTCCGTGGCACCGCTGATCGCCGAGACGATCCAGCGCATTGCCAAGGGCGAGTCGGTGATGAGTTTGTTCTCGGATCAGGACAACCTGTTCTGACCGGGGCATGAAGCGGGCTTCACCCTGAAGCCTTTTTGAACCGGAGTCGCACTGGTCGCGGTGGACTCTTACAGGAGCTAGTTATGAAATTCGTCGCTTTTGAGCGCGCAAAGCAGGGCACGGGTGCGAGCCGCCGTCTCCGCATCACGGGCAAGACCCCCGGCATCGTCTACGGCGGTGACGTCGAGCCGCAACTGATCGAGCTCGATCACAACGCCCTGTGGCACGCCCTGAAGAAGGAAGCCTTCCACTCCAGCGTTCTCGAGATGGAACTGGGCGGCAACGTCAGCAAGGTTCTGCTGCGTGACGTGCAATACCACCCCTTCCGCCAGCTGGTGCAGCACATCGACTTCCAGCGCGTGGACGCCAAGACCCGCATGACCCTGAAGGTGCCGGTGCACTTCAAGGGCGAGGAAGAGTCCGACGCCGTGAAGCTCGACCACAACCTGGTCAACCACGTCACGACCGAACTGGAAGTGAACTGCCTGCCGACCGACCTGCCCGAGTTCATCGAAGTCGACCTGTCGGGCCTGAAGAAGAACGGCACCGTCACGCTGAAGGACATCAAGCTGCCCCGCGGCGTGAAGTGGGTCAGCCACGGCAAGCCGAACCCGGTGCTGGCTTCGGCCGTGAGCCCGGCTGCAGAAGAGGAAGCTCCCGCCGAAGGCGCAGCCGCTGCCGACGCAGCAGCTGCTCCGGCCGGCAAGGGTGGCAAGGCCGCGGCCAAGACGCCGGCTGCCAAGGCACCTGCCAAGAAGTAATCAGCTTCTTCGCATTCGCTGCTTCTTGATGAAGGCCCGCCTCGTGCGGGCCTTCTGCTTTTGCGGCAACCGGATAATCCACGACCATGATCAAGCTGTTTGTCGGCCTCGGAAACCCGGGCCCCGAGTACGAAGCCACGCGGCACAACGCCGGCTTCTGGTGGATCGACGCCCTCGCGCGCGAATGGAAGCTCAACCTCGTGCCCGAGCGCAGCTACCACGGCCTCGCCGCCCGCACCAACATCGGCGGCCAGAGCATCTGGCTGCTGGAGCCGCAGACCTTCATGAACCTGTCGGGCAAGTCGGTGGCTGCGTTGGCGCGCTTCTTCAAGATCGCGCCGCAAGAGATCCTCGTGGTGCACGACGAGCTCGACGTGGTCCCTGGCCAGGTCAAGCTCAAGTTCGGCGGCAGCCATGCCGGCCACAACGGGCTGCGCGACATCCATGCGCAACTGGGCACCGGCGACTACTGGCGGCTGCGCCTGGGCATCGGGCATCCGGGCGTGAAGTCGGAGGTCGTCAACTGGGTGCTCAAGAAGCCGCTCAAGGAACAGCGCGAAGCGATCGACGACGCCATCACCCGCACGCTGCATGCGATTCCCTCGCTGATCGCCGGCGAGATGGAAAAGGCGACGCTGGTCATTCACACGAGCAAACCGCCCCGGCCCAAGCCGCCGCGGAGGGAGCCCGGCGAAGGGGGCACGCCTGCCGCCACCTAGCCGGCCATTGAAGTGCAGGGAGGGAGAGTAATAAGAATGAGCGAGAAGAAGACAAAGAACGAAGGAAAGACGGTTTCCAAAACCGCGACCGCTATCCTTTCAGTAGCAATCGGCATCTGCTCTGCGGGTGCCGCCGCCCAAGGGGCGAACACCTGGCGCTGCGGCAACACCTATTCCGACCAGCCTTGCGAAGGCGGCAAGACGGTGAAGGTGAACGACCGCCGCAGCGATGAAGACCGCCGGGCCGCCGATGCAGGCATCCGCAGCGCCCAAGCCCAGGCCGACCGCATGGAGCGCAACCGCCTGTCGCTGGAAAAGGCCGTCTATGACCGCGAGCAGCGCGCCGCGCGTGAAGCACGCAGCGCCGCACTGGCGGAAAGGCGGCTCGCGATGGCCGAACAGAGGGAGCGCGATCGCGCTCGCAAGGAAGCCAGCGCGCCCCGCAAATCGAGCCTGAGCTTCAGCTCCGGCCCGGGCACCGACGCACCGGAGCGCAAGAAAAAGAAGCGGAAGTCGGCCGATTAACCGCCGGACGGAGCCGCCGCTGCAGCGGCAGTCACCTTGATCGCCGTGAGACGCTGGTACTTCTGCATCAGCGTCTCGCGGCTTTCCACATGCTCGGGGTTCACGGGAATGCAGGCCACCGGGCAGATCTGCACGCACTGCGGCTCATCGAAATGGCCGACGCATTCGGTGCACTTGTGCGGATCGATCTCGTAGAACTCCGCGCCCATGTAGATCGCGTCGTTCGGGCACTCGGGCTCGCAGACATCGCAGTTGATGCATTCGTCGGTGATCATGAGGGCCATGCCCCCGATTATCGCGGCTGTGCCCCGGCCGGGCTGCCGGTGAATGACAAAGGCCACATTCGGGGCACACTTGTTGCCGGAGTCAGTTATGCTGCGCCCCGCCCCATGAGTCTGTTTCTAGTCAAGCGCCTCGCCACGCTGATCGGCACCCTGATCGGCGCCTCGGTCATCGTCTTCCTCGTGCTCGAGATCCTGCCCGGCAACGCCGCGCAGATGCTCATGGGCCCCGACGCTTCTCCCGATGCCGTCGCCGCCCTGGCCA
>CAJYQC010000388.1 GCA_913776885.1 uncultured Variovorax sp.
CCTTCGCTTCGCTACGGGCAACCTGCGATGCTCGACGTAGGAGGGGGTCCGCAGAACTCGCTTCGCTCAAACAGCTGCGGCCCTGATCCCTCCTACGTCTGCGCTCCTCGGCGCAGCCAGAAGGGAGTGACCCGGGCCATTGCTTCGCTCGGCTTTAGGAATTGCCTCGACGGGCCTTCGCTTTGCTCGGCCAGAGGCTGGGGCTGGGATTGATTTCATGGCTGCTTCGGGATCGTTCTGCTGGCGCGACGCAGATGCGATGCGATGCCTTGCCTCGCCGTGCAGTGCATTGCGGCGCAGTGGGTGCGGTGCGGTGCGATCGCGATCCGGCGCAGCATAGTGAGTGCTGTGCGGTCTGCGCTCAGCGGCTGCTGGGGATCGGTGCGGGCTGTGCGGGCGAAGTGCGAGTCAGACGACTCAAGGCTCCAGGCACAGCTACGCACCGCCGAAAGCCCCCGCTCGTAAACGCTACGCCATCTGCCAATTCAATCCAAGCACTGCAGGCGCGAAGCGCCCGTAATGCCTTGAAGGCCGAGCGCAGCGATGGCCCGCACGCTCCCCCTCCCCTCTGGCTGCGCCGAGGAGCGCAGCGTTTCGCGGATCAGGGCTCGCCCTTGTCTGAGCGGAGCGAGTTTGGGCGAGACCCCGCGAAACGCGAGCACCGCAGGTTGCCCGCAGCGAAGCGGAGGGTCGCAGACAGCGGGGTCGCCTTTTCTTTGCCTACTTTCTTTTGGCGAAGCAAAAGAAAGTAGGTCGCCCGCCGGGGCGAGTCCCGGCCCCGGGAAACAACCACCCCGCCACCGACCCAAAAGCCAAAGAGAGATCAGAGCGTATGACTCCGATCCCCCTCAGCAAACCCCATCGCATCCCAAGGCTCCCCCACAGCAAACCCCACAACCTTGAACAACTCCCCCATCTCATGCTCATGAATGAGCCGAGCCGCCATCCCCCGCTCAGCGACAGACCCCTGCTCCATCAGCGAAAGCAACCCGCAGTTCAGCAGAAACCGCGCCTGGCTCGTATAGCCCAGCACGGCAAGCCCCGCATCCTGCCCCGCCAGCGCGACCCCGGTGAAATCGACATGCGCCGTGATGTCCTTCAACCCGACATCCGCCAGCGGATCGCCATCGGCCTTGTGCCCCTGATGGCACATCACGGTCCCCATATGCCTCTGCGGGTGGTAGTACTCGGCCTCGGGAAACCCGTAGTCGATGAAGAACGCAGCCCCCTTCTTCAGCCGGTCCGCCAGGGTCGCGATGAAGGCCTTGCCCTGCGGATGTATCTCGGTGAGGTAGTCGTGCTCGCCAGGCACCTCGACCGGCGGCCGCAACTCGGTCTCGCGATCGGCCCAGGCCCATCCGTCGCCGGCGCCATTGCGCACCACGCCCCGCTCGAACCATTGCCCGCCCACACGCGCCAGCAACTGCACCGGCATCGCATCGAGCACTTCATTGCCGACGACCACGCCCTCCATCGATTCGGGCAGCTCGCTGAGCCATTCGACGCGCCCCGCGTACCCCGCAAGCGCCTGCTGCTGCCGCTCGCGCAAGGTGCCCGACAGGTCGACGATGCGATAGCGCACGTCGCCGCGGCCCATGCCGTCGAGCGCATGCAGAAGCTGCACGGCCAGCGCGCCCGAGCCGGCGCCGAATTCCCACACCGTGTCGGTCCCGGTCTTCTCCAGCGCCTCGGCCACCTGCGCGGCCAGGGCCTGGCCGAACATGGGCGTGAGTTCGGGCGCGGTCACGAAGTCGCTGCCTGAAGAGGGCATGTGGCCGAACTTGGCCAGCGTGTTGGCGTAGTAGCCGAGGCCGGGCGCATAGAGCGCGAGGGCCATGAAGCGGTCGAAGCCGATCCAGCCGCCCGCACGCTCGACGGAACGCGCGATGAGGTGGTCGAGGGCGGTGGGTAAACTGCCGGGGGTCGTCTTTGTCGTCACAGCGCCATTCTCCCCTCTCTCCCCGCATGAGCCCTGCCTCCCCCGCATCCAACTCCCCCCGCACGGTCCTCGTCACGGGCGCGGGCCGCCGGCTCGGCCGCGAGATCGCACTCGCACTGGCCGCAGGTGGCTGGCAGGTGGCAGTGCACTACCGGAATTCGCGCGCCGAGGCCGAGCAGACCGTCGCCGACTGCGCCGCGCTCTCGGGCGACTCGGCCCTGTTCGCCGCCGATCTCGACGACGAACAGGCCACCCGCGCACTGCTGCCCCGCGTGGTGGCGCGCTTTCGCGGCATCGACGCGGTGGTCCACAGCGCGGCCCTCTTCGAGCACGACGAGGCCTCCACCTTCGGCTACGCGCTGATGGAGCGCCACGCGCGCAGCAACACCGGCGCGGCCATCCTGCTGGCGAATGCGCTGCACGAGCACCTGGCCGCGCGCGATGCCCACGGCGCCGTCGTGCACCTGCTCGACCAGAAGCTCTGGAACCCGAACCCCGACTTCCTGAGCTACACGCTGTCGAAGGCGGCCCTCGAAGCCGCGACGCCGCTGCTGGCCCTGGCCCTTGCGCCAAGGGTGCGCGTGGTGGGCGTGGCGCCCGGCCTCACGCTGGCGAGCCACATGCTCGACGACGACAAGTTCGCGCAACTGCACAAGCTCTCGCCGCTGGGCCGCTCGTCCACTGCGCAAGACGTGGCCGCCACGGTGAAGTTCGCGCTGGAGAACCGCTCCATCACCGGCACCACGCTGCTGGTGGACGGCGGCCAGCACCTGATGAAATTCGAGCGCGATTTCTCGCTCATGTGAGCCCATTCACCATGTCCACTCCCTCGCACGGCCACCAGACACTCACCCTCCAGGGCCTGCGCTTCGACGCCAACCTGGGCATCCTCGAGCAGGAGAAGACGGCGCCCCAGCCGATCCTGGTCGACGCCGAACTCAATCTCGGCCCCCAGCCGCTGCTGCCGCAGGACGACGACATCTTCCACGTGCTCGACTACCGCAAGGTGCGCCGCATCATCATCGACGAGTGCACCGCCGAGCACGTCAACCTGCTGGAGAGCCTGATCGGCAAGCTGGCGCAGCGGCTGCTGCAGCTGCCCGGCGTGCTGGGCGTGCGCGTGAAGATCGCCAAGCTCGAGATCTTCGACGACTGCGAGGTGGCGATCCGCATGGAAGCCGGCCAGTGGTGAATTAGCCGGACGTCCCGCATTTCAGGCGGCCGAGCCGCAGGCAACGGCTGCCTTCTTCTTCGAGGCGGCCGGCCACATGCGCACCGCCAGCGCGCCGAGCGCCGACACCGAGGCCATCGCCGCCACGCCCGGCCATCCCCACTGCGCCAGCACCAGAGCCCCCAGCGCCGAGCCCGTGGCCATGCCAACGAACACACCCGTGAAGAACACCGCGTTGAGCCGGCTGCGTGCACCGGGGTCGATGCCGTAGATCACCGTCTGGTGCGCGATCAGCGCAGCCTGCAGGCCGAAGTCGAAGCCGATGGCAGCCACCACGATAAGCCCCAGCCGCGCGGCGGGCGTCGCCAGCAGCGGTGCGAACAGCATCGCGGCGAACGACACGGCGACCAGCACGGCGCCCATGCGGATCACAAGCTCGGGCCCGCGGCGGTCGGCAAGGCGCCCGGCGATGGGCGCGGCCAGCGCGCCCGCAGCACCGGCCAGGCCGAAGGCACCGGCCGCCGCACTGCCCAGGTGGAACGGCGCGCCATGCAGCATCACCGCCAGCGTCGACC
>CAJYQC010000389.1 GCA_913776885.1 uncultured Variovorax sp.
ACAGCCTTCTGCAGGCCTTCCGCAGGAAGGCGGTGTCGCAGGGCGTGCGCTACGTGCAGGCGCAGGCGACGGGGCTGCGCTGCAACGGCCGAACTGTCACGGGCGTGCAGCTCGATGGCGGCGAGACGCTGGACGCCGACGTCGTCGTCAACGCCGCGGGCGCCTGGGCCGCCAAGGTGGCGCAGTGGGCCGGCATCGACCTGCCGGTGCGGGGCCGCCGCCGCAGCGTGTTCAGCTTCTCGTGTCCGCAGGCGCTGCCCGGATGCCCGCTGGTGATCGATACCTCGGGCATCTGGCTGCGGCCCGAGGGCCGCCAGTTCATCTGCGGCTACGCGCCGCCCGAAGACCAGGACCAAGACGACGCACCGCTCGAAGTGGAGTACGAAACCTTCGACAGCTTCATCTGGCCCGCGCTGGCCAATCGCATACCTGCCTTCGAAGCCATCCGCATGACGGGCGCGTGGGCCGGCTACTACGAGATGAACCTGTTCGACCACAACGCCATCCTCGGCCTGCACCCCGACTGCGACAACCTCCACTTCGCGAACGGCTTCTCGGGCCACGGGCTGCAGCAGTGCCCGGCGGCGGGGCAGGGCATCGCGGAGCTGATCCGCTTTGGCGAGTACCGCAGCCTCGACTTGTCGCCGCTGTCCTTCGCGCGGATTCTCGATAGCAGGCCGTTGCTCGAGAAGAACGTGATCTAGGTCGGGTTGCTGCCCGCATGCTGTGCCTCAAAGTCGGCCAGCGATCAGCTTCTCGATCAACCATGAGGCCGTGCGGGCGTACGATGCCCCACGAAAGGTGCCCAGCCATGAATGAACGAACACTGATCGACACCGCCCGCGCGCTCGTCACGCACGACAAGGGCCTGCTCGCGATGGACGAGAGCAACGCCACCTGCAACAAGCGCTTCGCTGCGCTCGGCATACCGCAGACCGAAGCTGCGAGGCGCGACTGGCGCGAGCTGATCGTCACCGCGCCGGGCCTGGCCGACAGCATCTCGGGCGCGATCCTTTTCGACGAGACGATCCGGCAGAAGACCGACGCGGGCCGGCCCTTCGCGAAGGCGCTGGCGGACGCCGGCATCGTCCCGGGCATCAAGGTCGACATGGGCGCCAAGCCGCTGGCAGGCTACCTTGGCGAGACCGTCACCGAAGGACTCGACGGCCTGCGTGAGCGTCTGGCCGAATACGCCACCATGGGGGCGCGCTTCGCCAAGTGGCGCGGCGTGATCGCCATTGGCGACGGCCTGCCGAGCCGAGCCTGCATTCGCGTCAACGCACATGCACTGGCGCGCTATGCCGCCCTGTGCCAGGAGGCCGGGCTGGTGCCCATCGTCGAGCCCGAGGTGCTGATGGACGGCGACCATTCGCTCGCGCGCTGCGCCGAGGTCACCGAAGAGGTGCTGCACCGTACCTTCGTCGAACTGCGTGCGCAGGGCGTTCTGCTCGAAGGCATGCTGCTGAAGCCCAACATGGTGCTGCCGGGGCTGAAGGCCGCGGTGCAGGATTCCGTCGAGGCTGTGGCGGAGGCGACTGTGCAGTGCCTTTTGCGTGCGGTGCCGGCCGTGGTGCCCGGCGTGGCCTTTCTCTCGGGCGGCCAGCCTGCGCAGCTGGCGTCGGCGCGGCTCAACGAGATGAACCGCCGCTACAGGTTGCGCCTGCCATGGGCGCTGACCTTCTCTTTCTCTCGCGCGGTGCAGCAGCCGGCGCTCGACGCGTGGAAGGGCGACGCGGCGAACGTGGCGGCGGCCCAGCAGGCGCTGGTGGAGCGCACCAGCGCCAACCGGGCCGCGCGCCGTGGCGAATACAAGGAGTAGCCAGGCGTCCGCTCAGACGGCCTTGGCCGCCTTCACCAGCGAAGGCGTGGCCTTGTAGCTTTCGGGGAAGAGCTTCTTCAGGTCGTCGACCTTCGGCATGTCGTTGATCGCGATGTAGGGCTGGCTCGGGTGCAGCGTCAGGTAGTCCTGGTGGTAGTCCTCGGCCGCGTAGAAGGGCTTCGACATCTCGACCGTGGTGGCCAGCGGCTTGCCGAAGGTCTTCGCCTGGTTGAGCTGCGCGATGTAGGCCTTGGCGATGCGGGCCTGCTCGGCGTTCTCGGCGAACACGGTGGAGCGGTACTGCGTGCCCACGTCCGCCCCCTGGCGGTTGAGTTCGGTGGGGTCGTGCGCCACCGAGAAGTAGATCTGCAGCAGCTTGCCGTAGCTGATCTGCTGCGGGTCGTAGGTGATGCGCACCGACTCGGCATGGCCCGTGCGGCCCGAGCCGACTTCGTCGTAGCGCGCCGTCTTCGCCTCGCCGCCGGCATAGCCCGAGACGGCGTTGCTCACGCCCTTGACGCGCTGGAACACGCCCTGCACGCCCCAGAAGCACCCGCCGGCGAACACGGCGGTTTCGGTCTTCGCGCTTGGCGCCGCGACCAGGTCGGCGGTGGGGGCGGGCACGCGGCGGGCGGTTTCGGCGAACGACGGCACCGCATGCCAGACCAGGGCGGCGGCGGCCAGCGTGCCGGCGGTGAGTGCGAGGGATTTCATGGGAATTCCTTGGGGAGCGGGATTGGCTTCGGCCGGTGGAGCGGCCCACGCGACATTGACGCCGAATCCGTCGGACGTCAATGGCGCTTGCGAGGTGCCTTGCGGGCTTACTTCTTCATCTCATCCTTGCCCATGGCGTCCTTCTTCATGCCGTCCTTGGACATGGAATCCTTCGCCATCGAATCCTTCTTCATGCCGTCCTTCGACATGGAATCCTTGGCCATCGAGTCTTTCTTCATGCCGTCCTTCGACATCGAGTCCTTGGCCATGCCGTCCTTCGCCATTTCGTCGGCGGCAAAGGCCGAGGCGCCGGCGAAGGCCATGCAGGTGGCGAGCAGGGTTGCGGTGAGCTTGTTCATTTGGCGTCTTCCTGAGTGAGTTGAGGTTGGGTTTTCAATGTCGGCTCGGTCCCTGGGGAACTCCGCCTTTCGCTTTCTTCGGCAGTCGAGCGGCCTCGCAAGGCCCCTCAGCTCCCTCCGAACCAGTTGTAGCCCTGGTCTTCCCAGTAGCCACCGGAATAGGTGTTGCTGACGAACATCGCCTTGATGTGCTTCGGGTTCTTGTAGCCAAGCTTGGTCGGCATGCGCAGCTTCATCGGAAAGCCGTACTTGGGCGGCAGCGGCTGGCCGTCGTAGCTCAGCGCCAGCAGCGTCTGCGGGTGCAGCGCGGTGGGCAGGTCGATGCTGGTGTAGTAGTCGTCCGCGCACTTGAAGCCGACGTACTTCGCCGTGAGGTCGGCGCCGATGTGGCGCAGGAAGTCGGCGAAGCGCACGCCGCCCCACCTGCCGATGGCGCTCCAGCCTTCCACGCAGATGTGCCGGGTGATCTGCTCCTGCTGCGGCATCGCGCGCAGCTCGGCCAGCGTCCAGGCGTGCCGGTCGGCGACCATGCCGGTCACTTCCAGCTTGTAGCTGGCCTCGTCGACCTCGCGGACCTCGTCTTCACCGTAATAGGCGTTGAAGGGGAAGGGGCGCGTGATCTCGGCCTCGGTGTACGTGGGTGCGAGCTGCGTCGGGCTGAAGATCAGGCCCTGCACCTTGTCGTTGAGACGCGAGATCTTCGTGAGCGCGGCTTCCACCTGCGCGTTGTCGCTGATGCTGCAGCCGGTGAGAAGCGAAAGGCCGCCCAAGGTGAGCGAGCGGCGCAGGAACACGCGGCGCGAGGGCTCGTCGAGCTTCTTCGAGATCTGCGTGCGGGCTTCGCGCAGCACGGCGTCGCCGTCGATGCCGCTCAGGGAGGGGGCTTTGAAAATCTTCATCGGGCTTTGGCCGCGCGGCCGCGGATCATGGTGAGGAGCGTGCGGGGCACCAGGGCCACCATCACGAGGTGCACGACGACGAAGCCGACGATCGCTGCCATGCCGAAGAAGTGCACGCGGCGGGCCGACTCGTAGCCGCCCATCAGCTCGCGCAGCACCGGAAACTGCACCGACTTCCACAGCACCAGGCCCGAGAGCACGATCACGGTCAGGTCGAGCATCACGAACAGGTAGGCCAGCTTCTGCACGCTGTTGTAGTGGCGCGGGTCGGCGTGCGAGAGCTTGCCCTTGAGCGCGGAGAGCGCGTCGTGCAGCACGCCGCGCGGCGTCAGCGGAAAGAACTTCGCGGCCAGCCGCCCGGTGGCGATGTTCATGAACAGGTAGAACAGGCCGTTGGCCACCAGCAGCCACATCGCGGCGAAATGCCACTGCAGGGCGCCGCCGAGCCAGCCGCCGAGCGTCACCACGGTCGGGATGCTGAAGGGGAAGAAGGGCGCCGCGTCGTAGATGCGCCAGCCGCTGGTCGCCAGGATCACCACGGCCAGGGCGTTGAGCCAGTGCGAGATGCGCATCCACAGCGGGTGGACCGGCCCGGCTTCGGCCGTTGCGGTGATGGGGGCGGTGGCTGTCGTGCTGTTCATGGAGCGGATTGTTCGGCGCACCCCATGGCCGATTCATCACGCAAAGTTCAATTAATCGTGATAACTCCGCCGGCCGGTTGGCGGGACAATGGCGCCACCATGGACACTCCCAAGCGCGTGCTGATCGTCGAGGACGACGCCCACATTGCCGAGCTGCTGCGCATGCACCTGCGCGACGAGGGCTACGCCATCG
>CAJYQC010000390.1 GCA_913776885.1 uncultured Variovorax sp.
CCGCAGGTAGCGGCCTTCGCGCACGGCGGCGATCGGGTCCGTAGCAAGCACCCAGCCGTCAGGGATCGGATTGGAGGCCGCCATGCCGCGAGCGCTCAGGCGCGTGCGCACCACGTCGAGCAGCGCATCCGCCGACTGCGTGCGCAGCCACCCCGCGGTGGATGCCCCGCCTTCGGCCGCAACGAGCCGGCGCGCCTGCGCCTCGTCGGCTGCGCGACCGGCGGCGACCAGCGCATCGAGCACCAGCGCCTCGCCGCGCGCCGCCCACACCGGCGCGGGCAGCACGGCCGGGATGCCGCCGGGCGGCAGCGTCGAGGCGGTCGACAGGCCGCCGCTCATCGCCACCACGCGATGGAACAGCGGCTGGGCACGCGCCGAGACCATCGGCGAGGTCAGCAGCGCATAGACGTTGACCGCGCCGGCCGACTGCCCCATGAGCGTCACCCGCTTCGGATCGCCGCCGAAGGCTGCGGCGTTGCCCGCCACGAATTCCAGCGCCTTGGCGATGTCCAGCAGCGCGAAGTTGCCGGAGTCGTCCTCGCGCCGCCCGGTCTTCAGGGCCGCGGCATCGAGGAAGCCGAAGACGCCCAGACGGTAGTTCACCGAGACCACCATCGCATCCTCGTGGCGGGCGAGCGCTGCGCCGTCGTAGACCGGGTCGGCGGTGTAGCCGGTGATGTTGCTGCCACCGTGCACGAAGACGATCACCGGCCGCGGGGCGGTGGCGCGCGACGCGGGCGTCCAGATGTTGAGATAGAGGCAGTCCTCCGATCCGACCGTGCGGCCCAGCGCAGAGCCGACGGTCTCGTCGTAGCGGTTGTTCAGTCCCGGGCCGTAGAGCCGCTGCGTCTGCACGCAGGCCGGCGCGAAGGCGGTCGCGGGCCTGGCTGCGGTCCAGGGCTGCGGATCCTGCGGCGCACGCCAGCGCAGTGCGCCGACCGGCGGCCGCGCATAGGGCACGCCCTTCCAGCTCCAGGTGCCGCTCGCGGCCGCGTCGTCATGGCCGACGACCGGGCCGAAGCGCGTCTGCCGCCGCAGTCCGCCCTCTTGTGCCGGCGCCATGGCCGTGCAGCCGCACAGCAATGCGGCAGCCAGCAGGGTGAACAGGCGGGCGGCGCCGGCGGGACCGCGGGCGGTGCGAGACAGCGCGCGCATCATTCGGCCGTGATGTGGGCGGCCTCGATGATCTGCGCCCACTTGCGCGTCTCGCCGGCCATGAACGCGGTGAACTCCGCAGGGCTGCTGGCGCGCAGTTGCAGGCCCGCAGCCTCGGCCTTGTGCCGCACCTCGGCGTCGGCCACGGCGGCGCGCAGCTCGGTGTTCAGGCGCGCGATCACGTCGGCGGGTGTGCCCGCGGGCGCGAGCAGGCCGTACCAGCCGTAGCCCACGACATTCGCCAGGCCTTGCTCGCGCAACGTCGGCGCATCGGGGTACAGCGGCGTGCGTTCCTCGGTGGCCACGCCCAGCACGCGCAGCTTGCCGGCCTGGATGTGGGGCACGGCGGTGGAGATGGCGGTCAGCGTGCCGTCGATGCGCCCGGCCAGCAGCTCGGTGTAGGCGGGCGCGTCGCCGCGGTACTGCACCACGATGCCCTTGGCGCCCGCCGAGCGCAGCAGCAGCTCGGCGGTCAGGTGCGGCGCCGAGCCGGCGCCGGGCGAGCCGAAGGTCGCGCCCTTGGGGTTGTCCTTGGCGTAGCGGATGAATTCGGCCAGCGTCTTGTACGGCGCCTGCGCATTGACGACGAGGAACAACGGCGCGATCGCGGTCGAGCCGATGGAAGCGAAGCTCTTGTGCACGTCGTACGGCAGGTTCTTGTAGAGCGCCTCGCCGATGGCGATCGGCGCGGCCGCGTGCAGCAGCGTGTAGCCGTCGGGCTGGGCCTTCGCCACGTAGTCGTTGGCGATGCGCGTGCCCGCGCCGGCCTTGTTCTCGACCACGATGCCCTGGCCCAGGCGGCGCGAGAGGTAGTCGCCCAGCACCCGCGTGAGGATGTCGTTCGAGCCGCCCGCGCCGTAGGGCGAGACCATGCGGATCGGCCGCTGCGGCCAGGCCTGCGCGAGCGAGGGCAGGCTGAAGGGAAGCGCGAGCCCGGCGGCGGCAGAGGCGAGCAGGTGGCGGCGTTGGATGGCCATGGTGGTTGTCTCCGTTGTTGTGGTTGGCAGGGCTCAGAGGGGCCGGATCGCGGGATAGTCGAAGCGCAGTGAAAGATGATCGCCCCGCGGCTGGTACAGCCGCAGCACGACGTAGAACGGCTCGCCTGCCGGTGCCGGCAGCCAGTTCACGCCGGCGCCCGGATCGTCGGCCTGCAGCCGGATCGCCAGGCTGCCGTCCGGGTCGTGGCGCAGGCCGGGCGTGCGGTCGCCGATCGAGTAGCGGCCGATGGGATTGGCGACGAACAGGCAGTCGCTGCGCCGGTACATCGTGAGGGACCAGAACGCATCCACCTGCGGGCCGCGACCCGGCGCGAAGCGCAGTTCGTAGCGGCGACCGCCGAGCAGGGCATGGCCTTCGGCATCCACTTCGGCGGTGGGGTACATCGCCTCTTCCACGCCGAGCGCGCCGATGAAGTTGCGCGCAATGCGCGCGCGCGTGAGGAGGTCGTCGCCCCAGTGCGTGCGCACCATCACCGGAATGGCCCAGCCGCCGCCCAGGTAGTGCGGCTGTCCCGCGTGGCGCAGGCGCTCGTACACAGCGGGCAGCGCCGCCGCCAGCATCTCGGGCGGCGGCGGCCAGGCCAGCGATTCGCCGGCCGCAGGCGGATTGCGGCGCAGCGCTTCGTCGACCACTGCGCGAAAACGCGAGGGCTCGGGCACGCGCGTGTCGAGGCCGTCGATCCGTGTGTCGACGCGCATCGCGGCGTCGCTGCCGTCCAGGCGCACCATGCGCAGCGCGGCCTGGCTCGCGCGCACGCACTCGGCATCGGCGCCATCGTCCTCGACGAGGATGCGCCCGATCAGCCAGACGTCGCTGCCACCCGCCTCGATGGTGTGGGTGATGCCCTGCGGCACCCGGCCACGCCAGCCCGGCGCGTGCACCAGCGTGCGTTGCGGCCGGTTGCCGGTAGTGCGGCGGCCGACGTAGGCGAAGGGGTTGGTCCAGGCGTCGAGCAGGCCCAGCGTCCAGTAGCGGTCGCCCATCTCGGGTGACTCGATGACCACAGGGCCTTCGGACAGGTCGAGCCAGGCGTTGCTGTAGACCGTGTCGTTGTTGGGGCTCACGACCTCCCTGTCCTCGGGCCCGAGCCGGCGGTGCGTGTGCGTGAACTGGTTGACCCAGCGCATGCGCGAGTCGCGCTCGGCTGCGGCGAAGCCCAGGTGCGGATGCCGGCGCGCGGTGGTCGCGGCCCGCATGCGCATCATCTCGTACAGCGGCAGCGTCTGGATCACGGCGGCTTCGGCCGCCTCGGTGTGCATGGTCATGGCTCTCTTCGAAAGATCGGGCTGCAGGTGAAGACGTTCATGCGACGGCGCCGGCGCGGTGCAGCCGCGCGATCTCGTCGTCGCCCAAGCCCAGCGCCGCGAGCACCCGGTCGGTGTCCGCGCCGCAGGCAGGCGCGGCCGGCGGCGTCGGCCGCGGCGCCCGGCCGAGCCTGTAGGGCAGCCCCAGCGAGGCATAGCGGCTGCCGTCGGGCGCCACCGCATCGACCAGCATGCCGCTGGCCTGCACGTCGGCGCTCTCGAGCACCTGGCTGTAGCTGCGCACCGCGCCGACAACGATCTGGTTGCGGCTGAGCAGCGCCACGCACTCCTGGCTGGTGAGGCCCGAGAGGCATTCGCGCAGCACCGCGCGCAGCGCCTCGCGGTGCTGCACGCGCAGTGCGTTGGTGAGAAAGCGCGGATCGGTCGCGAGCGCCTCGCGGCCCATCACGCGGCAAAAGCGCGCCCAGTGCTCGTCCGCATAGGCCGACAGCACGATGTGGCCGTCGCGCGTGGGCACGACCTCGGCGGCGGGCGCGTTGTTCGGCTGCCCGTCGCCGATGCGCGTCGGCTCGGGCGCGCCGCCCAGGTAGTCGCACCAGGTGGTGGCCTGCAGGTGCATCGCCACCTCGAGCAGCGAGGTGCGCACGGTCTCGCCGAGGCCGGTGCGCGCACGCCCGTACAGCGCCGCCAGCACCGCCTGCGCGCCCAGATGCGCCGCCGCCGCATCGATGACGGGCACGCCCACCTTCTGCGGCAGCCGGTCGGGCTCGCCCGTGAGCGACATCAGCCCGCTCTCGGCCTGCGCTGCGATGTCGTAGCCGGGCCGCATCGCCGAGGGCCCCTGGGTGCCGAACCCCGAGATCGAGAGATAGACGATCCGCGGAAAGCGCGCGCGCACTGCGTCGGGCCCCAGGCCCAGCGCCTCGACGGCGCCCGGGCGCAGGTTCTGGATGACGACGTCGCTGCCCTCGACGAGGCGCCACGCCACATCGGGCCCGGCCTCGCTCTTGAGGTCGAGCGCGATGGAGCGCTTGCCGCGGCTGTACGCGCGGATCATCGATTCGCCGTACCGGCCGATGTGCCGGGCCTGGTCGCCCGCCAGCGGCTCGACCTTGATCACCTCGGCACCCAGTTCGGCCAGCACCATGGCCGCACCGGGGCCTGCGATGTACTGCCCCAGGTCGAGCACGCGCACGCCTTCGAGCGGGGCCGCGGGCCGGTCGTCGGCAGCGCTGCTGCCGCTTGTCTCTGTGTTCTCGGAGTTCATTGGCCGCACGTTATCGGCTCGGGCGATTCTTGAAAATTCGATAATCGTGAGGGAGTGATCACCAATCGGAATCGCCAGCCGGAGACAGCCCATGGATGCCAAGACCGACCACCTCGTGCGCAAGCTGCGGCTGCGCCATCTGGAACTGCTGGTCGCGCTGTCGGAGACGGCAACGATGCGCGGCGCCTCCGCGCGGCTGCACCTGAGCCAGCCGGCGATCAGCAAGATGCTCGGCGAGATCGAGGCCTGCTTCGGCGCGCGGCTCTTCGAGCGCAGTCATCAGGGCATTCATCCCAATGCGCTGGGCGCTGGCGCGGTCTTCCATGCGCGCGCGGTGCTCAACCAGCTCGAGCGCGCGACCGACGACGTCGAAGCGATGCAAAGCGGTGCGCTCGCGGTGCTGCGCATCGGGGCGCCCTCGGTCACCGCGACCGTGCCTGCCGCGGTGGCGGTCTTGCGCCGGCAGATGCCCGGGGTGTCGGTGCAGTTGCGCGAGGGCCGCGTGCAGGAGCTCATCCACCGGCTGCTGGCCGGCGAACTCGACGGCGTCTACGGCGCCGTCACCCCGGAGCTGCTGGCCGACGACACCGCGCGTCTGCTGGAGCCGGTGGCCATGCTCAAGGACGAGCTCTGCGTGCTCACCGCGAACGCCAACAGGCTCCACCGCCAGGGCCGGCTGCGCTGGGCCGACCTGCACGCGGCAGCGTGGATGGTGCCGCCGAAGGAAACACTCGTGCGCCAGGCCTTCATGACCGCCTTCCTCGATGACGGCGTGCCGCCGCCCGTGCCGGTCATCGAAGCCATCTCCTCCGTGACCATCGGCACGCTGCTGCGCCACGACCCCACGCTGGTGTGTGCGGTGCGCCTGGAACACGCGAGCGACGAACTCGCGCGCGGCGGGGTACGCCGCCTCAATGTGACGCCGAAGGTGCCGCTGCCCTCCTTTGGCCTCTTCTTCAGGCGCGATGGCCAGCAGCGCAGCCCGGCGATGCTGGCATTCGCCGACGCGGTGCGCCAGGCCAGGACGCGCCGGGCCGTGTTCGATGCGGGCTGAGATCGAGAGCCGACGGGCCTAGGAGAGCCGGCTCCCGATGCGCGACGCACCCTCGGTCACCAGGTCCGTGATCTTTTCGAGATCGACGATGGCCAGGCGGGAGGTGTCGAAGACCAGGGAGATCGCGGCCCATGCGCCGCCATCGGCCTTGAGGATCGGCGCGGCCACGGCTGCGAGTTGCGGTTCGAGTTCGCCGATGGAGACGTAGTGGCCAGCCTTGCGGATCGCCGCAAAGCCTCGCCGGAATTCGCTCCAGTCTGCGGGCAGGCCGCTTCGAACGACCTCGTCGTGGCGAGCGTCGAACACCTTGCGCAACTGCGCCGGCGCGAAATTCGCGAGCAGCACCTTCGGCGCCGCACCGTGGAACAACGGGCGGGGCCGTCCGCGCCCATAGGCGAGCGTTGCCGGAGCCCCGCCCATCTCGCGGTGGGTGTCGAGCACCTGCATCCCGAAAATGCCCGAGAGCACGCAATCGAAGCCGGTGGCCGCAACCAGCTCGCGCATCACCGGGATGCCCTCGCGCAGCACCGGGTCCGCCTTGCGGATGTAGTGGTCGAGCAGGATGATGCGCGGCCCCAGCGCGTAGTGGGAGTCCTCCACGCGCTGCAGCAGCCCGGCTTCGAGCAGCATCCGCACGTAGCGGTAGCCCGTGGGCAGCGACACGCCGAGCGCCGCCGAGATGTCGTCCGCCGTGCGCGTCAGGTGCGTGTCGTCGAAGAGATCGAGAACGCCCAGCATGCGCCCCAGGCTGGACATGGATTTTTCCGGCAAGTCAGTTCCTCCAGGATGCCATGCCGCCACATGGGAAGGGCCTGCAGGATGCGATCCGGAAGGTCACCCATGCGAGCGGCTCCGACGATGAATCGGTCTGGCCCGAGTATCACCGCCCGGGCGATGTCGGCCGCGGGCCGATGGTCCATGGCGAAATCGCGGCGCTGCGAGGCGCTTGGAGCCGACGACTCACTCGCGGGAGCACCGTAACCGCCGCCTCCGGCATGGCTGTGGTTGGGCCCCGAAACGCCAATGTGATCGAGATGCCCTGCCCGCATGCCGGTCGAAGCCCTTCGCAGCAAGGCGTCTCCCGCACAGAAAGGAAGGGATTTCTATTATGGAAATACTTTCCAATCATGCTTATGATCTTTCTCCATCGGGCCTGAAGGCCCTTGTCCGCCTGATCTGGAGTCGATCCGTGCCACTGTTCCTACCAGCGTCCGCACACGATCTCCGGCGCGTGCCCAACGCGCCGTCCTGAGCTCGCTCGCGCATTTCGCCTTCATTGTTTCCTCAGTCCTTTCCTCCCCGCGCGCCGGGAGGGTGGACTGCCGCTGCCGCTCGCAAGCAGGAGACGAGGGCAGCACCGTTTTCGCGTTTCCACGGGCCGGCATCTTCCATTCGCCGTCGACTGCTCCCGCCGGCCAGCACGGGGCAATCGACACATTCCGGCAAAGCGCGCTCGCGCGATCTTGGCCTCAGATCACAAAAAGGAGACTTCGTTGAAATCAGCCCCTTCATTGACTCTCGGTCTCGCGTCGAGCGCGATCCTTGCACTGACCTTGTCCGCCTGCGGCGGCGGCGACGGCGGCGGGGGTGGGGGCTTCGTCCCCGTCGCCGTCGCACCTCCGCAGACGAGCACGCCGGCCGATCCCGCTCCTGCCGGGCAGACGCCTTCGACCCCCGACGACCCCGTCGCGGAGGCGCCCGACGACAGCTTCGACACCTACTACAACGTCTGCAGGGGCACCGACCCGAAGTGCTACAACGACTGGGGCGCCTTCGCCTCCACGCCCGATCGCGTGCTGATCTATTCGCGCACGGCCGGCCCGCGCCACGCCAACCTCGGCACGCCGATGGGCACGGGTCTCAACCCGACGATGAATCCTGACAACGTGATGCAGGCGGGCCTGGTCCGAATGCTCAAGGACGCCGGCATCACGGCAGACTGGACCGAGGACGTGTCGGTGCTCGGCAGCCGCATCAACAACTACAAGGCCGTGATCTTCGCGAGCTCGAACCGCGACACGCTGTGGAACGGCGCGGTGACCACGAGCCAGGACGCCGCGCGCACCGCGCTGCGCAACTACATGCGCCGCGGCGGCGGCTTCGTGGGGCTGCACAACGCCTTCGGCGCCGAATACAACTGGCCCTACTACGAAGGCCTGCTGGGCAACGCCAACTTCTACAACCACGGGCCGAACCGCGCGGGCGACGTGGAGATCGTCGCCGACGATCCTTCCACGGCCGACCTGCCCAAGCGCTTCACGTTCCAGGACGAGTGGTACAACCTCGCGCCCTTCCCGACGAAGGTGAAGTTCATCGCCAAGGTCGACACCTCCACGCTCAAGCCGCTGACCTCCGCGCCGCATCCGGGCCATGCGGACTTCCATCCCGTGGCCTGGTGCCAGTACTACGACGGCGGCCGCGCATGGCTGACGACGCTCGGCCACAACGACCATTCGTTCACCGCGAATTCCACCGGACCCGGCGCGGACGTGTTCCAGAAGCTGGTGGTCCAGGGCGTGAAGTCGGCCATGGGCCTGACCCCGTTCTGCACCACGCCGTAGTCGGCGGTCCCTTCCCTTTCGAACGACAGCGAGCCCCGCGTGCATGACATGCACGTGGTGGTTCGGCGCCTCCTTCGTATCGCAGACAACCAGAACCTGGAGTGGAGACCTTCATCATGCGACTCAAATCGATGGCAGCGATGCTGCTGACCTGCGGCGTGATCACCTCGCCCCTGCTGCTCGCGGGCTGCGGCGGCAGCGACTCGGGCGGCACCCTGCCCTGGGTAACGCCTCCGCCCGCGCCGGCACCGGCCCCGAGCCCTTCCGCCCCGCCGGGGCCGCCCGCATCCGGCCCAGGGCCGGCGGCGGCGG